>NZ_JBWXVC010000002.1:0-362971 GCF_059901175.1 Fructilactobacillus sp. X3R5C2
TCGGGAAGTAG
This sequence comes from Fructilactobacillus sp. X3R5C2, assembly GCF_059901175.1. Taxonomy (NCBI): domain Bacteria; kingdom Bacillati; phylum Bacillota; class Bacilli; order Lactobacillales; family Lactobacillaceae; genus Fructilactobacillus; species Fructilactobacillus sp. X3R5C2. The sequence goes on from NZ_JBWXVC010000002.1 coordinate 12, forward strand.
CTCAGCTTGGTAGAGCACCTGGTTTGGGACCAGGGGGTCGCAGGTTCGAATCCTGTCTTCCCGATTAGATACTTTTATGTATCTTAAATCGCGGTGTAGCTCAGCTGGCTAGAGCGTCCGGTTCATACCCGGGAGGTCGGGGGTTCGATCCCCTCTGCCGCGATTAGGTCTTGGACCTTTAGCTCAGTTGGTTAGAGCAGACGGCTCATAACCGTCCGGTCGTAGGTTCGAGTCCTACAAGGTCCATCCGAACGCTGTTTGGTGGGCGTTGAGGTTTATTGACTTATATGTTACAATTACTTTGTTGTTTTTGGAGGATTACCCAAGTCTGGCTGAAGGGAACGGTCTTGAAAACCGTCAGGCGAGTCAAATCGCGCGAGAGTTCGAATCTCTCATCCTCCTTTATATTATCGCGGGATAGAGCAGTCTGGTAGCTCGTCGGGCTCATAACCCGGAGGTCGTTGGTTCAAATCCAGCTCCCGCAATTTTGGTTCGTTGGTCTAGTTGGTTCAGGACGCCTGCCTGTCACGCAGGAGATCACGAGTTCGAGTCTCGTACGAACCGCTTAAATGGCTCGGTAGCTCAGTTGGTAGAGCAACGGATTGAAGCTCCGTGTGTCGGCAGTTCGATTCTGTCCCGCGCCACTTAATTTAATATTTTTATGCGGGTGTAGTTTAGTGGTAAAACCGTAGCCTTCCAAGCTACTGTCGCGAGTCCGATTCTCGTCACCCGCTTTTATTTGTTTTATTTGGGTCTATAGCTCAGTCGGTTTAGAGCGCACGCCTGATAAGCGTGAGGTCGATGGTTCGAGTCCACCTAGACCCATTGGAGAAGTACTCAAGTGGCTGAAGAGGCGCCCCTGCTAAGGGTGTAGGTCGCGCAAGCGGCGCGAGAGTTCGAATCTCTCCTTCTCCGTTTATTATGACCCGTTGGTCAAGTGGTTTAAGACACTGCCCTTTCACGGCAGTAACATGGGTTCGAATCCCGTACGGGTCATCATTATTTTTACTATATAATTATCGCGGGATAGAGCAGTCTGGTAGCTCGTCGGGCTCATAACCCGGAGGTCGTTGGTTCAAATCCAGCTCCCGCAATTTTGGTTCGTTGGTCTAGTTGGTTCAGGACGCCTGCCTGTCACGCAGGAGATCACGAGTTCGAGTCTCGTACGAACCGTATCATTATCATATAAAAAAAGAGATGAATTATTCATCTCTTTTTTTATATCTATTAATTATTAATTATTTGTTGGTGCAACCCGTTGATAACTGGCTGAGCGGTAATCAATGTTAGGATCGTTTTTAAATTTAGAAACAATACTTTCAGGACGATTAGCCCAATCATTGTATGCGTATGCTCCACGCCATAAAGTGAGAATAATACGCTTAGTATGATCCTTTGAATCTGACATATAATACCCCGAAAACATTCCGCTTGGTAATTCAGGACTGCTCATGAAGGTGTTCATGTTTGCATCTAAAACTTTACGTTGGTCATCTGATGGTGAAAGTTCCACATAATTAATGAAATAACTCCAGTTGTCTTCGCCAACGTGTGAAAGGACGTCATAAGTGATGGGACTTTTGAAAATTGATTCCTTTCCACTGTAATCCAGGAGCTGGAGGCCTGAATCGTTATTGTTGGTAGAGAATAGTGCTAAATCTCTTTCAGGATTACTTTTCATGATGTGCACTAATACATTCTTCGTGCCAAATGTTACAGAAATTTGTCTTATCATATTATTAACTTCCTTTTGATGTAAATTGCTTCATAATTAGTTTAGAATAAATCCTAATGAGTTAAAAGGAAAATGTCCTAATTTTTGGAAATGGGGGATAAAAATGAAACTTACGGTTTTAGGTGATTATGGTGGTTATCCTTATGATGGAATTGGTACTAGTGGATATTTAGTTACTAGCGGTAACTTTAATTTGTTGATTGACTGTGGGAGCGGAATAATGCTCTCATTAGAGAAGGTCTTAGACCCACTAAAATTAAATGCAATTATCTTGTCACATTATCATGCAGATCACATCGCTGATGTTGGGGTGTTACAGTACTATTGGCAGTTACATGATAAACGCTATGATACAGATGTTTTACCGATTTACGGAAATACAACCGATCAGATTCATTACAACCAGTTAGATTGGCCCAATTCGACTGAGAAAGAACCCTTTAGTGCTGATAGTGAACTTGAAGTGGGACCATTTACAGTCACATTTTTAAAGACGATTCATCCCGTGCCAGCCTTTGCGATGAAGATTGTTGAACGATCATCTGGAAAAGTATTGAGTTACACAGCTGATACACGTTATTTTGATGGTCTAATTAATTTTGTTAAGAACTCTGATATGTTAATATCAGATACGAATTTCTTTGAGGACGTAGATGGTAAATTGTGGCATATGACCTCTAAACAATCTGGTCACTTAGCTCGATTGTCAGATAGTAAGAACCTGTTAATAAGTCATCTTCCTCAAAATGGTAGTCACGTAAAATTGTTACAGCAAGCACAACAAGCCGCTGGCAAAAAGGTTAATGTTGAATTGCCTAAAATAAGAAAGGCAATTAGGATTTAGGAGGCGATTTGTTTTATGAAATTCCATCGTGTTAACAAAGATACAATCCGTGTACTGATTAACAAGGAAGACTTAAAAAAGCATGGAATTGGGATGCTTGATCTTTTAGGGAATCGAGAAAAATGTGAACAATTTTTCTATAGCATTCTTGATGAAGCTGACGTTGAAAAAGACTTTACGGATACAGATACGGTTTTGTTTCAAATTCTTCCTAGCCAAGATGGATTAGAGTTATTTATTAGTAAAGATAAGAATATTTCGAATCAAATTGGCGATAATGGTGGGATGTTACCTCCATTAAATGAAAATGGAAAACAAAGAACCAGCAAAAACGTTAATGATATTCGCAAGATGTATGATACCTTTGATAAAAAGACTGGTAAACGACTAATTCCAATCAAATTCAATTCATTTGATGATTTAATTGGGCTTGCCAATAAATGGAAGGAAGTTACTCCCCGCCATTCAGTAGAATTAAAAACTGATTTGTATCAATATCAAAATTCGTATATTATTATGTTCAGATACTATTTGAATGGTCAGTACGATAGTGAGGGTAATTCTAATCTTGATGACCTTAATCATATGATTAATGATGAAATGGGAATTGTTTATGAGTATGGGAAAATTGCGCCACTGACTGAAGACAAATTAAAGAAGTATGGTAAGCAAATTACGGTTGGTGATGCACTTGAAACAATTGCATATTATTTTAAGTAAAAAGATTCGCATTTAGCGAATCTTTTTTCGTATATTGCGAAGGGTCTTTTTTATGTTAATGGCTTTAGAAAATGGAAAGCTTATTATGGCACGAGATGCCAAAAGGAATCATAAATATTATTGCTGTGATTGTGGTGAATTGGTGGTTTTGAAAAAGGGTATTAATAAAATTCCACATTTTGCTCATCAAGCAAATTCGAAGTGTAAAACGGGAGCCGGTGAATCTTATGCGCATACACTTGGCAAAGACATCATATTAAACTCGTTACCATGTGATGCTGATGTAGAGGTATATTTACCAGCTTTAAAACAACGAGCGGATATTCTTTTGAGTAATATGGCAATTGAGTATCAATGCAGCCCTATTAGCTTTCAACAGTTGAGTAAGCGGGTAGCTGGTTACCATTCAATTGGTCTAGAATCTTCTTGGATCTTGGGAATGAAATATTATAAAAAGAAGGTTTCAAGTCCTTCAGTACTTCAATTCATTAGATATCATAAAAACACGGGGTACTATCTTGTTTATATGAATTCTTTTAGATCACGATATTTTATCCGCTACCAAATTCATCAAGTTGATGGGGTCTATCGTTACCGAGAGAAGTCATTTAAACGCTGGTATTCAATGTTTGAATTTTTTAACAAAAAGCAATCTGATAAATTAAGGCAGCCCAATTTAATCAAGGTATGTAAACAAATTGAGAAGAAAGTTCGCTATCGTGATCAGGGGATGATGGCTTTACAGGAATACTGCTACCTAAATGGCAAGACGGTGACTGGATGTCCACTTATTTGTCATCATTATCGGATGTTGCCTCCAGTTTTCGGTCACCAGTGGTTGACTTGGGAAATAATTTTCGTCTGTGAACTAAAAAAGTGGGTTGGTAAAAGTATTTTTCAATTTATGGATAAAGTATATCAAGAAAGCCATTTTGCTGATCCAAATGATCAATTTGTTTTTCTAACCAATGTTGAAAATGTAAGGAAGGCTTATATTCAAAGGTTTGTGGCTTGTTTGATTCATAATAAGCTGTTGGTGATTGATGATGGAAAGATTGAACGAGTTGAAGAATTTACGTGGTATAGAGATGTTTATGCTAAGATAAGCATGATTAAGAAACGTTCATGAAATGGAGATTGTAAAATGTCAAAGATAAATGATTTGCCAAATCGAAACGAGGTTCCAAAAGAATTAACTTGGGATTTGACTACTGTGTATAAGGATCATGCGGAGTTCGAACGAGCATATAGTGAAGCTAATGATTTAGTTGGAAAGGTTAGTCAATTAAAGGGGCAACTTGGCTTAAATAGTGAGTCGCTTTTAAATGTAATTAGGCAAGTATTGGACTTGAATCGAAAATATGAAAAGTTATATGTTTATGCTCAGTCAGCTAGTGATGTTGATACTACTAATAATGAATTACAGAGTGACATGGACCGGGTTAATAAATTAGGAAGCAAAGTTGGTCAGGCACAGTCTTGGTTAGAGCCCGAAATCATTTCCTTAGGGTCTGAAAGCATCAAACAGTTTATTAGGGAAAATCCAAAGTTAGAAGAATATCGAAGATTTTTTGATAAGATTTTAGTTAATCAGGATCATGTCTTACCTGAGGACCAAGAAAAGTTGATGGCTAGGGCTTCAACAATTTTTGAGGCACCCGAAAAGACATTTGGAATCTTAGATAGTTCTGACCTTAAATTTCCTCAGGTGAATGATGGGTCGGGTAAAAAAGTACGGCTTTCTAACGGTATTTATAGTTTACTCTTGGAGTCGCAAGATCGAAAAGTGAGAAAGAATGCTTTCAAATCCTTTTACTCAACCTTTGATCAATTTCAAAACACGCTTGCTTCAACTTTGTCAGCAGAAGTATCTGTTCATAACTTTGAAGCACAGACGAGAAAATATGATTCAGCAAGACAAATGGCAATGAGTGAAAATGAGATTCCTGAAACTGTCTATACAACCTTAGTAAAAAGTGTTCATGATCACTTACCGTTATTTCATCGGTACGTTGCGCTCAGAAAAAAAGCTTTGAATGTTTCTGAATTACACATGTATGATATGTACGTGCCATTAAGTGGAAAACCAAGTCTCAAGTATTCCTTTGGGCAAGCGAAGGATGAAGCTTTAAAGGCACTGAGCGTTTACGGTCCGGATTACGTTAAACACGTTAAAGAAGAATTTAATAATCGCTGGATTGATGTAGTTGAAAATAAAGGGAAACGAACGGGAGCATACTCATCTGGGATGTATGATACGAATCCATTTGTTTTGCTTAATTGGCAAGATAATCTTGATAATTTATACACTTTGGTGCACGAAACAGGACATAGTATGCACAGTTACTATACTTCTCATAACCAACCATACCAGTACGGCGATTATTCAATTTTTGTGGCCGAAATTGCGTCAACTACTAACGAAAATATCTTGACTGATTACTTACTTAAAAATAATTCTGATCCAGAGGTTCGCAAATACATCCTTAATTCCTACTTAGATGGAGTAAAGGGAACAATTTTTCGGCAAACCCAGTTTGCTGAATTTGAAGAGTTTATCCATCAATCAGAACAAGAAGGAAAGTCATTAACTGCGGAATTTATGAACAAATATTACTTTAATTTGAACCAAGAGTACTATGGAAAAGACGTTGTTTCTGATCCTGAGATTCGACTTGAATGGTCTAGGATTCCCCATTTTTACTATGATTTCTACGTTTATCAGTACGCAACTGGTTTTGCGGCTGCTTCCGCATTAGCGGATCGAGTTATGAGTGGAGATCCTAAAAAGATTGATTCGTATCTGAACTATTTAAAATCAGGAAGTAGTAAGGATCCTATTACTATTATGAAAGCAGCTGGAGTTGATATGACTAAACCGGATTATTTAAATCAAGCCTTTGATAAGTTTGAAAGACGCTTAGATGAACTGGAAAAAATGCTTTAAATATACGGTGAGCACAATGTTTGAAATATTATGTGAGAGGAATATGCTGTACTTGTAATTAATTGAGGAGGGGTGTTTGCATGACAGCTGAAGATGAAACATTTACTTTAAATAATGGGATTAAAATCCCACAGATCTTTTTTGGAACCTATGAAATTCCAGCTAGAGAGACGGAAAAGAGTGTCGATCAAGCATTAAAAGATGGTTATCCTGGGATCGATACTGCACGTGATTATGGAAATGAACGTGAAGTTGGAAATGCAATCAAGAACAGTGATGTTAACCGTGATGATATTTTTCTGACCACTAAGATTGAAAGCCCAGAATCTTATGATGAAGCAACTAAAATGATTGATGAAGCATTAGAAAAATTACAAACTGACTATATTGATTTAATGTTGTATCATTGGCCTGCAGGTGATTTAACGGAAACTTACAGAGCAATGGAAGATGCCGTTAAGGCTGGTAAACTAAAGAGCATCGGTTTGTCCAACTTTTATGGTGATGATCTCAGTACCATTTTGAAGAGTGCAACCATTAAACCAGTTGTCGATCAAGTTGAGACTAACGTATTTCGGCAACAAAGGGACTTTTTGCCGGTTGCTAAAAAAGATGATTTACGACTGGAAGCTTGGTCACCATTTGCACGAGGTCGTAACGGCTTCTTTACCAATGAAACGTTGGGAAAGATTGCTCAAGCTCACGATAAGACCATTGGTCAGGTGGGCCTTCGCTTCTTAATTCAAAATGGAATTATTGTTTTACCACGATCCACTAAACCAGATCGGATTAAAAGTAATTTGGATATTTTCAATTTTGAGTTAACACCCGATGAAATGAAAGAAATTAATAAACTAGATACTGAAAAGAGTCAATTTGGTTGGCTTTAATAGTCAAAAAAAGGGTTTCACACTTTTAAAAGTGTGAAACCCTTTTTATTCTAGAGAACTCGAAGATTATTTGTTTGTTTAATTTTACCATCAAGCTCTCTTGATTCCTTTTGAATTATGTGATTACAAATATCAAATAATTCTTGGTAATCAACTTTATCAATTAGTAAACCGTTGTCTGAAGAATCACAGTCAAATATTACTAAATTACCATGATTTGAAATATTCATTTCTGAAATCATTTGTTGATCAGATTGAAAGGTGCTCTCAGTTAATTTTGAACGACGGTCTTCTTTAAACATTTCCAAGTCTAGATTAGCTTTTTGGGCAATGTCGTAAACTAAGCTATCACAGTAAGTCATGTTTCTTTTTAGAATGTCGTGCTGTAGTGCAAACAAAAAGGTTCGACCCTTTTTTGCTCCTTGAAATAGTGCTGCTTTATAATCAAGGATTAGTTTATATGGAAGAAGTTGTGAGTGAGCTTCCTTATTACCTGATATAACGCTAAGGTTCATGATCGGAATGATTCGAAATGATGTCTTACAGGGTAATTGCTTTGATAAACGATCAATAGTTTGTTCAGATTCAGCACAATCACTGCAAGTTGGGTCTACAAATAAATATAGTTCAATCATAACTTTTTCCTTTCCTAGTTTGTTATCTTTCTCTTCTATAACGACGCACTTACTAGATTATCATTTTTTTATAAAAATTCAATAAATTTGTTTTAGTACTCTTATTATACTGGGATGATAATTAAGTGTGGTATTATGTTTCTGGAACAATATGACAGACTGGAGATTGTTGTTTTATGGTGAAGAATTGGGATGACTTTTTATTTCCATATCAAGAAGCTTCAAATGAATTAAAATTAAAATTACGTGGGATTCGCTCCGAGTACTTAGAACGTGGTGAACGCTCACCAATTGAGTTTGTTACTAGTAGAATTAAGCCAATCGATAGTATCAAGGAAAAGATGCAGCGACGTCACATTGAAGAATCACGTTTGTCTGAAGACATGGAAGATATTTGTGGGTTGCGCATTATGTGTGAATTTCTTGATGATATTTACACGGTAGTAGACATTCTTAGAAAACGAAATGACATTAATATTTTAGAAGAACGGGATTACGTTAATAATGAGAAAGCCAGTGGCTACCGTTCATACCACATTGTATTTAGTTATCCCTTGCAGTTAGTCGATGGGCAAAGGGATATTCTGGCTGAAATTCAAATTAGAACTTTAGCAATGAACTTTTGGGCTACCATTGAACATTCTTTAAATTATAAGCATCCTGATGTTTTTCCTCCTGAAGTTCATAAGAGGTTACAGGGGGCATCGGAAACCGCTTATAAGTTGGATGAAGAAATGTTAGAGATTAAACAAGAGTTAGATCGAGATCTTAAGGATCAAAACGATAAACACGAATCGAGGGACCAAAAATGAAAATTGCAATTTATAGTAACGATGGTGAGACCTCGAGTCGAATTGCATCGGAATTATCAAAAGAGATTGAAAATGCAAAAGATTTAGAAATTGATGAACTTAATCCTGAAATTGTAATTTCCGTTGGTGGAGATGGTACGTTACTTTCTGCTTTTCATCATTACGATGATTTGACTGACAAGATTAGGTTCGTTGGAATTCACACGGGTCATTTGGGATTTTATACTGACTGGCGTGATACTGAAGTGACCCAGTTGGTTGAAAGTTTGAAGCATGATAATGGTCAAAGTGTTAGCTATCCCTTATTAGATATCGAAGTAGATTATGCTGATGGTGGCCAACCAGATTATATGATTGCGCTAAATGAGGCTACCTTTAAAAAACTGTTCGGAACGATGGTGGCCAAAGTCTTCATCAAAGGAGAACTTTTTGAAAACTTTCGTGGCGATGGATTATGTATTTCAACTCCCACTGGATCAACCGCATACAATAAATCAGTAGGGGGAGCAATTATTTCGCCTAAGTTCAATTCAATTCAAGTGGCTGAGATGGCTTCAATTAATAACCGGGTTTTTCGAACGATTGGTTCACCGATCATTATTCCACCAACTGAATCCATTACGATTGTGCCGGAGGTATCACTCCATAACGTTCTAACATACGACCAGTTATTAATTAAAGATCGTCCAATTAAGTCCATTAAATTCAAAATTTCCAAACGAAGAATTTATTTTGCCAAATATCGTCACACTCATTTTTGGCAGCGGGTAAGTAATTCATTCATTGGGGAAACCCTTGACGATGATTAGTTTTGATTGGATTTATGATGAATATAAACCCATGAAAGTCAGAACGTTTGTGATGAAAAATGGGGTTACCAGATCGCTGCTTAAAAGTATTCGTTATCATGGTGGTCACTTGATGGTGAATAGCAGGGATGTTTATACTAGTTTTGAATTATCACGTGGTGATCGAGTTAAGGTCATTTTGCCACCTGAAGAACAAAATGATTTTTTACAGGTTTCAAATTTACCGATTAAGATTTTATTTGAAAATGATAATTTTCTGGTAATTGATAAGCCGGTCGGAGTTGCTTCAGTTCCTTCACATATTTATCCTAATGACACAATTTTAAATCGTGTTTTAGGTTATTATGTTCGTAATGATTATCCAAGTAAGAAGGTTCACATCGTTAATCGGCTTGATCGTGATACGAGTGGTCCGGTTATTTTTGCTAAGAATCATTTAGCTCATTCGGTACTTGATAAGCAACTGAAAGACCGACAGGTAAAAAAATATTATGTTGCCGTTGTGTTAGGTGAACTTAACATCAAGCACGGGCAGATTGTGCTCCCAATTGGTAGAAAACCAGGATCATTTATCGAACGAGAAGTCAGAAATGACGGCAAATATTGTCGAACTGAATTTTGGACATTGAAGGTTAATAATGGAATGTCGTTGGTCAAAATTAGGTTGCATACGGGGCGAACACATCAAATTCGGGTTCATTTTGCAAGAATTGGCTATCCGCTTGTGGGAGACTGGCTATATAATCCTCACGAACACAGCAATAAACGGCAAAAACTACATTGTTATCAGACAATTTTTTTTGATCCGTTTGAAAAAAAGGGCATCAAAGTCGAATCCCAAATTCCTAGTGATTTTAAAGAGTTATTGAATTAAGATTTATTGATTTTTATAATATTTGGTTAGCTAAAACATATAATTCTAGGACACTGGTGTCCTAGAATTTTATTTTTTCATGAGTTAAAGATGAGCCAAAATAAATAATTAAGTAAATTGGGGTAGACATTTTTAAGATTTCACTTTAGAATAATTACTATTAATATTGTTTATATTTTTATTAATTTTTGATCGTTAGATGTTATACTTAATTATGATGTTACAGTTTTGAAAAGGAGAGATAATTGATGAAGAAGCTCATTAAGAAGCACAACCAAATGGCTCTTAGTACCGGAGAGACTAAACGCCGTAACAAGTTGGTGAAAACCAAAAAGGGCTGGATGAAAGTAGCTATGGGTACGGTCTTTGCCAGTGCGGCATTGTTCACGTTTAACTTAAATAGTTCAGTAAATGCTGATAAGGTAAGTACTGTCCCAGTTTCTGAAAGTGAACCGGCTTCAAATGTTCAACCAAAGAAGGAAATTGTTCAAGAACAACCAACAGTTGCAAACACTAATCAAACCCAAAACAATAGTGGTTCAGCCCAAGTGGAAAACACTAATAAGACTGCCACTCAGTTACAACAAGCAGAATCAGTAAATGGTGAGACAAATACAGAAGTTAAGAATTCTTCTGAAACAAATGTACATACACCAACATTACAATCAAGTGATTCTAAACAATCTCAGAACGAAAATGAAGTTACTACTGATAATCAACAACCAACTAAGACTGATCAATCAGTTCAAACTAACTCATTAAATGATAGTAATGCTGTTTCAAAATCGACCGAGACTAATAATGTCAAAGATCAGAATAATTCTAATGAACAGCAACAATCACCAAAAGTTTCAGAGACTAGTGATCAAAAGCAAGTAACAAAAGCTGATGATAGTCAACAATCAGTACAAAATTCTGAAGTTGCTCTCAAGGCAGCTGATAATGCTGAAAACGAGAACAAAGTTTCTGAAAATAATAATGAGCATCAACAGAATGCAGATCAAAATCAAAACGTTAACTTAAAGGCTGACGTTGCCACTCCAGATAAGCAGATTGGTCCTGGTTATTATGATTCAAGCGTTGAAAACAACGTAAATCAAAACGTGCAACGCCCATCACAATATACTAATTTTAATGTTTCAAATAACACTAATTTTGCCAGTTATACTCAGGACTTTATTAATAAGGTGACTCCTGGTGCAATTGCTGGATGGAAGAAATATGGTGTTTTACCATCAATTTCAATCGCTCAGGCCATCATTGAAAGTGGTTGGGGGAGATCTGGATTAGCCGTTAAGGGTAACAATTTATTTGGAATCAAAGGTTCTTATAACGGTCAATCAATTTACTTTCCAACTCAAGAATACATCAATGGACACTGGGTTACTGTTCAAGCAGCCTTTAGATTATACCCAAGCTGGGCTGCAAGCATTGAAGACCATGGTGCTTTCTTAAGAGACAACCCACGTTACAGCAACTTACTTGGCGTACGAGATTACGTGAGTGTAGCCTATGCTTTACAAAATGATGGATATGCGACTGATCCTAGTTATGCTCAGACACTTATTAACTGTGTCCGTAACTATAATTTAACTAGCATCGATCAAATCGCCTTTCAAGATGAAGGTAATCCACTACCAGCTCCTGATGTTAAGCCAGCTTCTGGTACTTATACCTTCAGTCAAACCACCAATATTAGAACTTCACCAAGCCTAAGTGCTCCAGTTGTAGGACAATATAAGGCTGGAGAAAGTGTCATTTACAATGGGACTGTTGATGCTGATGGATATACATGGTTAAGATACAAATCATATTCTGGTGATGATTTGTATGTTGCTAAGGTAAGCGACGTACCAGCCTCAAATCCAGAGTCAAATGTCACACCAGCTTCTGGAACCTATACATTCGGTCAAACTACTAACATTAGAACTGCTCCAAGTACTAGTTCTCAGATTGTAGGTCAATACGATGCCGGTGAACGAGTTGTTTATGATGGTACTATCCAAGCCGATGGATACACATGGCTAAGATATCGTGGTGGATCAGGTGCCTATCGTTACGTTGCTAAATTAAGCAATACTTCCACTCCCGCACCTAATCCAGATGCAAACGTTAAGCAAGAATCAGGGATGTATACCTTTAATCAAACTACCAACATTAGAACTGCTCCAAGTACTAGTGCACAAATTGTGGGACAGTACGATGCCGGTGAGCGAGTTGTTTATGATGGTACTGTTAATGCCGATGGATACACATGGTTAAGATATAAGGCAGCTTCAGGTGCCTACCGTTACGTTGCTAAACTAGATAACAATACTTCAACTCCAAATAACCAACCAAATGTCACTGAAACTTCAGGTACTTATACATTTGGTCAAACTACAAACGTCAGAACTGCTCCAAATACTAATTCACAGGTCGTAGGCCAATATAATGCTGGTGAACGAGTAGTGTACGATGGCAAAGTAATTGCTAATGGATACACATGGTTAAGATATCGTGGTGGATCAGGTGCCTACCGTTATGTTGCTGAATTAGGAAATGGTTCTGTTTCTGGTAACAACCAATCAGACGTTACTCCCACTTCTGGCCGATTTACTTTCAGACACGCTACTAACATTAGAACTTCACCAAGTACTAGTTCACAAGTTGTGGGACAATATGATGCTGGAGAAAGCGTTGTTTATGATGGCAAAGTAATTGCTAATGGATACACATGGTTAAGATACCGAGCAGCTTCAGGTGCATATCGTTACGTTGCCGACTTGAACTAAAATTAATTAGGTGAAAATAATTTTTAGAAACACCCTTAAACATTTTCAAATAAATGAAATGGAGTATGGATTATGAACTTAAAGAAAGTAACCTCACTAATTTTAATTAGTTTTGCAGTGGTCACCATTGGAGTGTTTGTGCCTAATGTGGGACATGTTAATGCGCAAACTACTCAATTTGCGCAGGGTAATAGTGGTCAAGGGGAGATTGTAGTTCACTACGTTGATCAAAATGGTCACGTAATTCGTCCTGCAACCACCGCCATGGGAGCAACTGGTAGTACCTATATTGCGTCGATTCCTAACATTCCTGGATACAAGTATTCTAGTATTCAAAATGGACAAAATAATAGTAATGGTCCCCAAATGACATTTGGTGGTAGTGATAGTTCGACAGATATTATGGAAATGACGATTATTTATTCATCAACTGGTAACAGTACGGCAAATAATAAACAACCTAACCGTGCTAATGCTGGTGTGAGTTCCAATGGTAGTAATAGTAGTCAGACTAATGGTAAGAATAAAAATAGTAACGGGACTAGTGATAGTTCAGCTACTGGTACCCAGAAAAATGCTACTAGTAATAATCAGACAAATGAAAAAGCCAAGGATCAATCAAAGGCCAAAGATAATTCCCAAAAACCCAATGCTGATAAGAATGCCAAGGATAAAAAGAATCAATCTGATAAGAAGAATCAGAAAAATAAAAAGGCAAAAAAAGATCATGACAAAAATGATGCTAAGCACGAGAAAAAAGATGGGAGCATTACTCCCTGGGTAGTTGGAGGAATTATTGTGGTGGTAGTTGCTGGAGTTGGTGCTTTTCTATGGCACAAGTTCAGAGGACCACGTCATTTTGAGCATTAAAAAAGTTCATTGATTGGAGAAAAACAAATAATCCCGTAACGTTAGTTTTTAGCGTTACGGGATTATTTTTATAGCTGAAGCTATTTTTTGTTAATTATAATATTGGGATCAGCAATCTTTTGGACCTTATCCAATTCATCTTTGGACTCTACGAGTGGAATTAACTGAAGATTCTGATAATTTTTTATTTTTGCAGATAAACTTTCTATTCTGGTTGATGCAACTACTCCAGCAAAGTTATTGTTATCAATCCAGTTCAGAGTATCAGTCCATTTTTTTTCAATTATTTGATCAAATGCAGGTGAAAAATACAGTTGCATGCCGCCTGCTGCTGCCATCAAAATTTCCATGGCCTCTAAGTCGACTTTATTTTGGTCATTTAAAGCACCAATAATGACACCATCAACACCTAACTCTTGGCATTGGAAAAGATCATCTTCCATGATTTTTATCTCAGAATCATTAAAGGTACTAGTATTATTATTTGATGAAATTAAGACGTCGAGGCTTCGCTTTTTTTCGTGAGCATATTTACATGCTTCTGCGATAAATCCACGACTAGGGGTCATCATTTCCTGATTAATTGCAATTTTTAATTGAGAACTTTCAAGTTCAGCAGATACCTCTCTAAATTTTGATACAAGTGGTTCAACGATTGTCATATAAACTACCTCCTGCAACAATTATAACTATTATAGATCTGAATTGACATCGATTTTGCGCTTAAATGGAATTAGACGCGTGATATAATTGAAAAAGAAAGTTATTGAACGAATTATTGGAGGATGTAAATGACTAATCATATTGCATTATTTGAACCATTAATGCCAGCTAATACTGGCAATATTGCAAGAACATGTGCGGGAACTGATACCGTTCTTGATTTAATTAAACCATTGGGTTTTTCGGTTGATGATAAACACTTAAAGAGAGCTGGATTAGATTACTGGGATAAGGTTAAGATCAATTATCACGAGAATCTTCCTGAATTTTTAAAAACCATTCCAGACAAGCAAAGGTTGTTTTTGGTTTCAAAGTTTGGGAAAAAGGTGTATACAGATCCTAATTATAGTGATGATAACGTGGATTATTATTTTTTGTTTGGAAAAGAAACGACGGGATTGCCCGAAAACTTTGAACGTCAGTATTCCAAACAAGCTATTAGAATTCCTCAAGATGATTCTCATATTCGAGCATTGAATTTATCGAACACTTGTGCGATTGTAATGTATGAGGCTTTAAGGCAACAGAAATTTGCTGGACTTGAAGTGACTCATACTTATGAGCATGATAAATTAAAATAATGCGAAGGGGTGCCTTAGTTGGCTCAACGAAAAACAAAACGTAAAACTACAAAGCGTAAAATAACGAGAAAACGTCGTCCAAGGAAAAAAAGAAATTCTGTTTGGAACAAATTAAAGAACTTTTGCGGTGAAAAGAAATTAAATATCATTGGTTTGATTTTTATGTTGATCGCCGTTTTAGGCTTTTTCAGCTTAGGAATGGCGGGGACCCTGTTTGCTAATGTATTTCGGTTAGTGGTTGGGAACGCCTACCAGGTTTTGGCAATTTTTCTAGGTGTTTTTGGCATCTTATTGCTTCTAGGAATTAAGATTCCTCGAATCGATTACCATTATATTTTGGGTTTTTTGATAGCATTTATTGGTTGGATTTTAAACTTATCCATTACCTTTTCGAATTCTTTAAATTCCCATGTTAACTTTGTGTCCACCACCTTCAATGCGTTACTTTCTGATATTACTAACGGTGTCTCTACTAGTAACGTTGGGGGTGGGATGATTGGCGCTACGTTATTATCTTTTTTCGATACCCTTATCTCGTTAGTTGGGACTTTGATCCTTGCTTACAGTTTAATGGTCGTTGGAGCGATCATCTTCTTTAAACTACCAGTTATTAAGTGGCTCAAAAGCTTTTTGACTTGGTCAGCTAAGTGGTTTACTGCGATTATTGCGTCATTTAATCGGGCGCACCTGAATAATCAAGAGCGACGAAATAATCGAAAATTACAAAAGCAGCAATCAGCAAAGACAAATCAGTTTCAAGATTATCTAGGACATCAAAAAGAAAATGAGAAGAACAGTTCGCGGTCTCAAGCATCCGTTAATTCACCAACTGTTCCAGTCAATAAGCCAACGGAACATGTTGGTGTTAAACAAGATGAGAATACTCCTCACATAACGGTTGCAAGTAAGAAGCCTAAACGGAATCATTTTGATAATGAAACCAAAACGAGTTTACCAACTTTTGAAAATAATTCTTCTGGTAACCACTATCAACTTCCTTCAACTAATCTCCTTACTAAAGTGCCAGAGCAAGATCAGACTGCAGAATATAATGCGATCGATAAAAATACGAAAATTCTACAAAAGACTTTAAAGAGTTTCGGGGTTGATGCTGAGGTAAAAAATGTAAGCTTAGGACCATCGGTCACCGAATATGAGTTGCATCCAGCAATTGGTGTAAAAGTTTCTAAAATTGTCAATTTGAGTGATGATATTGCACTTGCATTAGCAGCAAAAGACATCAGGATTGAAGCACCAATTCCAGGCAAATCTTTAATTGGGATCGAAGTTCCTAATAAAGCAATTTCGACCGTTTCGTTTCGGGATGTATTTGAAAATCAGACTGGTAACAACCATGGTATTCTAAATGTTCCTTTGGGTAAAAACGTTAACGGTGACGTTGTTTCTTGCGATATTACCAAGATGCCTCATTTGTTAATTGCGGGATCAACTGGAAGTGGTAAGTCGGTTGCAATTAATTCAATTCTCACTAGTATTCTTTTAAAAGCTACTCCCGACCAGGTTAAATTTATGTTAATTGACCCTAAGAAAGTTGAGTTGGGTGTTTATAATGGGATTCCTCATCTTTTAAGCCCAGTGGTTTCAGATCCTAAGAAAGCCGCTCGCGCTCTTCATAAAGTGGTTGATGAAATGGAACATCGTTATGAGATGTTTGCCCAGACAGGTCAACGTAAAATTAGTGGATATAATAAGTATATTCAAGAAAAGAATCGGACTGAAGGTACGGCTCTTCCAACTCTCCCATACATTGTAGTGGTTGTTGATGAACTAGCTGATTTAATGATGACGGTCTCAAATGAAGTGGAGAGTGCCATCATTAGACTAGCTCAGATGGGAAGAGCAGCTGGGGTTCATATGATTTTGGCAACTCAACGTCCGTCAGTTGATGTTATTACCGGATTGATTAAAGCTAATGTCCCATCAAGAATCGCTTTTGCGGTATCAAGTGGAGTTGATTCAAGAACAATTTTAGATACGAATGGAGCTGAAAAATTACTTGGGAGGGGTGATATGCTGTATCTCCCGATCGATCAAAACATTCCAGCGCGTGTCCAAGGTTCCTTTATTTCTGATAGTGATGTTGAAAACGTGATTGATTTTGTCAAGAAACAAGCTGAGCCAGAATATGATGACTCAATGATGGTTACTGATGCTGAAATTAAAGAAGAAGAAAAAGACGATGATGAGGATGATCTATTTGATGATGCTCTGAAATTTGTTGTAAAAGAACAAAAAGCCAGTACGTCGATGATTCAACGTCAGTTTCGAATTGGTTATAATCGGGCGGCTCGGATTGTTGATGATATGGAACAACGTGGGTATATTGGACCACAGCATGGAAGTAAACCTAGAGACGTCTATAAGAAGCCTTCTTCTGATGATGAAAAATAAAAAGACACTCTGAATTTGCTTCAGAATGCCCTAAAACGATATTATTAATTTACATGCCACCAAAGAAAGCAGCTGCTGATCCAGCAACCACTGATAAAATGGTTGCAATAATCATTAACCAAACAAAGATCATTAAGATCTTTTGAAACGTTGTTTTATCTTTCCATTTATTCAAAGTATCCACCACTTTCAGTATTCATACTGTCACAATTCTAACTTTGAACTAAAAATATTGCAAATCACTTATTATACCTAATTTACGAGGTTAAAAATGGTCAATTATATATCTAATCTACATTTATTAGTGGAGTCATTAATTAAGCCCTTACTCCTTTTCATTATTATTGGTTTTATTATTATTTTTTTTAAGCGCATTACTAAAAATCGGATGTTTCAACGGCTGAGTGTTCTTGATTCATTTCCAATCATTGGAATTTGGTTAGTTCATGTCATTACTATGACGAGTCATGGATTTTCGTTTTTGCCATTATTCATTTTGGCTTGGATGATAATTGGGATTATCTTTTTGTTTTACCGAGTGATCGATGAAGGACAGTTGTTGCCAAAACAATTTTTAGTTAATTTTTGGCGAATAAGTGACATTTATTGGATAATTATTTTTATATTTTCTTTGATTGTAAAAATTATTATAATACACTGATATAAAAGCATTCCTGGGATTTGTTTTCCGGAGTGCTTTTATTTTTTGTGGATTTTTATGGAGGCAAAGTGGTAGGAAGTGGTTTATTGTGGTAAACTAAATTTATATTTAGGGGAGAAGGGAATGATGAATTATGTTCATGGGCGAATATCGACATAACATCGATGCCAAGGGACGTCTCATCATTCCCGCTAAATTTAGAGATTTATTAGGAGATAAATTTGTCATTACTCGTGGTTTAGATGGCTGTCTTTTTGGGTATACCGAGAATGAATGGCAAAAAGTTCAGGATAAGATTAATGAACTGCCCTTTAACAAAAAAGATGCGCGAATGTTTGCACGTTTTTTCTTTTCTGCGGCCACTGAATGTGATATTGATAAACAAGGCCGAGTCAATATCCCGACCGCTCTTTGTAAGTATGCCGACCTGACCAAAAGCTGTGTTTTGGCTGGAGTATCGACTAGGTTTGAAATTTGGGATGCTTCTAAGTGGGATAGTTATACGGATGAGGCTTCGAGTGAGTTCAGCGATATTGCTGAAAATTTACTTGATGTCTAACTTGAGGTGAATTTTAATGTCTACGTTTAAACATCAAACGGTTTTATTAAATGAGGCTATTCGTGGTCTGGATGTTAAGCCCAATGGAATCTATGTTGATTGTACTCTTGGAGGCGGAGGCCATAGTTCTAAGATCTTGTCGGAACTAAAAAATGGCCATTTATACGCTTTTGATCAAGATCAAGTTGCCATCGATTATAATCAAACCCATTTAGAAAAGTTCTTAAAAGATAATGAAATTACTTTTATTCATGATAATTTTAGAAATTTTAAACGTGATTTGAAACGTTATGATGTCGTTGGAATTGATGGGGTTGTCTATGATTTAGGAGTTTCTTCACCACAATTGGATGATGCCAAGCGGGGCTTTAGTTATCAAAAAGATGCTCGTCTTGATATGCGGATGGATCAAAGAAATGATCTAGATGCTTGGGAAGTTATTAATCACTGGTCGTATGAAAAGTTAGTGAAAATTTTTTATCGTTATGGTGAGGAAAAATTTTCTAAGCAAATTGCTCGTAGTATTGAAAAAAATAGAGCTGATCATCCAATCGATACTACAAGTCAATTAGCTGAAATCATTAAGAATGCCATTCCAGCTCCAGCACGAAGACATGGTGGTAATCCAGCTAAGCGCGTTTTTCAAGCCGTACGAATTGCCGTTAATGATGAGTTAGGCGCTTTAGAAGATTCACTTGAGCAGGCGTTAGACATGTTAAATGTTCATGGTCGGATTAGTGTAATCACATTTCAATCGCTTGAAGATCGTTTGGTAAAGGGGATTTTTAAAGAAAAAACCACCATTCAAGATTTACCCCATGATTTACCGGTCATACCGGATTCAATGCAACCAAAGTTTAAAATGGTCCAAAGAAAACCAATTTTACCCAGTGCTGATGAACTTAGTCAAAATCATCGATCGCACAGTGCCAAACTCAGAATCATTGAGAAAATTAAATAGGAGGTGGGAACTTTGGCACAAAATGGTCTAGCAAAAAAAGAATATTCAAATGGAAACGCGTATGAAACATATCGAAGAAATCAGATCAATTCAAAGCGAGTTACTACTCCCCAAAGAGAACATAAGTTCAGTCCTAAGCTGGAAATTACAATTTTAGTAGTTGGATGTGCGATGATATTCTTAATGTCGGTCGCATTGGTTTGGACAAGAATTTCACTTTCAGGTGCCGAGCAAACGTTGCAAGATACTGAGAGTCGATCAACAAGAATACATAATACCAATACCGGACTTAAGCAACAGATTGATGAACTTCAAAGTAGTTCACGTTTAGATAAGGTTGCTAAAGGATCGGGATTAAAACTTTCAAATGATCAAATAAGGAACGTCACAAAATGAATAAAAAACAAGAGCAGATAAAAAATCGGAAAAATGCGATTGCTAATCGAAAAAAATTTGGGATGTATTTTCGGATTTTAGTAATTGTAGTTTTCCTGTTGATTTTCGGCTTTTTTTTTAAAAAAGCAATTTTCAAAAGTGCGAATCACGTTAATTTGGCACAGCAAACAAAGAGTTTGTATGCCCAAACTAACGTGATTAAGTCTAAACGTGGAACCATCTATGATAACAATAACCAAGCGTTGGCTGAGGATACCAGTACTTACTCGATTTATGCTATTTTAAACAAGTCGCAAAAGACTAAAGATGATAAACCAGATTACGTAACTAATCCTGAAAAAACCGCTAGGGTCCTTTCTGAAAACTTGCCGATTAGTTACAAAGATGCCCTTAAGACCCTTAAACCAAAGAAACAAGCCTTTCAGGTTGAATTTGGAAATCCGGGAAAAAACATTTCTTTAGTTGATAAACAAAAAATTGTTTCTCATCATTTGCCCGGCATCAAATTTGTTCAACAACAGAGTCGATTATATCCAAATGGGGTCTTTGCATCTCACATTGTTGGGTTGGCTTCTCCAGTTACCAATAACAAGACTAAGGAGACAAACTTAGTGGGACAAATGGGCCTTGAAAAGTCATTTAATAAAGTTCTGAGTGGGACAAATGGGTATGAAGAAGTAAGACATGATAATTATGGTTACGAAGTACCTGATGATAATAAAAAGGAACGACCAGTGGTTAACGGGAATAGTGTTCATACCACAATTGATTCTCGATTAGAATTTCTGCTTGAAAACCAGATGAGTGAGGTCCAATCACAGGTTCATCCAAAGAGTATGAATGCCATGCTGATTGATGCTAAGACTGGGAAAGTTTTAGCCGCTGCTCAACGACCAACTTTCAATGCTACAACTGGCAAGGGATTAGGTGGCATTTGGCGGAATACATTAACCCAAGATGCTTTTGAGCCAGGTTCAACCATGAAGATTTTTACGCTAGCCGCTTCAATTGATAGCGGTAATTTCCATGGAAATGAGCGTTATCTATCAGGTAAATATGATATTGATGGTAAGATTGTGCCCGATTGGCTACCAACAGGATGGGGAATGATCACTTATAATAAGGGATTTGCCTTGTCTAGTAACGTTGCCATGGCACATTTGGAACAACAGATGGGGCCAAATACTTGGAAAGATTACATTAATCGGTTTCAGTTTCTGAAGAATACTAATTCAGTTTTTGGTGATGATGATTCGGGGAATATGCAATTTAAGTTGCCAATTGAACAGGCTAATACTGCCTTTGGTCAAGGTATTCAAGTAACTGCTTTGCAGATGGTGCAAGCCATGACTTCAGTTGCTAATAACGGCAAAATGATCAAGCCAAGGTTTGTTGATGATATAACCAATGATCACAATAAGGTGGTTAAGAATTATAAGGAAGAAACGTTGGGACATCCCATTAAACCCTCAACTGCTAAAGCTGTTCGAAAGCATATGGAAGATGTTGTTTATAAGCCATATGGGATCGGTCAAGATTACAAGATTCCTGGATATCGAGTAGCTGCAAAGACTGGTACTGCTCAGGTAAGTAATGGATCTGGCGGTTATGAGAATGGTGACGATAGTTACTTGTATTCGGTTGCTGGAATGGTACCTTCTTCAAACCCAAGATACATTATGTACGTAAGTATGAAACAACCCACTTTAAATGGTGGAAAGACCGCTACCCAATTGATGGCGCAAATCTTCAATCCAGTTATGCAGCGGGCATTAACCCAAAATACAGCTGATGATGCGCAAGTTCCAGATGTCGTTAGTCAAAAGACTGATGGGGCTAAAGAGCAACTTAGTAAAAGTCATCTGGAGCCAATTGTGATTGGTGATGGTGACACGGTTACTAAGCAAAGTCCAACGGCGATCGGTGCTGGCTCAGGAGATAATCACGTTATTTTGATCACTAGTGGAGTATTAAAGATTCCTAGTCTTAAAGGTTGGAGCGAAAAAGACGTTCAAACGCTTAGTGATCAATTGGGTATTAAATTAAATACCAGCGGTAAAGGAAAAGTAGAAAGTCAGAGTATCAATGTAGGTCAAAGAATTACCCCCAAAACTACGTTGACAGTTAAATTAAAATAAATTTTGAGAGGATGAAAAGTGATGGATTGGTTAATTCCACTAATTGGAGGATTTATTATTACACTGGGACTAACGCCAGTATTAATAAGTTATTTTAGATCAAAGCATGAAGGTCAGATGATCAGGGAGGAAGGTCCCAGCTGGCATGAAAGTAAGAGTGGAACGCCCACAATGGGAGGATTAGGTTTCATAATTGCAATCGTTATTACGTGCTTGATCTATGGATTAGTAGTTAGCCAATTGAAGTCAACGCTGCTCATTTTAATCTTTGTTCTTGTGTTTTATGGACTAATTGGGATGTGGGATGACTCAATTAAACTGTTTAAGCGTCAAAATGAAGGATTTAAAGCTTGGCAAAAGTTCTTGCTTCAAGTCATTGGAGCGTTGGTGTTTGCTTGGGTTTACTATGCTGATGGATTTCCAATGTCAATTCGCTTTTTTAACCTCGGCGAGATCCCATTAGGCTATTTCTATGTTTTGTTTATCATTTTTTGGCTAGCAGGCTTTTCTAACGCCGTTAACCTCACGGATGGGTTGGATGGATTGGTAAGTGGACTATCAATTATAGCCTTTGGAGCGTATGCCGTTGTCGCTCATTTTCAACACCAGTTTGAAGTTGAAATGTTTTGCATGGCAGTTGCGGGTGCGCTTATCGCGTTTCTGCTTTTTAATCACAAGCCTGCTAAAATCTTTATGGGTGACATGGGTTCTTTAGCACTAGGTGGCGCTTTAGCTGCCGTTTCAATTTTGCTTCATCATGAACTTTCGTTATTATGGGTTGGATTGGTATTCGTTGTTGAAACTGCCAGTGTCATCTTACAAGTTACATCATTTAAACTAACTGGAAAAAGAATCTTTAAGATGACCCCCATTCACCATACTTTTGAGATGATGGGATGGAGTGAATGGAAGATTGATATTGTCTTTTGGCTAGTAGGTTTGTTTACTGCAATCACTGGCGTTATTACAATGATTTAATTTTTAGGGAGCTTAATTTTAATTATGAAAAACGTGGATAATTATAAAGATAAAAATATTTTAGTTTTTGGGGCTGGAATGAGTGGAACCAATGCTGCTAAACTATTGGTTAAGTTGGGAGCAAATGTCACTTTAACCGATGCAAAGCCAGCTGATCAAATTAAAGAATACGATGAATTAAAAGCGGATGGCGTAAGAGTAGTAGCAGGTGAATCACCTCTTTCCCTATTAGATGGAATTGATCTGATGGTCAAGAATCCTGGCATTCCATACGATAATGATTTGGTTAAAGCCGCTCAAGATAAAAACATTCCGATCATTGTGGAATTGGAACTTGCAGCAGAAATCTCAGATGCTCCAATTGTGGGGGTCACAGGTAGTAATGGGAAAACTACTACTACCACTATGATCACTAAAATGTTGCAAGCGGGTAAAAAAGACGGAACGGCCCTATATGGAGGAAATATTGGAATTCCCGCCACTAAAGTGGCTCAAGAAGTTAATAAGAACGATGTCTTAGTATTAGAAATTTCGAGTTTTATGTTACTGGGGACTCCAAAAATTCACCCGCATATTGCTGTCATCACTAATATTTTTTCCAACCATTTGGATTACCACAAAACACGTGAAAATTATGTAAATGCTAAGATGCAGATTACTAAAAACCAAACCAAAGATGATTTTCTTATCATGAATTTTGATAGTGCTGAATGGCGAGAATTAAGCAAGCGTAGTCAAGCTCAAATCGTTCCATTTTCACTCACTGATAAGTACAAAAATGGAGCCTACGTTTCTGAGGGCGATATTTACTTTAAAGATGAATTTATCATGCATGAAAAGGACATTCGGGTTCCGGGTGAACAAAACGTTCAAAATGCCTTAGCCGCAATTGCGGTAGCTAAACTGTATAAGATCTCTACTGAAGCGATTGTTTCAGTATTAAAGAATTTTGGTGGAGTTAGACATCGTGTTCAATATGTTTTAACTGCTGACGATCGCAAGTTTTATAACGATTCTAAGGCAACCGACATTGAGGCCACCCAAATGGCTTTAAGAGGATTTGATGAACCGATCGTTTTGTTAGCAGGTGGATTAGACCGTGGCTATACCTTTGATAAACTGGTTCCTGATTTTAAATCTAATTTAGCTGGAATTGTTTTGTTTGGTGAGACCGCCGACTTGTTAGAAGATGCTGCCAAAAAAGCTGGTGTTCCACAAATTAAAAAAGTTAAAGACCTTGATGAAGCCGTACCGGAAGCGATTAAAATGAGTAAACCAGGAGATATCATATTGTTGTCACCGGCTAATGCAAGTTGGGACCAATTTGCCACTTATCGTGATCGTGGGGATGAATTCATCAAAGACGTTGAGAAGCTAACTGGGAAAAAGGAGACTAAATAATGAGAATGATTGTATCTGGGGGAGGAACTGGTGGACATATCTATCCGGCGCTTGCCCTAATTGACGCGTTAAAAGCTCAAAAGCCTCATTCAGAGGTTTTGTACGTTGGGTCCGATCGCGGATTGGAAGGTAAAATTGTTCCAGAAAAGGGAATTAAATTTGATGCCTTAAAAATTCAAGGATTCAAACGGAAGTTGTTTAGTCTGTATAACTTTAAAACGATCTGGTTGTTTTTAAAAAGTGTCCAAGAATCAAAAAAAATCATTAAAAAGTTTAAACCAGATGTTGTGGTCGGAACCGGCGGGTATGTTTGTGGAGCCGTGGTATATGCTGCAGCTAAGTTAGGAATTCCTACCGTTATTCATGAGCAAAATAGTGTTGTTGGTCTCACTAATCGTTTTTTGAGTCGTTATGTAGATGAAATTGCCATTGCTTTTGACGATGCCCGAAAACAGTTTCCCGAAAATAAAGTTGTTTTCACTGGCAATCCACGGGCACAGCAGGTTGCTAATATGAAAAGCGACTTTAAGTGGAGTGAGTTTGGTTTAAAAGATGATGTTCCGACGGTTTTAATATTTGGTGGAAGTCAGGGTGCACTAAAGATTAATTCATCAGCGGTAGAAGCGATCCCTGAATTTGACCGACGAAAATACCAAGTTGTTTTTGTTACCGGCCAGAAGCGATATCAAGGGGTTAAAAATGATTTAAAAAACGTTAAAATTAACGATAATATTGCCGTTTTACCTTATATTTCAAATATGCCAGCGGTTCTGCCTAAAGTTGATTTAATTGTTGGACGTGCTGGTGCCACTAGTATTGCAGAAATAACTGCCATTGGAATTCCGGCCATTTTAATTCCAAGTCCCTATGTTACGGCGGATCATCAAACTAAGAACGCAATGAGTCTCGTAAAAAATAATGCCGCTATGATTTTGACTGAAAAAGATTTGAATGGGCAATCTTTAGTGACAAAAGTCGATTCTTTAATGCATAACACCGAATTAAGAAAGCAAATGGCTACTAACTCATATGACATGGGAGTTCGTGATGCTGCTGATAAACTTTTAGGCGTTTGTGATCAGGCAATTGAGAAGCATCATAAAAAAGCTTAACGGGTGATCTTAATGAAAACTAGCGATAATGATTCCAATTCATCAGGTCGGTTGGAAAGGTACCAGGAGAGAAAACAAAGGAAGAATAGTCGATATCGAGTCGGACACAAAATTCCTGGGATTAGAAAGCAACAGCGCAAGCAATTAATTAGAGGCTTTTTGCCGATCCTATTATTGTTTATAGTTGTAGCGTTAATTTCTCTCTATTTGGTACTGCCATACAGTCGGGTTTCATCGATTAACATTCAAACTAATCATCAACTCAAGGGCGAAAACATTAAAGATCAGATTCCATTTCAAGTCGGGGATTCGCTGATAATGGTAAGGAGAAACAAAGCTAAAGCCCAAAGGTATGTGTTAGCTCATAATGCGCAGGTTAAACACGTTGATTTTTCTTTTAAAAAGCATAATCAATTAATGGTGAAGGTAGATGGATATTCGAATCCGGAGTACATTTTTAAAGCCGGAAAGTATTATCCCGTCTACCCATCAGGTCATATCTCCGATGAAGCAGTGAAAATTAATGATCCTAGCGATGTCTGCATTGTTTCTGGATTTAAACAGGGCAATGAAATTAGGAATGTGTTAAGACAATATAAAAAAATTAGTCCATCAATTAGGAATCAGATTAAAGAGTTAAAAAATGCTAATACTAAAAGTAATCCGGAGCGAGTTCAGATTTTGATGAAAGATGGAAATGAGATTTACGTCAAAATCAGTACCATGGCAAATAAAATGGCTTACTATCCTGCAATTGCTAAGGACCTAAAACAAAAGAGCGTGGTTAACATGGAGGTGGGGGCATACTCCTATCCTTTGGGGAAATGAGAGCTCTTTATTAACGTTCATCATGTGTGTTAAAATTAAGTGAGATTATGGTATATTGGATCATCTTTTTCAATAGACCCTATATGGAGGTTCCAGATAATGAACGATTCAAATATGTACATTGGTTTAGATATTGGAACTACTTCGATTAAAGTGATTGTAGCTGAGAAGGCTAACGGTCAAATGAATGTAATCGGAGTTGGTAATGAAAAATCAACTGGTGTTAGTCGTGGAGTTATTGTTGATATTGATAAGGCGTCAAATGCTATTGAACGAGCTGTTAGTCAGGCTGAGGAAAAGGCAAGTGTCAAAATTAGCAATGTAATTGTGGGCATCCCGGCTGATCAGATTAAAATTGATAAATGTTCTGGGATGATTGAGCTCCCCGACCAGTCTGAGGAAATCACAAACGATGATGTTGTGGATGTGTCTGAGTCTGCTATTGATACTAACCTTCCACCCGAACGTGAAGTGATCGATTTAACTCCAGATGAATTCATGGTAGACGGTTTTGACGGTATTCAAGATCCAAGAGGGATGGTTGGAAATCGTTTGAAAATGAATGGTCGAATGATTAGTGGGCCTAAGACTATTATTCATAATATTAAAAAGGCCGTTACTAATGCTGGTTTGAATATTGAAGCATTGGTTGTCGATCCCCAGGCTGAAGGAAAATATATTTTAAGTGAATCAGAGCAAGAGTTTGGAACAATATTGATTGACCTAGGTGGAGGACAATCAACGGTTGCGGTTATTCATGACTTTGAACTCAAATACGCCAATGTTGATCTTGAGGGTGGACAATACATAACTAAAGATATTTCTTCAGTATTAAACACTTCTGCCGCTAACGCTGAAAAGTTGAAACGTGGATATGGATATGCTGATGTTGATCAAGCTAGTGAAGATAATGAGTTTCCAGTCGAAGTTGTTGGCCAAGGACAACCAGTTAATGTAAGTGAAAAATTATTAGCTGAAATTATCGAAGCACGAATTGATCAAATCTTTGGCAGACTCAAAGATGATCTTGATGGAATTGATGCATTAAGTCTCCCTGGTGGGATTGTGCTAACTGGCGGGGTATCCTCTATGCCAGGAATTGCTGAATTAGCCGCTAATACCTTTGGCGTTAATGTCAGAGTTTATATTCCTGATCAAATTGGTTTAAGACACCCCTCACTATCGTTAGCATTATCATTAGTTAATTATGGTGGTAATTTAAGTCAAATTGAACGTTTAGTACGTTCAGCATTTGACCATGGTGAGTTCGCCTATGATGACAACGGAAATGCCAGAGAAATTGAACCTCGATCTGAACCAAGCATATCTGGATCCATTCCCTTTAAGCAAAAACGTCAGAATAAAACGGCAAAAAAGAAACGTGAAAAGAAACCAAAGAGTGATAAGAATTTAGGCGAAAAATTAAGTGGCATTGTACACCACTTTTTCGAGTAACGCGGGGGTATTTATAAAATATGGACTATTCAATGGATGCAAATAAAAATAATGGTGCAACAATTAAGGTTATTGGAGTTGGTGGCGGTGGTGGAAATGCCGTTAATCGAATGATCGAAGAAGGCGTTAAAGGGGTCGAATTTATTGCTGCTAACACCGACCTACAGGCTTTAGGAAGTTCTAAAGCAGAAACTAAGATTAATCTTGGACCCAAGCTCACCAAGGGACTAGGAGCCGGTTCAAATCCAGAAGTTGGATCAAAAGCAGCTGAAGAAAGTGAAGAAGCTATTACTGATGCCTTACACGATGCTGACATGGTGTTTGTTACATCAGGAATGGGTGGTGGAACTGGAACTGGGGCAGCTCCGATTGTTGCCAAGATCGCTAAAGATGCTGGTGCATTGACAGTTGGGGTTGTGACTCGTCCCTTTGTTTTTGAGGGACCAAAACGTGATCATAACGCTACTGAAGGAATTGAAGCCCTTAAGCAAAACGTTGATACTTTAGTGGTGGTTTCAAATAACCGCTTGTTAGATATGGTTGATAAAAAAACTCCAATGATGGAAGCCTTTAAGGATGCTGATGACGTTTTACGTCAGGGCGTTCAGGGAATCACTGATTTGATTACTAGTCCTGGGGTTGTTAATTTGGATTTTGCTGATGTAACAAGTGTAATGCAGAATCAAGGATCCGCTCTTATGGGAGTGGGTGCAGCAACCGGCGAAAACCGAACTGAAGAAGCAACTAAGAAAGCCATTAATTCGCCACTATTGGAAGTTTCAATCGACGGAGCTCAACAAGTCTTGCTGAATGTAACTGCCGGACCAGAGTTATCACTTGCTGAGGCACAAGATGCCGCCAATATCGTATCTGATGCAACGTCAAATGATGTTAATATCTTCTTTGGAACCTCAATTGATGAAAATATGGGTGATGAAGTTAAAGTTTCGGTAGTTGCAACTGGGATTCAGACTGGAGATCCAGACCGTTCTGCTAGCCCAGCACTAACTAGGAAGAATCGTTCGAGTACCTTTGCTAGCCCTAAGACTGATAATGCTACTAAAGATAATTCAGCTGATTCTAGTAATGATGATCCACTTCACAACTGGGACATTAGTGATAACCAAAACGAAGTTAGAAATGCTGATTCATCAGATAATGACAAGTTTTCGAACGTGGAAAAGCAAGACTTTGAACCATTTGAAGCTGGAAATAATTCTGATTCAAATAATAATGATAGTGGAAACGACAATGATGATGTCCCTCCATTCTTCAGATATCGGAACCGAAATAATAAGCAATAGTATTCGGAGAGGAGCTAGTAATGTCATATAATTTTAAGCGTTTTTTTGGTCTCGATGATAATAACGAGACTTATGAAGACGACGACTCAAACCAAAATAATGTTGATAGCGTTCGATCTGTAAAAAATAATCCGCGTAAGGTCGTATCAATGAGTAAAAGTGATATTTCTAATAGTAAAATTGCTGTTATGGAACCCCGAATTTATGCTGACGCAAAAAGTATTGCCAGTAAATTAATTGGTGGGAATGCTGTAATTGTTAAAATGGACGGGGTTAGTAATGAGTCCGTCAAAAGAATCGTTGATTTTTTAAATGGGACTATTTACGCTATTGATGGAAAAATAAGACGAATTGATGAGAAAATTTTTCTCTGTGCTCCTAACAATTTTGATATTGATGGCGCAATGGACGAAAAGTTCAATAGTAGGTTAGGATGATTTAATTGGTAATGGTAATTACTTGGATTGCACAGATTATTAATTATGCAATTCAGATTTATATGTTGGCAATCGTAATCGATGCTTTACTGACATGGTTTCCAGGTGCCTCACAATCTCGATTTGGCCAGTTTTTGGGTCGGATCGTGAATCCCTTTTTAGATTACTTTAATTTTGCTCACATTGGGATGTTAGGATTTGGGCCAATATTGGCCTTAGTTGTACTTCAACTTTTACAGTTTGGGGTAACCTACATTGGAAATATTATCATAAGTTTGGTCGCATAAAATGGGTGTTGAAAAAAATATTGAACAACATTTTAGAAAATCCGAATTACCGTTCCTTCAAACTGCAAGTGATTGGATTGATAGTGCGAATTCTGAGTATCGTCCAGTTCTTACTAGTTTTCTCAACTCAAGGGAGTGCTATTTACTTCAGACTTTGGTAAATCGTTATCCTAGTTTGAAGCTGTCGACGTTTGGTGGATATCAAAATGCTGAGATGAAACGAGGTCTGATTTATCCAGACTATTTTGTGCCGAAGTTTGATGATTATGAATTATCACTAATTGAGATTCAATATCCAGAAAAGTTTGCGTCTATCCACCACAATCAAGTTCTTGGAAGTTTGATGGGAAGTGGAATTGAACGTAAGGTTCTCGGCGATATTTTGACCGACGGAGAACGTTGGCAATTTATTTGTGAGAATGAAATGGCTAAGTATTTGATAAGATCAGTTGATCGTATTGGTAAAGTAAAGGTTGATTTAAGCCAAATTAATTTTAGTCAAATTGTTCAGCAAAAAGATGACTGGATAGTAGATTTTGTTACTTTACCATCATTTCGTTTGGACGTTGTTATTTCGATTGGTTTTCATATCTCTAGAAGTATGGCTAAAGGTTTAATTGAACACGAAAAGGTTCGTTTAAATTGGTTTGAGTTTACTAAACCAAATTATGAAATTAAAGTTTCTGATATGATTTCTGTCAGAGGATACGGTAGAATAAAGGTAGTGGGATACAATGGCCACTCGAAAAAAGGAAAATTAAAAGCTGAGTTAAACGTAATAAAAAATAAATGAGGAGGGATATTATGACGCTAACGGCTCAAGATATTCATGATAAAAAGTTTTCACTAAAAATGAGAGGATACAGCATTGATGAAGTCAATGACTTTTTAGATCAACTCACTAAAGATTACCAAATTCTGCAAGATGAGAATGAGGAGCTTAAAAGATCATTAAAGAAAACCAAAAAAGACCTCACTTACTATGATGACCTAAAGAATTCTTTGAACCAATCGATTTTAGTTGCCCAAGAAGCAGCTGATAAGGTTAAAAAGGATGCAGAAAGTGATGCAAATGAAATCAAACAAAAGGCTCAAGAGCAAGCCGATTCTATTTTAACTGAAGCTACTGCCCAATCAAATGAAATCATGGGTAACACTTCGAAACAGGCTCAAAGTCTTTCGATTGCGACTGATGATTTTAGAAATAGTGTGAAGGATTTCCGTCAAAAGATGATTGGAATGCTTAAAAGTCAGTTAGACTTTGCCCAGAGTGAAGATTGGAATAAATTACTCGATTCAAGTAATTTTAGCAATTATGATGAGATTCAAGATGCTGTGAAGAATCTTGACAAGCAGGCTATTGGCAGTGTAAACTCATCTAGTAATGATTCTTCAAAGGGTGATCAATTTGTTGTGGAGTCGGTTTCAGGACCATACACGGATCCGACAGTTGAAATTTATCCCAATGATAAGCTACATAAATAATGATAGATTGAAGATAGAAAGTTGCTAATGGTCTTTTCAGCGAATTAGGGTTGGTGTGAGCCTAAAAAAGTAATTATTAGCAAAAGATCACTTCGTTAATAGTCTATGATGCAATGAGAAAATTAACGGTTGTTAATTTTGAATTTGGGTGGTACCACGAAGACTTCGTCCCTATTAGGGCGAAGTCTTTTTATTTTGAGGAGGATACTATGAGAATTAAGGATACACTAAACTTGGGTAAAACTAAGTTTAAAATGAGAGGAAATCTTCCCGTTAAAGAGGTTGAACGAGAAAAAGTATGGGAAGATAATCAACTTTATCAACAACGGCAAAAAATGAATGAAGGCAAACCATCGTTTGTATTACACGATGGACCTCCGTATGCTAACGGTGATATCCATATGGGACACGCCATGAATAAAATCACGAAAGACATTATTGTTCGATTTAAATCCATGAATGGATACCGTGCTCCTTATGTTCCGGGATGGGATACTCATGGACTACCAATTGAACAGCAACTTAAAAAGAAGGGCTATAATCGCAAAGAGATGTCTACGAATGATTTTCGTAAACTTTGTCACGATTATGCCTTAAAACAAGTTGACCAACAGCGTGATGAATTCAAACGTTTAGGTGTTTCAGCGGACTGGGATAATCCATACCTTACTTTAATGCCCGAATATGAAGCGGCTGAAGTACGTGTTTTTGGTAAAATGGCTGATCGGGGCTTGATTTATAAGGGACTTAAGCCGGTAATTTGGTCTTGGTCATCGGAATCCGCACTAGCGGAAGCAGAAGTTGAGTATCATGATGTGACTTCTCCATCGGCATTTTTTGCTGAAAAAGTGATTGATGGAAATGGAATTTTAGATGACGATACTTATATGGTTGTTTGGACTACGACGCCCTGGACGATTCCTGGTTCTGAGGGAATTACCGTTGAACCCGACTTTAACTATTCGATTATTCAACACGATGATGACCCGAAAAAATATGTTATCGGAACCGATTTACTTGATAAAGACGCAGAAATGTTCGGATGGGAAGACATCAAAACC
This sequence comes from Fructilactobacillus sp. X3R5C2, assembly GCF_059901175.1. Lineage (NCBI taxonomy): Bacteria > Bacillati > Bacillota > Bacilli > Lactobacillales > Lactobacillaceae > Fructilactobacillus > Fructilactobacillus sp. X3R5C2. The sequence goes on from NZ_JBWXVC010000002.1 coordinate 32,701, forward strand.
TTAAAGACGGTCAAAGGAAAGGATTTAAACAACATTAAAGCCCAACATCCGTTTGATAAAGACCGTCAACTGGTTGTAATGAACGGCGATTTTGTTACTAATGACTCCGGAACTGGGTTAGTTCACACTGCTCCTGGATTTGGTGAGGACGACTATAACATTGGGATGGAATACGGTTTAGATGTATTTGCTCCTGTAGATGCTAAAGGATACCTCACTAAAGAAGCCGGTCCTGATTTTGAAGGTGTCTTTTATGAGGATGCTAACCAAATTGCTTTGGATAAGTTAAAAAAACAGGGACAGTTAATTCATTACATGCCTTATAAACATAGTTATCCCTTTGACTGGCGAACCAAAAAGCCGGTCATTTATCGTGCTACCCCACAGTGGTTTGCCTCAGTTGATAAGATTAGAAAAGAAATCTTGGATGCCATCGATACGGTTGGATTTAACCCTGATTGGGGCCAAAAGCGACTCTATAACATGATTCGTGATCGTGGTGACTGGGTCATTTCTAGACAGCGAGTTTGGGGAGTTCCACTACCAATTTTCTATGGTGAAGATGGAGAACCAATCATTACTGATGAGACGATTGAACACGTTGCTAGTTTGTTTGGTAAATATGGCTCCGATATTTGGTTTGAAAGGGAAGCCAATGATCTTTTACCAGACGGATTTACTAGTGAGCATTCACCAAATGGTAAGTTTACCAAAGAAAATGACATTATGGATGTTTGGTTCGATTCTGGTACTTCTCATCAGGGCGTTTTGGCTGAACGCCCTGAATTGACGTATCCATCTGATCTCGTTGTTGAAGGATCCGATCAATACCGTGGTTGGTTTAACTCTAGTCTGATTACAAGTGTTGCCTATGCCGACATTGCACCTTACAAACATGTTTTATCACAAGGATTTACCCTGGATAAAAAAGGTCACAAAATGAGTAAATCACTTGGAAATACGATCGCCCCAAGTGATGTTATCAAGCAAATGGGAGCTGACATTGTTCGTTTGTGGGTTACCACTGTTGATACTTCAGCTGATGTACGGGTATCAATGGGTAATTTTAAGGTCGTTTCTGATAGTTATAAAAAGATCAGAAATACAATTCGGTATATGTTAGCTAATACAAGTGATTTTGATTCAGAATCAGATTCGGTTAAGTATGAAGACATGAACCATGCTGATCAGTACATGATGCTTCGCTTGAATCAATTAATTAAAAACGTTAAAGATGACTACAACAAGTACGATTTCATGAGTATTAACAAGGAGTTACTGTCATTTATTACTAGTGATTTGTCGGCTTTCTACTTGGATTTTGCAAAAGATATTTTGTACATTGATCCCAAGAATGGTCACAGACGCCGTTCAATGCAAACGGTTTTATACGAGGTCCTAGTTGCTTTAACGAAATTAATGACTCCAATCATCCCCCACACGACCGAGGAAATTTGGAATTTCTTAAATGAACCAGAAGAATTTGTTCAGTTGGCTGAAATGCCAGAAGTTAAGCACTTTGACAATGAAGATGAAATTAGTCATCAGTGGGATCAATTTATGAAGTTGAGAAAGAACGTGTTGAAAGCCATGGAACTGGCTCGAGATGGTAAAGTAATTGGTAAACCGTCTGAAGCTAAATTGACTTTGTATGTTGATGATGCAACTAAGAAGCTGTTTAACGATTTAGGTGTGGATATTGCTCAAATCTTGATGGTTTCTCAATTAGAGGTTAAATCAATTGATGAAGTTGACTCAGATGCAGATCGATTTGATGATAATTTAGCAATTAAAGTAGAGCATGCCAAAGGTGAGACCTGTGTTCGTTGTCGTCTCATTAAGCAGGATGTTGGTTCTGACCCAGATTACCCAGAGTTCTGTGGTCGTTGTGCTAAGATTGTTAAAGAAGAGTTTCCAGAAACAGCAACAGACGGATTTGAAGAAAAGTAATGGAATCGGGATTTGATCCCGATTTTTTATTAACAAAGGGGTAAAACGAAATGAAAGGTACGATTAAAAGTTACGAAAGGGATAAGGGATTTGGGTACATTGAGGTTCCTAATTCTGATGACATTTTCATGCATATTACTGGGATTATTTCTGGAAATCCAAAGCAAATTAAGCCCGGTGATCAAGTTGATTTTGTAAAAGCCATGGGACAACACGGTTTCCAGGCCGCTAAGGTGGTTTTACATCAAGATTAAAGCAATTGCATTGGGGTTATATTATGGTTAAACTATTTTTGGAAGGTGATTATTATGGATTTTGAAGAAAAAGTAATTAGTAGTAAACCGGTTTATAATGGACCAATTGCTCAAGTAGAAGAACAGCAAGTTAAGCTTCCAAATGGACAGTTAGCCTCTAGAGAGATTATTCACCACTGTAAATCAGTAGCAATGCTTGCAATCACCTCAGACAATAAAATGATTTTAGAGAAACAATGGCGCGCCCCAGCAAAACAAGTGATGATTGAAATCCCTGCAGGTAAATTGGATGATCGCGACAATGATTCACCGATTCATGCCGTTAAAAGGGAATTAAATGAAGAAGTTCGATATAACGCTAAGGAAATTAAAGAGCTTTATTCATTTTATCCATCAGTTGGAATTTCTGATGAGTATATGTATTTGTACTTAGTGGAGGGATTAACCCCAGTGAAGACAAAGTTACCTAGAGATCCTGGTGAATTTTTAGAAATTAATGAGTATACGCTAGATGAAGCCAAACAAATGATGAAAAGTGGCAAAATCATTGATGCTAAGACAATTATGGCAATCCAATACTGGGAACTGATGCAGAAATAGGCGGTCAATATATGGTAGTTAATGATAGGGAAAAAGATCGGTCTGAAATGACTAGATCTGAGTATCAGCGCATGTATGGTGATAGCGGGAGAAGAGATCCCCGTACTCGTTATGATAATGAATCAGAAAATCAAGAGACTCGGCATGCTCGTTTGAAAAAGCGAAGCTGGTTTGACCGATTGTTTCATCGTGCTAATAAGGGTCAATCCGATGAATCTTCGGGGAATTATTATACCGATCAACCGGACTCATATGAAAGAGAAAGACAAGATGCTTCTGAGTACAAACGTAAACGACTCGGAAGAAGATTGAATGTCGTTATATTATTATTATTGTTATTAATTGTGCTCGTGCTAGCAATTATGAGATTCGTTGGATAATTTAGGAGAATTTGGGAAAATGAAAACATTTGGAATTATTTGTGCAATGGATGAAGAAATTAAATCTTTAAAATCAGCATTAAAAAATGAGAGAGAAAAAGATATTAATGGCATCAAGTTTTATGAAGGGACCATCGATGGTCAAAAAGTTGTCTTAGTAAAATCTGGGATTGGCAAAGTTGAAGCAGGAATTACAGCGGCTCTTTTACTTGAGAATTTTGATGTTGATGTAATCATTCATTCTGGATCAGCAGCTGGCATTGGGGAAGGACTGAGCGTTGGGGACTTAGTAATCTCTACTCAAACTGCTTATCATGACGTTGATGCTACTGCTGCAGGATATGAATACGGTCAATTACCCGGTCAGCCAGCTCGATTTGACGCTTCTAACACTTGGATTAATAAAATTACCGATGCTTCAAAAGATACCGGAATTAACCCTAAAAAGGGTTTGATTGTTACCGGAGATCAATTCATTGCTGGACAAAAAATGATCGATGAAATTCTGAAAAATTTTCCAGATGCCTTATCGGCTGAGATGGAAGGCGCCGCAGTAGGACAAGTTGCCCACCAGTTTAATATTCCGTACGTCGTTATTAGAGCGATGTCAGATGTTGGTGATGAAAACGCTAATCAGAGTTTTGACGAGTTTGTTGTTGACGCGGGAAAACGTTCGGCACAGATGCTATTAAATTTATTTAAGAATACTAAAGAAGCTCAGAGGGATGATTTAATTGGGTGAGATCTATTTAGATAACGCCGCAACCACACCAGTCTCCAGCGAAGTGCTGGATGATATGTATGATAAGTTTAAAAACAATTTTGGAAATGCTTCAACTCTATATCAGCTTGGGAGACAATCCAAAGAAATTTTGGAAGATAGTCGACATGTGATTGCTAAAAGTATTAATGCGGACGATAACGAAATCGTATTTACAAGTGGTGGAACCGAAAGTGATAACACGGCAGTAATTAGAACCGCTGAGGCTCAAAAGAGTCTTGGTAATCACATTATTACAACTTCGATTGAACATGAAGCAATTTTAAAACCAATGAAATATTTAGAAGATCATGGATTTAGAGTTACTTATTTGCCGGTTGACAAGCAAGGTAATATTTCTTTAACTGATCTGAAGAATGCGCTTGATGATGACACGATTTTGGTTTCAATCATGATGGGAAATAATGAAGTGGGGAGTAAGAATCCGATTCATGAAATTGGGGAACTACTTAAAGATCATCAGGCTTGGTTTCATACTGATGCTGTGCAAGCTTATGGTCTACTTGATATTGATGTCAAAAGGGATCATATTGATTTACTATCTACATCGGCTCATAAGTTAAATGGTCCAAAAATGATTGGTTTTTTGTATCGACGAAATGGAATTAATTTTACCAGTTATATTATGGGTGGCGATCAGGAAGACAAACGACGTGCCGGAACCGAAAATATTCCCCAAATATCAGGATTTGCTACGGCCGTTAGAAACCTTCCTAGTGAAAAGAAAAAGCAACGAAGAGAAGATTTTAGGCGATTTAAGCGCGAAGTGGTTGATGGATTAACTAATAACGGAATTGACATTGATGTAAACGGATCGATGAGTGATAATACCCTGCCACACGTCTTAAACATTTGGATCAAGGGAATTTCTACCTATGTTATGCAGACTAATTTAGATTTAGCAGGGATTGCCGTGTCGGGTGGATCAGCATGTACCGCTGGTAGTTTAGAACCTTCTCATGTCTTAACTGCAATGTTTGGAAAAGATAGTCCTAGACTTTCAGAATCCATTCGAGTTAGTTTTGGGGCATATACCACTGATGAAGACATTCAAAAATTAGTTACTGAGATTACGGCGATTGTTCATCGCTTGAAGAAGGGAAACAAGAAGTAATGGCATTTTCAAAGGTAGTCCAGTTAAAGGGTGGAACTGACAAATATGAGTTGAACCCAGAAATCAAACAATACACTTTACTTGACCTTGGTTTTAACACCACTAAAAGTGGCAATTTTTCCTATAAGAAATCCATTGACCCTGAGTCCCCATTCAATAAAAGGGCGATCAAGCTTAAGATTACAATCAATTCTGATATGAGTGAATTTAAGATGGCAGTCGTTGATGGTAATGAAATGAATGATGTGGATATCTTTTCTAATGATAATCATCAAGAAGAACGTGATCAGTTTAATTTCATTATGCAGAATATGATTTTAAGAAAAGTATTTCAAAAAGTGTAGAAGAGTGAAAAGTTGCAAGAATGTTAGTTAGTAGAGTATGATAGTAAATACTGGAATTGCGACCTTCAAATCGTAGATTTTCAGAATCTAAAGAATGATGGTGATGTTATGCAAGATAACAGTAAAACACGTGTTGTTGTTGGTATGAGTGGTGGAGTTGACTCTTCAGTTGCCGCCTACCTCTTAAAACAACAGGGATACGATGTGGTTGGAGTCTTCATGAAGAACTGGGATGACACCGATGCTGATGGTGTTTGTACCGCTACTGAAGACTACAAGGATGTTGCTCATGTTGCTAACGAAATCGGCATCCCATATTATTCTGTTAACTTTGAACATGAGTATTGGGACCGGGTCTTCAAGTATTTTTTAGCGGAATACAAACGCGGACGTACTCCTAATCCTGATGTAATTTGTAATACTGAGATTAAGTACAAAGCTTTTCTCGAGTATGCAATGGATCTTGGTGCCGATTATATTGCAATGGGGCATTATGCTCAGTTGAAACGTGATAAAGAAGGACACAACCACTTATTACGTTCCACAGATCTTAATAAAGATCAAACTTACTTTTTAAGTCAACTTTCAGCGGATCAATTGGATCGAGTAATGTTTCCAGTTGGTGGAATGACTAAACCTGAGGTTAGAAAAATTGCTAAAGAAGCTAACCTTTGGGTAGCCGACAAAAAGGATTCAATGGGAGTTTGTTTCATTGGTCCAAACAACTTTAATAATTTTCTTAGCAAATACCTTCCTGCTAAACCAGGTAAAATGATGACCTTTGATGGTGAAGTTAAGGGTCATCATAATGGGCTGATGTATTATACAATTGGTCAGAGGAAAGGTCTCGGTATTGGTGGAGATGGTTATGATAATCGACCTTGGTTTGTTGTTGGTAAGGATCTTTCTAAGAATATTCTGTACGTTGGAAAGGGTTATGACAATGAACATTTATATGCTGATTATTTAACTGCTTCTGGTCTTTCTTGGATTGATTCCAATACGCGAGGAAATGATTTTCACTGCACGGCTAAGTTTAGGTATCGTCAAAAGGATACTGGGGTTACCGTTCATATTGATGACGATAATAATCATGTTAAGGTAACTTTTGATGAACCAGTTCGGTCAATTACTCCCGGACAGGCAGTGGTTTTTTATGACGGTCAAGAATGTTTAGGAACCGCTACGATTGATGCCGCGTTTAAAAATGATCATGAACTACAATATGTATAATATTTAAACAAAGTTCGACTCGTTTTGAGTCGGACTTTTTTGATAATTTAATTCTAAACTGGCATAATAAAGCTATATCAATGTGTGTGAGGGATTTAAATGAGACTTTATTTTGTGAGACATGGGAAGACCGAATGGAATCTTGAAAGTAGGTATCAAGGTGCCGGAGGTGATTCACCGCTTCTTGACGAAAGTTACCATGAAATGGATCAAGCGGGTAAATTTCTTTCTGGTGTTCAATTTGCACATATTTATGCAAGCCCTATCAAAAGAGCACGAATTACCGCTTTCCATATTCAAAAATGGTTAAAATCTCCAGTCTCCATTTCACTGGACAGTCGCTTGGAAGAGTTTCATCTCGGTAAGATGGAAGGAATGAAATTTACTGATGTGCAAAAGAAATTCCCAGAAGAATTTGATGCCTTTCGTAACCATCCAGATCAATATCGTCCTGAAGCAATTGGTGGGGAGGATTTCCCTGCATTAATTAAACGAATGCAAAGTAAAATTGGTGAAATTACGCAAAATTACAATAGTAACGATAATATTTTAATTGTTAGTCATGGAGCAGCTCTAAATGCTTTGATTAATTCATTATTAGGGATCCCACTAAAAGACTTACGGAAACGTGGTGGATTGGCTAATACAAGTACTACCGTTATTGAAACTAGTAATCATGGAAAAACGTATCGATTGGTGGATTGGAATAACACCAGTTATTTAGACAGGAAAGTTGAAAAATCAGATTTAGTGTAATAGGAGGATGGCTATGACAGATAATGGACGAGAAAATAAACCAACGGAAGATCCCCGTCAAAAGCAAGCGGAAGAAACACTTCATAAGTTAGTAAAAGATATTGATGATCACCCCAAGGACTACCGAACTTACTATGATTTAAGTGTGTTTTTAGTTGAGCTTAAAAGTTATACCCAGGCTGAAGAGTTATTAATGAAGGCTTTGGGTTTATTTGGCGATTCAAATAAAAAAGCAAAAAGCACGCTGTTATATGGTTTAGGTAACGTATATTATTCTGCTGGTGAATATGAAAAAGCCATTCAACAATTTCAGCAGGTGAATGATCCTGAGTTAAAAAAAGACGCTTACGTGATGTTGGCTCAAAGTTATATGGGGAAAAAGGACTATAAGAGAGCTTTAGTGTTTTTATTAACGGCTCAAGAATTAGCAAAGCAAGATTCTGAAATTAATCGAATGATGGGGGAGTGCCTAATGGCACTTGGTGATTTCGATCAAGCAGCCGATTTTTACGATCGAGTTCTAAAAAGTAATCCAAATGATGGGAAAGCTAATTTCGATCGGGGATTAATTGCGATGGTGATTGGTGAACCATTTGATGATTATTTCAAGAAAGCCGAAAAGTACGATAAGAAAAATTTTGATGCCAAACAAAGTCAGATAAAAGACATTGAAAAAGTCGTTCAATTAAATAAACAAAAAAATGAGCACCCTGATGACTCGAAACCAAATGATTCCAAAAAATAGGAGAAAATAATTGTCTGAATCCATGGATTTATTTCAAACGAACGAAAAATTGAATAATTCATCTCAAAACGAGCAACCATTTGTGAAGGGACAAGTTCAGACAACTTTTTTTGAAAGTTCAGATAGTTTCTACAAAGTTTTGCTGGTAAAGGTTAATGAAACCAATGTAGATTGGCATGAAGATGAAATTGTTATCACTGGTAACTTTGCGGATATTAGTGATGATGTCACTTATCGTTTTATTGGGAAGTTGGTTGACCATCCTAAGTATGGAAAGCAATTTCAAGCTGAAAATTACGAGCGGGTTGGTCAAACTTCCAAAAAGGGTTTGGTTAATTATTTATCAGGTGATGAATTTACTGGTATCGGGCCGAAGACTGCCGAAAAAGTTGTTAGCAAATTGGGAACGAATTTAATTGAGAAGGTTTTAGAAAACCCGGCGGTTTTAAATTCAGTTGGATTAACCAAGAAGCAAAAGGATGTAATTACAAAAGCAATTCACGAAAATAATGGGGTTGAACAAACCATCGTTGGGCTGAATAGTTATGGCTTCGGCAGTAGCTTAGCTTCTGCCATCTTTAAAAAGTATAAAGAGCAGGCTTTAGAAGTCATTAAGAATAATCCTTACCAACTCGTTGAAGATATTTCTGGAATTAGCTTTAAGCGTGCTGATCGAATTGCGAATAAGGTTGGAGTAGATTACAACGATAAAGGACGGTTGCGTGCCGGATTACTGACAGCTCTTGACTCTTTATCCATTAAAAGTGGTAATACGTATTCTGACACTAGAGAATTGATGCAAGAAAGCACTCGAATTCTTGAAACCGATCGAACGCAGAGTATTGACGATAAGAAGTTAGGTGAAGAATTGTATGATTTAGCTAAAGACCAAAAAATTGTCGTTGATGAAGATAAAATTTATTTAAAAAATCTATACGATGACGAGATACGCATTGCTGAAAACATCAAGCGAATTGAGCAGGGTGGCAAAAAGGCGGAGGATCAACCTAATGATTTTTCTAAGATAATTGGCAAAGTTGAGAGTGAGGTCGGAATTGAGTATGACGACTCTCAGAAAAAAGCCATTAATGAAGCAATGATAAACCCTGCATTTTTGCTTACTGGTGGTCCTGGAACTGGGAAAACGACTATTATCAACGGAATTGTTAGAACGTTTGCCAAAGCTAATGATTTATCTTTAGATATTAATGACTATAAAGAACAAGCATATCCGGTATTATTAGCAGCTCCTACTGGGCGAGCTGCCAAGAAAATGAGTGAGTCAACTAAAATTCCTGCCAGTACCATTCATCGCTTGCTAGGTCTTACTGGTCATGGCGATGAAGAAGCTGCCAATGATTTGGAGGGTGGTTTGTTAATCGTTGATGAAATGTCGATGGTGGATACAGACTTATTTAAAATTTTATGCCAGGCGGTTCCAAACGGTATGAAGGTGATCTTTGTTGGTGATAAAGATCAGTTACCGTCGGTTGGTCCCGGTCAGGTTTTTTATGATTTACTCCGTTCTCACACAATTCCTAGCGTGGAATTAAACCAAATTCACCGTCAAAATGACGGATCAACCATTGTAGAATTAGCCCATGATATCAAGAATGGTGAGATGCCCAAAACACTTTTAAAAAACCAAAGGGATCGTAGCTTTATTAATTGTAATACCCAACAAGTTGATTCGGTAATTAAGCAGATTGTTAATAAGGCCAAAACGAAAGGATTTAGTTCTACGGATGTACAAGTACTGGCTCCAATGTATCGTGGAACTGCAGGGATTGATCGTTTAAACGTTGAGATTCAAAACATTATGAATCCTAAAACGGCTGACTCTCAGAAAGAAGTTGACTTTAGGGGAACCACTTATCGAATTGGCGATAAGGTTCTTCAACTTGTAAATGTCCCTGAGAATAACATTTTTAACGGTGATATTGGTAAAGTCGTTGGAATTGAAGTTAATAGCGATAATAAGCATTATCTAGATAAACTGGTCATTGCGTTTGATCAAAATGAGGTTACCTATACTCGAAATGACTGGAATCAGTTAACACTTGCCTACTGTACCTCGATTCATAAAGCTCAGGGTAGTGAGTTCGAAATGGTTATCTTACCGATTGTTCCTCAGTATAAGAGGATGCTTAAAAGGAATTTATTGTATACTGCAGTTACTAGAGCTTCGAAAATGTTGATTATGATTGGAGATCCAAATTCATTTGAAGAATGTATTGAAAATGAATCGGTTAATCGGAAAACGACTTTGAAGCAACGGTTACAATACGTGATTGACGAAGAGTTTACTCCAAAGGTAATTGGCAATTCAAAAAGGGGCAGACCGACTTTTAAAAAGAAAACTCCCTCAGATTTTATTTTATCGGAGGATCAGATTATTGAAAATACAATTGATCCCATGATTGGGATGCAAGGAATTACCCCTCAAAATTTTAATAATGATAAATGAATTAAATTCGATTATAATGTAGGTAGTAATTAGTTGGTTATGAGGGGAAACTTGATGGTGAAAACAAAAAAAGAAAAAAAGTCGGCAAAGATATTTGCGTTGAATTCGAATCGTCCGTTAGCAGAAAAGATTTCTGAATATAGTGGAATGGACCTTGGTAAAGCAACCATCAATCATTTTAGTGATGGTGAAATTCAAATTTCAATTGATGAAAGTATTCGTGGAGATGATGTTTACATCGTTCAATCGCTTTCTGATCCTGTTAATGATAATTTGATGGAATTAATGATTATGATTGATGCGGTTCGAAGAACTAGTCCCCATACTATTAACGTGGTAATCCCGTACTATGGATATTCAAGATCTGACCGAAAGGCGCGTTCCAGAGAACCAATTACTGCAAAATTAATTGCTACCTTTCTTGAATCTAGTGCGGTAGATCGAGTGATTACTCTTGATTTGCATGCGGCACAAATTCAGGGATTTTTTGATATCCCAGTTGATCACTTACGGTCACTTGAGTTAATGGGTAATTACCTAAAAGAACATGATATTAGTAATGACGCCGTTGTGGTTTCACCCGATTATAATAGTGTCGCCAAGGCACGAGGAATGGCTGGCTACTTGAACCTTCCGATTGCAATTGTTGATAATCGAAATCCTGAGGATCTAAGTCAGGTTCCTAGTACGATTATTGGTGATGTAAAGGGTAAAAAGGCAATTGTTGTTGATGATATGATTGTGACGGGTGAGAAGATGAAAATCACTGCTCAAGCGATTATGAATGCGGGAGCAAAAGCGGTTTATGTAGTTGCTACTCATCCTGTTCTTACTGAAGAAGCGAGACAAAACCTTTCCGATCCAGCCATTAAACAGGTGATCGTTTCCGATTCAATTGTCGTTCCACAGAATAAGAGAATTGATAAAATGGTGATCGTTTCAGTTGGCAAGCTGATTGGTGATGCCTTAAAATTAATTGAGAACGAACAATCAACAAGTAAATTGTTTAAGTAATATAAATTTGGAGGGATTCTAATGGTATTTAGAGCAAAAGATGATCGTTACGATAATATGAAAGTAAGACGTGCAGGAACAACGGGACTGCAGTTACCCGCATTATCATTTGGAATGTGGCACAGCTTCGGTGACGATGCTAATTTTAAAGATAGTGAAAAGGTAATGCTTCATGCTTTCAACAAGGGAATCTTTAGCTTTGATTTAGCTAATAACTATGGGCCCGGTTCAGGTGCTGCTGAAAGAATGTTTGGCCAAGTTTATCGACGCGATTTAAAGCCTTACCGTGATGAATTAATTATCACCACTAAAGCTGGATTTCATATGTGGCCAGGTGTTTATGGTAACTATTCTTCAAAGAAGACCCTCGTTACTGCGCTAGATCAAAGTCTTCAAAGAATGGGACTTGATTATGTGGATATTTATTATACCCATCGATTTGATCCTAATACTCGATTAGAAGAGACTGCTGAAGCCCTTGATGGATTAGTTCGTGCAGGTAAAGCACTTTACATTGGAATTTCTAATTATGATGGCCATCAGACTGCTGAAATGATTAAATTATTTAAGGAACTGAAGACTCCGTTTGTAGTTAACCAGAGTTCATATAATATGCTTAATCGAGAGCCGGAAGATGATGGGACCCTTAAGACTTTAGCAGATAATCATGATGGCTTTATTGCTTACGGTCCTTTGGCAGAGGGCCTTTTGACTAGTAAGTATCTAAAGGGGATTCCAAGTAACATTAAATTGCATAAGACTAACAAGTTTATTTTGGCTAATGGTGATGAAAGTGCTGTTAATAAACTAAATAAATTAAACGATATTGCACAGAATCGTGACCAGACACTTGCCCAAATGTCATTAGCATGGCTATTACACGATCCAACGATTGCCAGTGTGGTCACTGGTGCGTCAAAAGTCGATCATTTAGATGATAACCTGAAGGCATTAGATAATCTTGACTTTACTCAAGATGAATTAGATGAAATTGACAAAATCGTTAAGTATAAATAATTAAAAAAGGTATGCTTACTAAGCGTACCTTTTTGTTATTAAGACTAATAATAATATATGAGACTAAAATAAGGGCTGAAATCCAAACAATTGGATTCAGCCCTTATTGTTAATTGTTCATGATTAGCATTGGCAAGATTAGGGGACTTCTTTGTGTTTTTTCATATAAGAAGTTTGATAAATCATTGACAATTGCTTTACTAATTGATTTTTCGTCTGCATTTTTATTCTTCATGGCACGACGGATGGTTCTAAAGACTAACTTTCGTCCTTCATCAAGTAATTCACCTGATTCGCGCATATAAACGAATCCACGTGAGAGAAGGTCAGGACCAGATTGGATTTCCTGGTTCTTTAAGTTGATGGTAGCAACCACCACTACTAAGCCTTCTTCTGAAAGAAGTTGACGATCTCTTAGGACTTTGTCTCCAATATTTCCAACGCCATTGCCATCAATATAAACATCACCAGCATTGAAGTATCCAGCAACACGAGCACTATCTTTTGTTAAAGCAAGTACTTCGCCATTTTTTAGGATAAAACAATGGTCGGCAGGGACTCCACATTCTTGCGCAAGTTTAGTGTGGATCTTTAACATTCGGTATTCACCATGGATCGGAACAAAGAACTTTGGCTTCATTAAACGAAGCATTAGTTTTTCTTCTTCTTGGCCACCGTGTCCAGAAGTATGAATGTTATTAATCTTACCGTGGATGACTTTAGCGCCGTCTTCTTCAAGCTCATTAATGACCCGGTTGACACTTAATGTGTTACCTGGAATTGGGTTACTTGAAAAGACAACCGTATCACCTGGTTGAATCGAAATTTGTCGGTGAGTTCCGTTAGCAATTCGAGCCAAAGCAGCCATGGGTTCACCTTGAGAGCCGGTACACAGGATCATAACCTTATCTGCCGGTAAGTGCTTTAACTCTTGAGCATCGACGAAGGCACTGTCAGGAACGTCTAGATAACCAAGCTTTCTACCATTGACAATGGCTGCTTCCATACTTCTACCAAATACAGCAATTTTACGATCATGAGCTAGTGCCGTATCAATAGCCGTTTTAATTCTTGAGAGGTTGGAAGCAAAGGTAGCAAAAATAATACGGCCCTTGACTTCGTCAAAAATATGACGAACGGATTTTCCAACCCATTTTTCTGACTTAGTCCAAACCGGCTTTTCGGCATTGGTACTGTCAGCCATCAAACAGAGTACACCTTCCTCACCCAGTTTGGCCATGGCTTGTAAATCAGGCGGCTGATTAGTGACAGGCGTGAGATCGAACTTATAATCTCCCGTTTCCACAATGACACCGTCAGGCGTATGAACAGCGACTCCCATTGTATCTGGTATCGAATGAGTGGTTCTAAAAAAAGAAACACTCGTCTTTTTAAATTTCAAAACTGACTTATCATTAATCTCGTGAAGTTCAGCCTGTTTTAACAAGCCGTGCTCTTCCAATTTGTTTTTGATTAATGCTAATGCTAGCGGGCCAGCGTAAATTGGAACGTTGAGAACCTTTAAAAGAAAGGGCACACCACCGATATGATCTTCATGACCATGGGTGATTACAAGTGCCTTAATTTTGTCCTTATTATCAATTAAGTACTGATAATCTGGGATGACATAGTCAATTCCCAATTGATCATCTTCTGGGAACTTGATTCCAGCATCAATTAAGATGATTTCATCCTGGAATTGTACACCATAAGTATTCTTACCAATTTCTCCGAGTCCACCAACACCATAAATAGCAGTTTCGTTATTTTTGATGTTTAATTTCTTCATAACTAGTTAAACTCCGTAATTTTAAAACCGGGATCATTTTTTTCAAATTCAAGGTGCTTCCCTTCGAGCGGTTCAATGAATTCAATGTTGTACTTTGTGTGTTGTTCAAGTTTAGTTCTAACGTCAGCAACGGTTTTAGCTTCTAAGTAAATCGTTTTAGTTGCTTCACGTTTAGGGTTAGAATTATTTTCATCTTGATATAAAACCTTGTAAATCAATATAATTACTCCTTTTTTGTTGATTTAATGTTATTTTTCGTACATTAGGTTGCAGGAACGCAACAATTAATCATATTTTAGCATATTATGGTAAATAAGTATAGAATCATGTGAATCGACAAACATGTTTCATGTTAGAATTGATCTATAAATTTACCTAATAATCAATAATGGGAGAAGAACAGTGAAAATATTTTTAGAATTGGTCGTTGCAATTGTTGTTGCTTTTTTAATTTATAACTGTTTGCACTATTTTTTTGTCACTTTACCGACCAAAAGGTATCAGTTAAAAATGAAGCATAGCGTTGATGGCGAAATCTATAAAGTGGTCAAATACTTTGAGGTTGAAGACAAACGTGAAATTGTGCAAAGTTACGTTGGGTCACAAGTACTGTCTGATTTCTGGGGTAGGGGAGTGATGGTTTTTGAATATCGTTGCGTTGTAAAAGAGGGCTATGATGATGCGGATCTCTTACGGGACCTTTTTAATCAAAAACTATCTGAATATGCCATTTCAGATGGTTTTATTGATTCCAATCATAAAAAAACGTTGATTGTGACTGACTGTTGGTTGAACAAAAGCGTAATGGTTTTTGATGTAGCCAATGTTATTAATCCTGCAACTCATGAATATTTAAGTGATTTGGATAAGTTAAATGAAAAAGAAAGGGAGACGTAGTAACGTCTCCCACAAAAAAACAATATTAATCAAAAAATACTTCATCTTCGGTTTTGGAAAATGGATCATCTTTGTCGATATGATCGTAAAACAGAGTTCCGTGAAGATGATCAATTTCATGTTGAGCAATGATGGCTGGGTAGTGTTTTAACCTGACTTGATGAACTTTACCGCTCAAATCTTGATATTTAATCGTAACACGGTCTGCCCTCGGAACAAAACCAGGGACATCACGATCGACCGATAAACATCCTTCACCTTCAGTTAATGCACCACGTTGAACGGAGTTTGAGATAATAACTGGATTTATCATAATTGCCTTGAAGGGCGATTTTTGGTCTTCGCCTTCTGGTGGGGTTAAAACAGCAGCCATCGATTTGGATTGTCCAACTTGTGGAGCTGCCAAACCAACTCCTGCTCGCAAATGGTACTTTTTACATTGTTCAGGATCCTGACTAACTTCCAAGTAATTCATCATTTTTTCGCCTAATTTACGATCTTCATCGCTAAGTGGAAATTTAACGGGTTGACTTTGTTCCCGTAACACAGGATTTCCCTCTCGAGTTATGTCTTTCATTAAGTACATAACGTTTTACCTCCTAATTCATGTCAACTTCTACCAGTTATTTTATCATAAATCGCAAAACCAGTTAATTTCATGGTATTTCAGTATTTTAATTTACTCTTATGTGCAAAAAGAAATTTGAAATGGTATTTTATTAACAAGCAAAAAATTAATAAATTCTTTAAAAACAAAGAATGGAGGAATTGGAATGCAACCAAAAATATTAATTAAAGGAAGCATAACCAGGATCTTATCACTTTTGAACGCTTTAATTGTTTTAGACTTTCCCGTTACTATCCAAGTAGACGACAGTGAACAAGTTCGATCAACCGTCTTTTCTAGTAAGATGTGTCATAACTTGTCAATCCAGATTGCAAGTAAGCCAGAATTAAATAATTTCGATGCATTATTGTATTTGCCAAACATTGATTTCTATAATCCCAAGTTGACGGATGCTACTCAAATTGCAGAAGACTTGAGACCGGAAATTGATAAACTAAGGAATTTAATCAATGACTGTGTCTCAAATGGATTTCGCGGTAAAATAGTGATTGATGCCCCACATGATGAAGTTTTTACGTATTTTGCAGCAAGTTTTTCTGGACTTGATAATCAAAATATCATTGGCGTTGGAACTCTTCCCCAAGAAATGCTACTGAAGAATGAGCTCCAGAGGAATTTTGACGTTAGTGCTGATGATATTAATGTCAATGTCTTAGGATTAAATACTAATAATTTAGTCGCGTGGAGTAGGGTTTACATTGGTCCTGCAACCTTGCTTTCATACCTGGCTGATGATAGTAACAACTATAGTAGTGACATCATTACTCAAGTTCAAGAAGTGATTGATGATCAGGGGGTTGTTATTAATGAAATGATTCAAAGTAAAGCTATTGTCCGACTACTTTTTTCGATGTATGAGGGTCAATCGTTAATTTGTTCAGTTGTAAATGTTGATAAAGAAAAAGATGAGCTAAGGCTGGATGTTAGCCCCAAACTAATTAATCGAAATGGAGCAGCTCAATCGATTCGACTTCAGCTTTCAGAGGACGAACAAAAAAAGTTAAACTCAGACGTTGAATGGGCCAATAATATTATTGCAGCCGTGATTAATGGAGGAAAAAATGCCTCGAAAAACTAATGATAGTTATTCTTATCCCATTGTTGATGATTGGAGTCGAAAAGAATTAATTGATGTTTGTCATTTCTTTGAAAATATTGAAATGGCTTATAATAATAAGGGAGTTAATCGAAAGAAACTAATGGATAGTTATCGACGCTTCTGTGAGATTAATCCGGCAAGAGTCGAACAAAATAATTTACAAAGAGATTTTGAAAAGCAGTCTGGTTTAGATGTGTATCATGTTGTTAAATTAGCAAAAGAAAACTCGGATTTAAAGACCATTAAGCGAAAGGAATGATTTCCATCACAACAGTAGATGATTTAAATAAAATTGATCAAGATGTTTGCCAAATCTTAAAAACCGCACGTGCGTTTGTCATGGAAAGATTAAATGGTCATTTAGACGTAGATGAAAAAACTGGAAGGAAAGATTTAGTTACAAACATTGATAAAGACAACGAAAAATTTTTTGTAAAACAGCTAAAAGCACTTAAACCTGACAGTAAAGTTCTTGGTGAAGAGGGCTTAGGTGACAAAATTGACAATTTAAACGGACGGGTTTGGATTGTAGATCCAATTGATGGAACGATGAATTTTGTAAAGCAACGTAATCACTTCGCAATGATGATTGCCTATTATATCGATGGCGTACCAACGCTCGGGTTCATTTATGATGTTATAAATAACAAGTTGTATCATGGTGGCCCTGATATTGGTATCTATGTTAATTCTGAGACAATGAATCCTCCAGTTAACGGTTCTCTTGAAGATGGGTTGATTGGAATGAGTGGTCCGCTTGTTATTAGGGATGTTTATCATATGCAAGAAATTGCAGAGGCTAGTTCTGGTTATCGAATTTATGGTAGTGCTGGGATCGAAATCGTTGCTGCTCTTTGCGGGGAGACAATCGGTTATATTTCGCATTTAAGGCCTTGGGATATTGCTGCTGGTCGTGTTCTTGCTGAAACGCTTGGGATGACCGTTTCTACTATTGACGGCAAGCCCATAAATATGCTATCATCAAACACAGTTTTGTTAGCGACAAAAAAGGCGCAAAAAGATATTCTGAAAATTTCGACGAAGCGTTAATCAAAAGCTGTGATGGACTCACAGCTTTTTTATCGAAGTTGGGTTATTAACTTATCAAATTGCAAATTTTTGAATTGCTTTTTTGAGGAGGAAACATTTTTGAAAACAAGAGACGATATTAGAAACATTGCCATCATTGCCCATGTCGATCATGGTAAGACGACCTTGGTTAATGAATTATTAAAGCAATCTGACACATTGAATGATCACACTGAGATTCAAGATCGTGCGTTAGATTCTAACGCGATTGAACGTGAGCGTGGAATTACCATTCTGTCAAAAAATACTGCCGTTAAATATGGCGACAAACAAATTAACATTTTGGATACTCCAGGACATGCCGACTTTGGTGGAGAAGTTGAGCGTATCATGCGAATGGTTGATGGTGTCCTTTTGGTTGTTGATGCAGCCGAAGGAACAATGCCACAGACCCGTTTTGTTTTAAAGAAGGCTTTGGAACAACATTTGACTCCAATCGTTGTAATCAACAAAGTTGATAAGCCTGGTGCAAGACCTGAAGCAGTTGTTGATGAAGTTCTTGATTTATTCATTGAATTAGGTGCTGATGAAGAACAACTGGAATTCCCAGTTGTTTATGCCTCTGCTATGAACGGAACTTCAAGTTATGATCCTGACGTTTCAAAGCAGGAACACACTATGAAGCCGGTTTTTGATACCATTATCAAAAACATCCCTTCACCAATCGATAATTCAGACGATCCATTACAATTCCAAGTTGCAATGCTTGATTATAACGATTTCGTTGGTCGAATTGGGATTGGCCGTGTCTTCAGAGGTAAGATCAAGGTTGGGGATAATGTTGTTCTCATGAAACTTGATGGGAGCACTCAGAAGTTCCGTGTTACTAAATTGATGGGATTCATTGGTCTTCAAAAAGTTGAAATCAATGAGGCTAAGGCCGGAGATTTAATTGCTGTCTCTGGAATGGAAGACATTAACGTTGGTGAAACCGTTGTTAGCCCTGATAAGCAGGAACCACTTCCTGTTTTGAGAATTGACGAACCAACCCTTCGGATGACTTTTGGAACCAATACTTCACCATTTGTAGGTCAAGACGGGAAGTATCTGACTGCTCGTCAACTTGGCGATCGTCTGAAGAAGGAACTTCATACGGATGTTTCTCTTCGAGTTGAAGACACTGATGATCCAGGTGCTTGGGTTGTTTCTGGACGTGGGGAACTTCATCTTTCAATCTTGATTGAAACCTTGCGTCGTGAGGGTTATGAACTTCAAGTTTCTCGTCCTGAAGTTATTTATAAGGATGTTGACGGAGTTAAGTGTGAGCCATTTGAATCCGTTCAAATTGATACCCCAGAAGAATATTCTGGTTCAATCATTGATACCTTGTCACAACGTAAGGGTGAGATGAAAAACATGGAAAACGTTGGAAATGGTCAGGTTCGAATGACTTTCTTAGTTCCATCACGTGGGTTAATTGGATACAGCACCCAATTCTTGTCATTGACTCGTGGATACGGAATTATGAACCATTCATTCAGTCAATACCTTCCAGCTATCAAAAATTGGAATCCTGGTCGTCGTAATGGGACCTTGGTTTCAATTAATTCCGGTAAAGTGACTACTTATGCCATCATGGCTGTCCAAGACCGTGGTAAGATTTTCACTGATCCTGGTACCGATGTTTATGAAGGTATGATTGTTGGTGAAAACGCACGAGATAATGACATTTCGGTTAATATTACCCGTGGCCGTAATCAGACCAACGTTCGTGCGGCTGGATCCGAAGATATTGCGAAGGTTAAGGAACCAGTTCATATGACCCTTGAAGAATCACTTGAATTCTTAAATGAGGATGAACTTTGTGAGGTTACTCCGGATCATATCAGATTGAGAAAGAGAATTTTAAATACTAATGAACGTGAAAAGGCAGCTAAGAAGCGTCGTCACAATTAATTAAAATAATTAAGACTATTTAACCATTGCTAAATAGTCTTTTTTTATTTGGTGATACTAGTATAATGAGAGGTATTAATTCATGGATTTTACATATTCAGTTGGAGATTAATATGATTAAATACTTAAAACAGCTAGACTGGTACATTATGGTACCGTACCTATTACTGAGTTTGATTGGCATTGTCATGGTCTTTTCATCTAGTGAAGGGCTAAGCGCTCATACTAATATGGCGTTTCGTTATCTGATTCTGCAATCGATATTTGTGTTTGTTGGTTTTATTGTTCTGTTGTTTTTTTCAAGGCTAAGAAGTAAATTGCTTGAGGGTAACTTAAAGTTCTATGTGTTAGCAATGGTTTTTATGGCCGTTGTTTTAGTGTTTTTGAAGTTTTTTGGTACTAGTACGAATGGGGCAGCCGGATGGATCAGAATTGGACCAGTTAGTATTCAACCGGCTGAATTTTGTAAGCCGTTATTCATCTTGTATTACGCAAATGTTTTAGCACACGAAAGACCATTCTTTAAGAACGTTGGGTTATTTAAAGAGTTTAGAACTGTTGCTAAGCCAAGCCTACTTCCAATTATCATGCTCGTTTTAATTTTCTTCCAACCTGATACCGGTGGTTTTGCAATTAACTTATTCATTATTTTAATGATGATTCTGGCAGCCGGAAGTAACTTTAAGGCTTCAAGAATTTGGATTGTTGTAATTGGCATCTTTATTTTAGGTTTTAGGATTTGGATTAAACCCTTTGATGGAATTTTAGATCATCTTCATAGTTACCAGTTTCAACGATTAATTAGTTTTTCCGACCCCTTTAAGTACATTCAGACTACCGGACATCAATTGGTGAATTCTTATTATGCAATTAGTAACGGTGGTTGGTTTGGTGTCGGGATTGGTAACGGTATTCAAAAGATGGGTTACTTGTCAGAGCCAAATACTGATTTTATAATTGCAGTTATTGGCGAAGAACTTGGGATCGTTGGTATTTTAGTCGTTTTGGGACTCTTGTTGTATCTCGTTTTAAGAATTATCGCAGTTGGCAGTCGAACTAACGATACTTTTTATAGTACGATTTGTTATGGAACTGCTGCCTACATTTTTATTCAGACTCTATTCAATGCTGGTGGTGCGGTTGGTATGATTCCTTTAACTGGAGTTGCACTTCCATTTATCAGTTACGGGGGTTCAAGTATAACGGCACTTTCCATTTGTCTTGGACTAGTCCTTTATATTAGTAGAGTAGAAAAAAGAGAACGTAGTAATAAAAAAGTGAAGTAAGGTGAAATCATGGCCAAATTAACTGACCGAACGGAATTGATTGTTTCAACATACTCGATTCGTCAAATTAAAAACCTAAAGAGATTTGGTGATATTCGATTTGTATCGAAAAAGATGCATTATGTTATTATTTTTGTTGATAGTTCTGATTTAGATACGACTATCCAAGAAATTAGTAAACTTAGGTTTGTTAAAAAGGTTGGTGTCTCTAAAACCGTTGACTTGGCACTTACTTTTGGTGAGATTAATGCTGAAAATAACGTTGAAGAGTAGGAAACAAAAATGAGAATAATTTCAGGAAAATTTGGAGGACGTAAAATTAAACCAGTCCCTGGGAATCGGACGCGCCCAACAACCGACAAAGTGCGAGAAGCGTTATTTAACATGATCGGACCATACTTTGATGGCGGTAGTTTTCTGGATTTATATGCCGGATCAGGAGCCGTCTCCCTTGAGGCCATTTCTAGGGGAATGGATCATGCCGTTTTAGTTGATAAACAGTATGCTGCGTATAAAACTATTAAACAGAACGTTGCGATTGATCCGAATGCTGCTGATTTTTCTGTGTGGAAGATGAATGCCGAATCAGCACTGGTTAAATTGAAAGAAGAAGGTCATTTCTTTGACTATATTTTCTTGGATCCCCCATATAAAAAGCAACAGATGGTTAAACAACTAGAAGAAATTAGCAATAGTGGTTTGTTAAGTCATAATGGGATGGTAATCTGTGAGACTGACAATCAAACTGATATGTCTGATGATGTTAAAAACTATCGCCTCATTAAACAAAAAGATTATGGTTTAACGGTAATATCAATTTATCAAATTTTAATATAAAGGGAAAAATTATGAAAAAAGCCATTTATCCGGGTAGCTTTGACCCCATTACCAATGGACATTTGAATATTATTAAGCGAGCAACGCAACTATTTGACGAAGTTGTCGTTGCCATTGGCGACAATTCGAGTAAAGTGGGGTTGTTTACCCCTAAAGAACGGAAAGAAATGGTTGAAACGTGTGTGGCTGGCTATTCAAACGTTACTGTTAAGGTCTATTCTAATTTAACGGTTGATTTCTTAAAAGCAGAACATGCCAATATCCTGATCCGAGGGATTCGGGATACTAAAGACTTTGAAAACGAACAGGAAATTGCTAGTTTAAACCAAATGTTGGATTCGCAAATTGAGACCGTGTTGTTGTTTGCCAACCATGATTATGAATTGATTTCGTCTTCAATGGTTAAAGAGATTAATCATTTTGGTGGAGATGTATCAAAATTTGTTCCTAACGTTGTGTGTGAGGCATTAAAGGAGAAGAGAAATCAGTGAAGACAATCTGGAAATGGATTAAACATAACCGATATTTTTTGATTTTCCTAGGGATCATTATTTTTATATTGTGGTTCCTTTTTTGGCCGCTTAATGCTTTGATTGAAGCGCCTGGTGAAGCCGTTAACATTCAACCAATGGTTAAAATTCAAGGAATTAAACCAAATAAGAAGAATAAGTTTATGATCACTGCAGTTTCAATGTCGCAGGCTAGACCAATCACTTACTTGTATTCAAAAGTGAATCCCCATGTTTCAATTGAGAAAACGTCAGATGTGATGGGAAATCAAAGTAATCAAGAGTATGATAACGTACAAGATATTTATATGAAGACGGCTATCAATAATGCAATTTATGTTGGCTACCACAAAGCTCATGGTAAAATTAAGCAAAGTTATCATGGTGTGTATGTATTAAACGTTTATCCGCAATCCGATTTCGCCAATAAATTGAAGCCTGGTGATTTGGTTGAATCAATAAATGGAAAAAAATTATATAAGGGTCCCGAATATGTAAAGTACATTCAAAGTTTACCCAAGCATGCGCAACTTAAAATTACTTTTAAACGGAATGGAAAAGATAAACAGGCGATCGGCACAAAGAAACAACTAGTCAAGGGGTTTTATGGGATTGGAATCGGAATGATTGATGATATGAGTGTTAAAACTGATCCTAAGGCCAATATTAACCCAGGAAAAATTGGTGGACCCTCTGGTGGTCTGATGTTTGCCCTGCAAGTATATAGTGAATTAAAACATACGAATTACGATTACAAACGAATTGCAGGAACTGGGACGATTGCCGCCAATGGTCAAGTGGGCGAAATTGGTGGAGTGGATAAGAAAATAATTGCTGCTAATAAGAGTGGCGCACAGGTTTTCTTTTGTCCATACGTTAAACCGACTGAGCCAATTTTGAGAATGGAGCAAGGTCATAAGACTAATTACCAAGTGGCTAAAGCAACTGCCAAAAGGTATGCCCCTAAAATGAAAATTGTTCCGGTCACATCTTTTGATGACGCTTTGAATTATTTAAATCAAAAACACAGCTAAAAGCTGTGTTTTTTTCGTATTTAAATGTGAAAGGAGAGAAAGATGGATAAGTTATATGAATTTATTGAGGAATACAAGTACAGAATTATTGGAGGATTGATAATTATTGTGGTAGGACTGCTGGGATATTGTGTTTTTGCATCTCAAAATAGTAGCGGGCAAGCACCACGTACTAATTTGCAAACAACAGCCAAAGCAAATCGCAGAAAAAACGTTACTAAATCAACCGCAGAGAATTCGGCAGGCAATGGGAATGATGATCACCAACAAGTGTATGTTGATGTAAAGGGAGCAGTTAATAAACCAGGAGTTTATCAGGTTGGTAAAAACATGCGTGTTTCTGATGCAGTTGAATTAGCAGGTGGTTTTAATCGTTCAGCGGATGCTAAACACATTAATTTGGCGCAAAAATTGTCTGATCAACAGGTTGTTTATGTCCCAATTCGTGGAGAAATTAATGGATTACCAAAGACCAATCAAGTTGCTAGTGATTCATCAGGCAATTCGGCTGGAAGTGATAAGGGTTCTGATAGCGGAAAGGTTAATATTAATGAAGCAGATAAAGCTAAACTTCAACAGCTAAATGGGATTGGTGATAAGAAGGCTGATAAAATAATTGCTTATCGGAAACAAAGTGGCCCATTTAAAAAGCCTGAGGACTTGAAAAACGTTCCTGGATTTGGTGATAAGACCGTTGCAAATTTGAAAAGTTCGATTACTGTTTGAAGCAACTGTGATAGATAAATATTGGTATACTAGATTTAACTATTCTAGTGAAGGTGATGACAGTTATGAAAAAGAAAAGGATTCCGTGGGACCAATATTTCATGTTGCAAGCGATGTTAATTGCGTCCAGAAGTACATGCAATCGACGATCTGTCGGTGCGGTATTGGTGCGAAATAAGCGAGTAATTGCTTGTGGATATAACGGTTCAGTATCAGGAGATGTCCATTGTATTGACGAAGGGTGTTATTTAGTAGATGGTCATTGTCAAAGAACAATCCACGCCGAGATGAATGCCATTCTACAATGTGCTAAGTTTGGTGAGTCAACTGATAATGCTGAGTTATACGTCACTGATGTACCTTGTTTGCAGTGTACAAAGATGTTACTTCAGGCCGGGATCATTAAAATCAAGTATTTAAGAAATTATCATAACAGTGGGTATGCTAAAAAGTTATTGGACATGAAACATGTCTCTTTAGAAAAAGTTGATGTTAATCAAAATGATGTTAATAATCTACCGTTTGAATCATTCTTATCCGTCGATAAATAATTAAAAAGAATTTTTTGGTTTTTACATCCATTTTGTGGGTGCTTGGTGCATTCGCATTTTTTGGAAATCACGTAATTGGAATTGTTTTATTAATTTTATGGTTGATTCGTATCTTTCTTTTAAGAATTTCCCGTTTCTTTTCAAAAAATGTCATCTCACTGCTAATCCCACTGATATTTTTTGGAATTTGGCAAAATCACATTAACCGACAAGTTAGGGTGATACCTAAGACAGAAACGACTTCGACTTGGATAGCTAAGGTCCATCCAGATGAATTACAGCTTCATGGAGATACGTATAGTGGAGTTGTAGAAATTCCCCGGCTAAAACAGCGGGTATTAATTTATGGGTTTGTAAAAAATAAGAGTGAAAAAGATGCTTTGCTTCATCTTAATCACACCAGCGAATTTATTATTGATGGCCAACTTAGTTTGATTGATTCACCACCCAATTTTGCTCAATTTGACTCCAAGAGTTTTAATCGCGCTAAGGGAATTGTGAGTGAAATTAAATGTGATCAAATTAAATACCGTCAGATTTGTAGCAATCAAGGTTTAGGTGATCGGGTTCACGACTTAAGGTTTCAAATGATTAAAACGTGTGATCAATTACCTAAACATCTACGGATGTACGTTTTGGGTATCATTTATGGAAGTCGGAGTAGTGATTTTAGAGAAGAACTGACCGGGGTCCAACGCTTGGGGATCATCCACTTATTCACAATTTCGGGGATGCACGTTTATTATTTAATTGGTCTGATTACGTGGATTATGACGACTTTGCGATTGAAAAGGGAGCAGGTTAATTCATTCTTAATCATTTTTCTTCCATTTTACTTTGTAATTGCTGGTGCAGGAGCTAGTTTACTTCGGGCAATTATAATGGCCGAAGAACGCTTGGGTCTAGATAAAGTGTATCTTGACATATCTCCCTTAGATATCTGGTCCAGTGCGGTGATGATCAACTTGCTGATTAATCCATTGTTTATTTTTCAGTTTGGGTGTCAGCTTTCATATTTATTATCACTTGGGTTAATCCTGACGAAAAACTGTGGGTTTTTAAAACAAACTATCCTACTTAACTTAATTAGTTTACCGATTATTTTGTATCATATGTATGAATGGCATGTATTATCTTTGTTTGCCAATCTGTTATTTGTCCCTTTCTTTTCAACCTTTATATTTCCGATTGTGTTAATTGGATATTTGCTGTCATTTTTAAAATTTGATTTGATTGTTTCATTAATTGATACAACCTCAAAGACATTTGACCAGCTTTTAAATTTTCTTTCAAGGCTTCCAGGAAATTTGGTGATCGGGAAACTAAACGTATGGATCGTTTTATTAATGGTAATAATTTCTTTACTACTCATTGAAAAAGTAACTATGAAGCGAATGATTCTTTTGGTGTTATTTTTCAGCATTGGTTTTGTGATGATTCATTTTCCAATGAATGGAGAAGTTGATGCATTTGATGTTGGTCAAGGGGATAGTTTTCTTGTTAGAGAGCCATTTAATCGTTCGATTACGTTGATTGACACTGGCGGAAAGCCTAATTTCTTTGGCAAACAGAAGCGGGCCAAAATTTATCAAGCCAATGATACTTCAATCCAATATTTAAAAAGCATTGGGATTTCAAAACTTGATAATGTTTGTTTAAGTCATCAAGATGCTGATCATGTTGGTGATTTGCTGGCCTTCTTAAGTAAAATGAAGGTTGATCGGGTTTATGTTCCGTGGGGGATGACTAATAATCAAAGCTTTTTAAGGCGAATTAGACCGTATCAAGGACAGTTTCAGTTGCTTGATGCCAAGGATGGAAATCGAATTAAAAATTCCCCATTTCAAGTTGTTCATCCGATGAAAAGTGGGTCTGGTGAAAATCAAGATTCCATGGTACTTTTTGGTAAAATTGGCGGTTTGAAGTGGATTTTTATGGGTGATTTGAACCGAGAGGAAGAACTTAAGATTATCCAAAAATATCCTGATTTGCGAGTTGATGTGATCAAGCTAGGTCATCACGGAAGTAGGACTTCATCCGATCCTAGATTTATCAGGGCAATTAATCCTAAAGTTGCTCTGATATCTGCGGGTCGTCATAATCGTTATAATCATCCAAATCAGGAAACTATTGATACAATGAACCAACAACATGTTGCAATTATCAGTACCAAAAAGAATGGTATGATTAGATATAAATTCAAAAATAATAACAAAGTTGGAAAATTTGAAACAAAGTGGAAGGTGGCACGTCGTTGAGTGTCGTAGAACAAGTTAATCAGATTGATAGTGATCCTAAATCAATTTATTTAATCCTTGGAAATGATGATTATTGGATCGATATAATTCAAAAGAAACTAAAGTCTCTGATCCCAAATGATGAACGGACAATGAATTTTGCTACTTACGATATGGAAGAAACATCGCTTTCCGTTGCACTAAATGATGCGATGTCAATTCCTTTTTTTGGGAAAAAACGACTAGTCTTCATTAAGAATCCGTATTTTTTAACCGGTGAAAAAAATAAAAGCAAAACCGTTCATCATTCAGAAGAACTCATAAATTATTTGAAGAATGCTCCTGATGAAACAACTTTAGCTTTTTTTGCTCCATACCAAAAGTTAGATGCTAGAAAAAAGGTTAGTAAGGAGCTTTTAAAACGTGCGGAAGTAATCGACTTAAATCGGTTTTCTGAAAGGGAAATTAAGCAGTTAGTGCAAAGTAAGATTAAGAACAGTGGATATTCGATCGATCGAAATGCACTTGAAGAACTTCTTTCTCGAACTTCGGGTAATTTGGCTAGTGTTATGAATGAATTAGATAAACTCTTTTTATACAAAATCAATGATAAAAAAATAACGCTTGATGCGGTCGATTCGTTAGTATCAAAATCGATGGATCAAAACGTTTTTGATTTAATTAATTATTTAATGAGTGGTAAAACAACGCAAGCAATCGAGTTTTATCATGATTTAATTTCTCAGAAGCATGAGCCAATTCAAATCAATGCAATTTTAGTTAGTCAGTTCAGATTATTACTGCAAGTTAAAATTTTAGATTATTTTGGCTATAGTCAGGGGAATTTAGCAAGTTCTTTACGGGTCCATCCGTATCGAGTAAAGTTAGCAATCAGGAACAATCGCAAGTATCCTAGAGAATATCTACGAGATGCATATATTAGTTTGGTAGAAATTGAAGAGCAACTGAAAAGTACGAGTATTGATCCAGAATTGTTGTTTGAAATGTTTGCCGTTAAACTAAATCAGAGTATAAAAAAAGAATCCGATTAATCGGATTCTTTTTTAGTTGCCGTTTTTAGCAAGTTTATTTGCTAAATGAGACTTCTTACGGTTAGCGTTATTAGCTTTGATAAGACCCTTAGATTTTGCATGGTCAATTGCTGCAACAGCACTGCGGTATACACTATCTAAATCATCGGCACCAGAAGCTTCAGCTTTTTCGAATTTTTTGATTGCACTTCTCATTTCGTTCTTTTGAGATGCGTTTTTCTTTCTAGCTTCTTCGTTAGTTCGCATACGTTCGATAGCAGATTTAATTACTGGCATTAAGTTCACCTCCACCTTGTGAAATAAATTCAATTATTCACATCTTTTGACGTTCCTAATTATACAAAATCCATTGATTAATTGCAATAGCACTAAAAACAAGACTAATTTTTTAATGATAACTTGAATAACGCTTTCTTTTAGGTTATATTAAATAAGTAACTTAATCTTAGTTTTGCGAGTCACTGACGTATTACTCAGATTGAGGGATTAGATTAGAAAGGTGGAATGTAATAATGGCTTTAACTAAAGAACAAAAGAACGATATTATTAAAAAGTTTGCTCAACACGATGGTGACACGGGCTCGACAGAAGTACAAATTGCTGTACTGACTGCTGATATTAATGAAATTAATGGACACATGAAGACCCACAAAAAGGATTTTCATTCACAACGTGGACTTATGAAGAAGATCGGTCACAGAAGAAATCTTCTTGCTTACTTACGTAACAATGATGTACAAAGTTATCGTAAATTAATCAAGGAATTAGGATTACGTCGTTAATCTTGATTTTAATAGGGCGGATTTTTTCCGCTCTTTTTTTATACATAAATAATTTAGTGCTTAATATAAATATGTTACACTGTTAACAGATATCATGAGCGCTTAGAGGCCAAGCTTCGCATAAAATAGTTAATTTTAATCGTAAGTAATTTTTTGAGAGGAACAAGTAATTATGAAAAAGAACATCAAAATCATTCCACTGGGTGGAGTGAGAGAAAATGGCAAGGATCTTTATGCCATTGAAATTAATGATAATAGTATTTTTATTTTGGATTGTGGACTAAAATACCCTCAAAACGAAATGTTAGGAATTGATTTTGTAATCCCAGATTTTTCGTATTTAAGGGATAACGCCGATAAAATTGTCGGGGTTTTTCTTACCCACGGTCACGCAGATGCAATTGGTGCACTTCCATATTTTTTAAGTGAATTTAACGTTCCCGTGTTTGGAACGGAGTTAACGATTGGTTTGGCAAAGTTGGCGGTTGCCGATAATAAGAAGACTAAGAAATTTAATGATTTCCACGTCATTAATAGTAAAAGCGAAATTGTATTTGAGGATGGCACGGTTAGTTTCTTTGATACCACTCATTCAATTCCTGACTCAGTTGGGATCGTGATTAGTACTGAACTCGGAAACATTGTTTATACTGGTGATTTTAAATTTGATCAGACTGCTGCTGACGGGTACAAAACGGATTATTCAGCTCTTACTGATATTGGTAAAGAACACGTGTTGGCACTTTTAAGTGACTCAAGAAATGCTGACAATCCGGAAGAGAGTACTGACGAGAAAGAGATCAGAGACTATCTCTATGAAACTTTTCACTATCAGAAGGGTCGTGTGATCGTTGCTTGTCTTGCTAATAATATTTTAAGAATTCAAGAAGTATTAAACGCTGCGTCTAAGTCAGGTAGGAGAGTTTATCTAACCAGCAAGGGTCTAGAAGAGGTTATTGATACTGCATTGAAACTTGGCAAGTTAACGTTACCTTCTGACGATTTGTTTATTGAATCTGCAAAAGAGTTAGAGCAAATGAATCCGCATGAAGTTTTGATTCTACAAACCGGTAAGAACGGTGAACCAATGGAATCACTTCAAAGAATGGCTGATAACCGAGACAGAGACGTTGATATTCAGCCAGGTGACCTGGTCTTGATTGCTACCAGTCCATCCCGTGCAATGGACACTCCATGGGCTAAGACTCGCGATATGATCTATAAAGCTGGTGGAGAGGTCATGAGCATTGCTGATGAAAAGAATATTTCAGGGGATGCCAGCAAGCATGATCTTCAACTGCTCCTTAATTTAATTCATCCTGATTACTTAATTCCAATCCAAGGTGAGTATCGATTAATGGAAGCACAAAAAGAGCTAGCTGAGGAAGTTGGGATGAAACCATCACACGTTATTTTACCCGCTAAAGGTGATGTAATTGAGTTTGATGGTGAAAACATGTTTTTGTCAGAAGCTGTCCCAGCTTCTGACACCATGATTGATGGGATTGGTGTCGGAGACATTGGAAACATTGTATTACGAGATCGAAAAGTGTTATCGGAAGATGGTGTCTTCGTGGCAGTTGTTACTATCGACCGTAAGAAGAAAAAAATTATTTCAGAGCCCAAAATCATGGCTCGGGGATTTGTTTACGTTAATTCTGATAAATCCTTGCTTAAAGAAGCAGCTGATATTGTATCTGAAGCAGTCCAGAATAACCTTAATAACAAGGAGTTTGACTGGGGTCATTTAAAACAGGATGTTAGAGAAGACCTTGGACAATTTCTATACAAAAAGACTGGGAGAAGACCAGTGATTCTTCCAGTTATTATGGAAGTCAATCAACACCATAGAAGAAAAAAAGCTAACAATAAAAACGATCAAGAAGACTAAAGAAGTTGAGCCCCGGCTCAATTTTTTTGTTTTCTTATGTGAGGATAATAGATTGAATGATCATCAAAAGGCAAGATTAAAAAAAGCACAAACAGACTTTAGGCAAAAACATTATCAGAAAAGTTCACAGGAATTGTTGGCTTTGTATGATGAAGTTGACGATTACAATGTGATTGATTTGTTGGGACACTCGCTCTTTAATGAAAAAAAGTACGTTGAATCATATCGATTATTAGAAGATAACTTTAATTATTTTGTTGAAAATGACGTTAAATTATTAATAAATATTTACTTAAAAAACCGGAAGTTTATCCCATTACGAATAATTGTTGATTCAATTGATGTATTAGATAAGGATGATGTCAAAAGCAAAATCGAATCTTTAGAGAGAATCAATGACTCTGAGCAAGCTGAATCTAACCGGGCTAACTTGAAGCATTTTATGCACATGGGTGGACAAACGGGAATCAAGCAGCGCGACATAATGGAAAAGGCTGAAGAACTCCCGTATAAGCAATATTTGAAGGGTGCACAGTTTAACCTAGTAGATCCAGACGTCAATCCGGTATGGAGAAATCAGTTACTTAATAATTTAGCTAAGTTAAAGTATGATAAACCAGTTAAATATATTTGGATGGATGGAAAAACGTATACTTTAACACCATCACAGCTTGTTGATGAATTGGATTCTAGTGCGTATCAAGCAATGCAAAAGGAAATTAGGGAACGCTACGGACAAAATGATCCAATTCGTTATCAGCAAATTTCTAACGCGGCCGAATATGATGCTCAAATTTTGTATCCGTTTATTGATGATGTGATTAAGGAACCTGATGAATGGGTAACCGCTATTCATCGGCATATCATTAATCCGAATATGGTAGTGGATGATGAAAAAATGGGATCAATTGATCATTGGTTAGTGAAAATTGATAAAATCATGAATTTATTACTAAAGTAATTTAAGAAATTGTCTATATCTGGTTTACAAATAATTTGTCAGTGGATATAATATGAAAGTGAATTCCCAAAAGGGTGATAATTTTGCCTTTTAGGGGAAATGTAGTATAATTAATGATAAAGAGACATTGGCGTTTTGCTGATGTTTGTCTTACGAAAATGACAGGAGGGTTTCATAAATGGCAAAAGAACATTATGAAAGAACAAAGCCCCACGTTAATATTGGTACTATAGGCCATATTGACCACGGGAAGACTACTTTAACTGCAGCAATCACTAAAGTATTATCAGAAAAGGGCTTGGCTAAGGCTGAAGACTTTGCTGATATCGATGCTGCACCAGAAGAAAAGGAACGTGGTATTACTATTAATACTGCCCACGTTGAATACGAAACTGAAAAGCGTCATTATGCACATATTGACGCCCCAGGACATGCTGACTACGTTAAGAACATGATCACTGGTGCTGCCCAAATGGATGGTGCCATTCTTGTTGTTGCCGCAACTGATGGTCCTATGCCACAAACTCGTGAACACATTTTGCTTGCTAGACAAGTTGGTGTTGACCACATTGTTGTCTTCTTGAACAAGACTGACATGGTTGATGACGACGAATTGATCGACTTAGTTGAAATGGAAATTCGTGAGTTGCTTTCAGAATATGGTTACAATGGTGACGATGTTCCGGTTGTTCGTGGTTCAGCTTTGAAAGCACTTCAAGGTGACAAAGAACAAGAAGAAAACATCATGAAATTAATGGATGTTGTTGATGAATACATCCCAACTCCAGAACGTGATGACGACAAGCCATTCTTAATGCCTGTTGAAGATGTATTTACCATCACTGGTCGTGGAACTGTTGCTTCTGGCCGTATTGACCGTGGTAGCATCAAAGTCGGCGACGAAGTTGAAATTGTTGGTTTAGTTCCTGACACATTGAAGACCACTGTTACTGGTCTTGAAATGTTCAGAAAGACTCTTGACAAAGGTGAAGCCGGTGACAACATCGGTGCATTACTTCGTGGTATTGATCGTGACCAAGTTGTTCGTGGACAAGTTCTTGCAGCACCTGGTTCAATTCAAACCCACAAGAAGTTCACTGGTCAAGTTTATATCTTAACCAAAGAAGAAGGTGGACGTCATACTCCATTCTTCTCAAACTATCGTCCTCAATTCTACTTCCACACCACTGATGTTACTGGTGTTATCGAATTAGACAAGGGAACTGAAATGGTAATGCCTGGAGACAACGTTACTTTCCACGTTGACTTAACTAAGCCAGTTGCCATTGAAAAGGGTACTAAGTTCACTATTCGTGAAGGTGGACATACCGTTGGTGCCGGTGTTGTTACCGAAATCGATGATTAATTAGTATTTTTATTTAGAGATTGAAGACAATGTCTTCAATCTCTTTTTTTATTGCTATGGCCGTTTTAGCGTCGCTGTTTACTTTTGAGGACGCTTAAGTTAGAATATTATTTGAATACTATTACTTGGAAAAGTGTGTAAATATTTTTCATGTTGGAGGAAATGTTATGGCAGATTGGAAGAAAAAAGGTACCAATGATGGGGAATTAACTTTTGAAATTGGTCTTGATAAGATTAAAGAAGGATTAGATCGAGCTTTCAAAAAGAATAAGAAAAATATTAAAGTTCCTGGATTCCGTAAGGGTAAAGTTTCAAGACAAGTATTTAACCAAATGTATGGTGAAGAAGCTTTATACCAAGATGCTTTGAATTTGTTATTACCAGATGCTTACAGTGAAGCAATTAAAGACGCTGGCATTGAACCCGTTGGTCAACCTGACGTTAGTGTTGATTCAATTGAAAAAGGGAAGCCTTGGGTCTTAAAGGCTACTGTTAGTGTCAAACCTGATGTTAAACTTGGTCAATACAAAGGACTAAGCGTTCCAAAGGAAAGTACTCGAGTTTACAAGAAAGACGTTGATGCTAAGATTGATAAAATGCGTCAATCTCAAGCTGAACTTGTTCTAGTTGATCGTCCTGCCAAAAAAGGTGACACTGTTACCATTGATTTTGAGGGATTTGTTGATGGCAAGCCTTTTGAAGGTGGAAAAGCAAATAACTATTCTCTTGAACTTGGTTCAGGATCATTCATTCCAGGATTTGAAGATCAATTGATTGGAAAAAAGGCTGGCGATGATGTCGAAGTAAAAGTTACCTTCCCTAAGGATTATCAAGAAAAGTCATTAGCTGGCAAAGAAGCTACCTTTAAGGTTAAACTCCATGAAGTTAAAGAGAAACAACTTCCTAAGCTTGATGATGACTTTGCTAAAGATGTTGATGAAGATGTTGATACTCTTTCTGAATTGGAAGACAAAGTTAAAAAAGAACTTAAGGAACAAAAAGAATCAGCCGCTCACGATGCCAAGGAAAATACGGCTATTAGTGAAGCAGTAGATAATGCTAGTGTTAAAGATATTCCAGAAGTTATGATTAATGATGACGTTCAACGTCAGATGGACCAGTACTTAGCTGGAATGCAGCAGCAGGGTATTAACGCTGAAATGTACTACAAACTCACTGGTACTAAGCCAGAGGACTTAAAGAAGCAATTTGCTGATGGTGCAGATCGTCGAGTTAAAACTAATTTGGTCTTAGAAGCAATTGTTAAAGCTGAAAAGATTGATCCTAGTGAAGAAGACATTCAAAAAGAAGTTAGCAACCTCGCTAAACAATACGGAATGGAAGAAACAGCCGTTCGTAATGCATTATCTGATGACATGTTAAAACATGATATTGGTATTCAAAAAGCCGTTGACATTGTGGTTGACAGTGCTAAAGAAGAACCAAAATCAACTGCCAAGAAGGCTTCTGAAAAAAAGGATTCCAGTAAAGAAAATAAGAAATAATTTATACAAGATGGGATCCGCTTGTTAGAGCGGGTCTTTTTTTGTAGAGCAAATTATTTTAAAAGGTTCTATTAGTATGGTATAGTTTCAAATTGCAGGCAACGAGACGAATTAACAACGAATTAACAAAAAGGAGAGATACCATGTATGATGATTCAAATCAAAATGAGACCATTACTTGCTCCTTTTGTGGAAAGTCACAGGACCAAGTAAAAAAAATTGTTGCTGGACCCGGTGTATATATTTGTAATGAATGTATCGATTTGTGTGAACAGATCATGAGTGATGAATTAAACAAGACCAATGCTGAAGACATCAATGTGCTTACCCCAAGTGAAATTGTTAAAAAACTTGATGAGTATGTGATTGGTCAAGATGAAGCCAAAAAAACGCTAGCGGTGGCTGTCTTTAATCATTATATGAGAATTAAGGCTTTGAATGATTCTGAAGATAATGATGAAAGTGAAGATGGTAACCAAGAACGACATGCTTATGATGATGCTCAGATTCAGAAAAGTAATATTGCGATGATTGGACCAACTGGATCGGGGAAGACTTATCTGGCCCAAACACTTGCTAAAATTTTAAACGTTCCCTTTGCAATTGCTGACGCTACGACGTTGACTGAAGCTGGATATGTTGGAGAAGATGTTGAAAATATTCTTTTGAAACTCTTACAGAACGCTGACTATGACGTTGATCGGGCTGAAAAGGGAATCATTTATATTGACGAGATTGATAAAATTGCTAAAAAAGCCGAAAATGTTTCAATCACAAGAGATGTATCTGGTGAAGGTGTCCAACAAGCTCTGTTAAAGATTTTAGAGGGAACTACCGCTAATGTTCCACCAAAGGGTGGTAGAAAGAACCCGAGCCAAGAGTTTATTAAGATTAATACGAATAATATTCTGTTTATTGTTGGTGGGGCTTTTGATGGAATTCAAGATATTGTTAGACGACGCTTAGGTGATAAGACAATTGGTTTTGGGGTTGATAATCATGAGACCCAAGACGTTGCTGATGAAGATATTATGCAAAAAGTAATTCCTGAAGACCTGATGAATTTTGGATTAATTCCAGAGTTTATCGGTCGTCTTCCAATTTTGACCGCTTTGAATAAGTTAAGTGAAAATGATCTGGTCAAAATTCTGACTCAACCTAAAAATGCGTTAGTAAAACAATACCAAAAGCTTTTATCACTCGAGGGTGTCCAACTTAAATTTGAAGACGCTGCACTTAAGGCCATGGCAAAAAAAGCCATTGCTAGAAATACGGGTGCTCGTGGTCTTCGTTCTATGATTGAAAGTGTGATGAGAGATATTATGTATTCACTTCCAAGTCGTGATGACGTTAAAGAAGTGATTGTTACCCCAGATTCAGTAAATAGTGGTAAAGAACCAAAGATGGTCTTAAAAAGCGAAACAAAGTAATTAAACGGAGATAATAATGGACGTAAATGATGTTGAACTTGTAATGAGTGCAGTTGATCCCAAACAGTATCCCACTACTGGATATCCAGAAATTGGCTTTTTGGGTCGATCTAACGTTGGCAAGTCTTCACTAACGAATGTGTTGATTAACCGGAAGGATTACGCTCATACGTCTGGCCAACCGGGAAAAACTCAAACTTTGAATTTTTATCGCGTTAACGATGAACTCTATTTTGTTGACGTTCCAGGATATGGCTATGCGAAGGTTTCTAAAACAGAACGGGAAAAATGGGCTCAAATGATTGAGACTTATCTAACGCAACGTGAACAGCTCCGGGGAGTGATCAATTTAATTGATGGTAGACACGCCCCGAGTGAGTACGATATTCAGATGCGTGATTGGTTAGAGTATTATGGAATTCCCGTGCTTTATGTAGCGACTAAGGTTGATAAAATTCCTAAAAGTAAGATCAAGAAACAAGAACAGACGTTGCGAAAAGGGCTGGAGCTTGAAGCAGATGAACCGCTGATAATGTTCTCTGCTAAAACCAAGGTCGGAGCAGATCAAATTTGGAACTGGATTGAGCAACAAATTAAGTAATAAAAAATCAGCTGTGAGAACAGCTGATTTTGTGTTTATTTGGTTTTGTCTTGATCTAATATTTTATTCTTTTTTGATTCGCGCTGGTCTTCTTTGTTTTTATGATTCAAAAACTTGGTACGGTTAGGATCTTTCGGATTCTCTTTAGCGAATTTACTGAACATGGCATCAAGATCTTCATTTCTTCTAATTTTTATTCCCATATTGATCGCTCCTTTAAACTCATCATAGCAAAAAAATCATTTCATGTCAGTTTGTTATACAAACTGTAACTAATTCATTATAATTGTAACAGTAGTATTTATCGGAAAGGAGGGAGTTTATGGCATCTGATTTAATTGAACGAAAGTTAACGTTACTTCCGGATCAACCCGGTTGTTACATTATGAAAGATAAAGATGGCAAAATTATTTATATTGGTAAGGCAAAAAACCTAAAGAATCGAGTTCGCTCTTATTTCAAGAGTACTCAGTATGGGAGACGAGCCAAATTAGTGCGAAATATTGCTGATTTTGAGACAATCATTACTTCAAATGACAAAGAAGCATTTTTACTTGAAATCACTTTGATTCAGAAGCATCGGCCTTATTATAACGTTCGTTTAAAGCAAGGACACAGTGGGTATCCTTACATTAAAATTACTAATGAACGTGATCCCCGAATGTTGATTACTAATACCGTTAAAAATGATGGTGGATATTATTTTGGACCATATCCAAACGTCTATGCTGCAGATGAAACCTTGAATTTTTTACAAAAGATGTATCCACTCAGACGTTGTAATGGGTATCAAAAACGAGCTTGTTTGTACTACCACATGGGACAGTGCTTGGGAGCTTGCTTTAAGAAAGTACCTAAGTCAGAGTACGATGCTCAAATCAAGAAAATCAAGTCATTTTTAAACGGTAGTGTGGGACCTGCTAGACAACTACTGACTAAACGAATGAATACGGCATCAAATAACATGGAGTATGAGCGGGCAGCTGAATTGCGCGATCAACTGCATTACATTGATGCGACCGTTGAGAAACAAAAAATCATTTCACATGACAATACCCCACGAGATGTGTTTAATTTTTATGCTGATAAGGGATGGCTTTCTGTACAAGTTTTCTTTATTCGGCAGGCACGTTTAATGAAACGTGAGAAAAAATTGTTTCCGATTATCAGTACCGCCAATGAAGAGATGACTAGCTATATTGTTCAATTTTATAACGATTCTGATCGGATTCCACCCAAAGAAATTTTGGTACCTAACTCAATCGACCATGATGTTCTTTCGAAGATGATCGGAGTGCCAGTTAGAACCCCTCAACGTGGTCAGAAGAAAGCCCTTTTGGACATGGCAGAGCATAATGCGCGATTGGTTTTAAACGAACAGTTTAAGTTAATGGAAATGGATCGCAAAAAGACTACCGGAGCAATGGATGAATTGGGCGACGCTTTAGGAATTGGTCATCTCGAACGAATCGAAGCTTTTGATCATTCCCATATTTCGGGTGCTGATTTGGTTTCTGCTATGGTAGTATTTGAAGATGGGAAACCGAATAAGAAGAAGTACCGAAAATATAAGTTAAGAACCGTTGATCATGCCGATGAGGCAGCCAGCACGCGCGAAGTGATTAGAAGGCGCTACACACGTTTATTAAAGGAACACGCTGAAATGCCAGATTTGATCCTAATGGACGGAGGCGAGATTCAGATGAATGCCGTTACCGATGTTTTGGAAAATGAACTTAATCTGCACATTCCAGTAGCTGGAATGGTGAAAAATGAGAAACATAAGACGGCTGATTTGCTTTACGGAAGTAATGATCATCACGTTAATTTAAATCCGAAAAGCCAAGCTTTTTATCTAGTTCAAAGGGTTCAAGACGAAGTGCATCGCTTTGCAATTAACTATCATCATCAACTCCATAATAAGAATTCGATGACTTCTAGATTAGATAGTATTAAGGGAGTGGGACCCAAAACTAGAAATAAACTTTTGCGAAAATTTGGTTCCACCAAAAACATTGCGGATGCTAGTGTCGAAGACATTCAAGCAGTTGGCATTTCAAAGAAGGTTGCTCAGACGGTAAAATTGACCTTTGAGAACGTTGCACCAGTGGCCAAGATGATGAAAAACTAATATGAAAATGGAGAAATTATGTTTGTAGATCAAGTAAAATTTAAAGTTAAGGCCGGTAAAGGTGGAGACGGAATGGTCGGATTTCGTCGGGAAAAATATGTACCAAATGGTGGACCTTCTGGTGGTGATGGTGGCCATGGTGGTAATGTTGTTTTCAAAGTTGATACTGGAATGTCAACTTTAATGGATTTTAAGTATAAAAAACAATTTAAAGCCAAAAACGGTGGGAATGGTGCTAACAAAAAGATGACGGGTGCAAGTGCACCGGATTTGGTAGTACATGTCCCCGATGGCACCACGATTTATAACTCAGAGACCGGCGAGCCAATTGCGGATTTGACTAAAGCAAACGATGAAGTTGTAGTTGTAAAGGGTGGTCGTGGAGGAAGAGGAAACGTTCACTTTGCTACCCCTAAAAATTCTGCGCCAGAAATTGCTGAAAATGGGGCACCAGGTCAAGAAATGGAGATCGAACTTCAGTTAAGATTATTAGCTGATGTTGGTTTAGTCGGTTTTCCATCGGCTGGTAAATCCACGTTATTAAGTGCAATTACTTCGTCAAAACCAAAAGTAGCTCAATATCACTTTACGACCATTGTTCCTAATCTGGGGATTGTACGAAATCATGATGGAAGTGACTTTGTGATTGCTGATTTGCCTGGACTGATTGAGGGAGCTTCCAAAGGTGTGGGATTAGGTTTTGAATTTTTAAGACACATTCAAAGAACTCGAGTTATCCTCCATGTTGTTGATATGAGTGGAGTTGAGGGACGTGATCCGTATGATGACTATGAAAAAATCAATCATGAACTGGCTAATTTTGATGAAAGTCTTTTGAAACGTCCCCAAATCATCGTTGCTTCTAAAATGGATATGCCGGATTCGGCTGAAAATCTTAAGTTGTTTAAACGTGAATTAGCTGAACATAATGACCACGTTAATGGCAAAATTATTCCCATTTCTTCCATTACTCATTCAGGGCTTAATGATCTCATTCGAGAAACGAGTAGTGAACTTGATAAGGCACCAAAGTTTCCAATTGTGGGTGCTAACGAGCTTAATGATTCTAAGGAAGTCATTTACCGTCCTGATGAGGATGAAAAGCCGTTTACTTTGACAAAAGATGAAGATGGAACTTGGGTTCTGTCTGGACATCAGATTGAACGAGTAATTCAAATGGCTAATACTGAACATGAACAAGGTGTGTTAAGATTAGCTCGAAAATTACGTGGAATGGGTGTTGATCAAGCACTACGGGATGCCGGCGCTAAGAATGGCGATCTGGTATCAATTTTGGACTTTACCTTTTCATATGTTGAATAATATAAAAGACGATACTTGTGGTATCGTCTTTTATTATCCAAAAATAAGCTCATCATTTTTTAAACGATAACCGAATAGTTTTGGAGTTTCAATTGTTTTACAAAAAAGTGATAGATGATCATCAAGTTCTCTTGTCCGGGTATTAAATTGATTCAAGGTTAGTGACCGTTTGTTTTTGCTTGGTACTAATAAAATTTTATTTTGCGAAAATTCAATGTCAAAAACTGGTAAAATAACCTTATTAATTTCAACGTATATTTTATATGAATTATTTAAATCTTCGGATGAGACATAAAATTCGTTTAATCTCAAAGTTATCACCTAGATTCAGCTTATTATTGCTAATGTGGTATGCTACAATTGTATAGTAATTCTTCACGAGTGTAAAAATTTGAGTGTCAAAAAGGAACGATAGGATATGCAATTAGAGTTTTTTGGAACTGGTGCGGGAGTTCCTGGTAAGTTTCGAAACGTTTCTAGTGTCGCTTTAAGATTGTTGGATGAGATTAATTCCGTGTGGTTGTTTGATGCGGGGGAAGGTACTCAACAACAAATCTTGCGATCAACGTTAAAACCGCGAAAAATTAATAAGATTTTTATTACCCACCTTCATGGTGATCATATCTATGGTCTTCCGGGATTATTATCAAGTCGTTCGTTTCAAGGCGGAGATGATCCGGTTACCATTTATGGCCCCTTTGGAATCAAAAATTACGTTCAGACTAGTTTGCAAGTGACGCAGACTAAGTTAGGGTATAAAATAAAATACGTAGAGCTGGACCAGCCTGGTAAGATTTTTGACGGTAAAAAGTTTACAGTTTATGCGGAAAAGCTTGATCATCAAGTTCAAAGTTGGGGTTTTCGAATTGTTGAACATGATCATCCGGGTGAACTGCTTGTTGATAAATTGCAGGAGGATAATATTCCGTCTGGTCCACTGTACGGAAAGCTTAAGGAAGGTAAGACGGTTAAGCTTAGTGACGGGAGAGTCATTAATGGCAAGGACTACATTGGTAATTCCCAAAAGGGGAGAATTGTTACCATTTTAGGGGATACGAGAAAAGTTGGTACCATCAATAAGTTAGCGCAAAATGCTGACATTTTAGTTCATGAAAGTACTTTTGGAAAGGGCGAAGCAAAATTAGCTCACAATTACTATCATTCTACGAACATTCAGGCTGCTAATACCGCCAGGGATGCCAACGTAAAACGATTGCTATTAACGCACATTTCTGCAAGGTATACTGCTAAAATGGCTCATGAGTTACAGAGGCAGGCTCAACAAGTTTTTCCAAATACCAAGGTAGTTAAAGATTTTGATTTTATTGATATTCCCTTTAATAAGGGAGAGGAGAATGCCCAATGAAAAAGCAAGTTTCAATGATTTTAAGCATGGTCTTGATTGTGATTGTCGCTATTTTTGTTTTGTTAAATATGGGAAGTGCGGAGATTAATTTTGGTTTTACGACGGTTAAAATGCCGTTAATCTTAGTCTTATTATTGACATTACTAATTGGGGCTTTAATCATGTTCTTATTATCAATGATCAGTTCATTTAAAAATGGTTCCAAACGGAAAAAAGAAAATCGTGATTCACAGAAAACCATTGATGGATTAAAGGGACAAATTAATGATTTAAATAAACAAATTGATTCTCTAAAGATGCAGTTAAAGAATTCAATTAGTAAACAAAAGGTTAATCAAGATAATCGAAATGTTGAAGATGTAATTAATAAACAGCAAAAGGACAACGAAAAATAGTGAAAAGAGGATCCATATTTGCTTTCTTCAAAGTATAATTGGGAGCTAAAACAAAATAATCTTAACCAAGATGCTGTTAATCAACTAGCTAATGATTTGGGACTTGAACCGTTAGTTGTTAGCTTACTGTTTGAACGTGGTTATGATAATGTCGATAAGATTCAACATTACTTAAACCCGGATACTAGTGACTTAAACGATCCCTTTTTAATGCATGATATGCAAAAAGCGGTTGAACGGATTGAATTGGCAGTTGAAAACGGTGAACAAATTACCGTTTATGGGGATTATGATGCTGACGGACTTACTAGTACCGCCATTTTATATGAAACGCTAGTCGAGATGGGAGCGGAAGTTCGTTATTATATTCCTAATCGGTTTAAAGATGGATACGGTCCAAATGTGAAGGCCTTTCAAAAAATTATTGATAGTGGAACTTCGTTAATTGTTACTGTTGATAATGGAGTTGCCGGCTTTGATGCAATTGAGGAAGCTAATAAATTGAGTTGTGATGTGATTATTACCGATCATCACGAATTACCAGAAAAGTTGCCAAACGCCTATGCAATCGTTCACGCTCAGTTGGGCGATCCTAAATATCCGTTTCAGTATCTTTCTGGAGCTGGAGTATCTTTTAAGTTGTCGACGGCATTAATGGATGAAATTCCTCAAGATAAACTAGATTTAGCCGCAATCGGAACGGTTGCTGACTTAGTATCGTTAACTGGAGAGAATCGGGCACTCGTTCAGTTTGGATTAAATGTCATTCACTTGACGGTGCGACCTGGATTAAAAGCCCTTATTAAACGATCTGGAATTGATTTGGAAAAAGTTGATGAACAAGATATTGGGTTTAACATTGCTCCTAGATTA
This sequence comes from Fructilactobacillus sp. X3R5C2, assembly GCF_059901175.1. NCBI lineage: Bacteria > Bacillati > Bacillota > Bacilli > Lactobacillales > Lactobacillaceae > Fructilactobacillus > Fructilactobacillus sp. X3R5C2. Next base: position 75,610 of record NZ_JBWXVC010000002.1, read on the forward strand.
AATGCACTTGGACGGATGGGTGACGCCAATATGGGCGTTGATCTGCTTACTACGGTTGACGACGAGCAAGCTAATGAACTAGCTAAGAAGACTGAGCAAAAAAATGATCAGAGGAAGTTACTGGTTAGTTCAATTACGGACGAGGCAATCGCTCAAGCTGATTCACCTGAGAATAAGAAGAGAGAAACCCTTTTAATTGTGGGAAAGGATTGGCATACTGGAGTTTTAGGTATTGCAGCTAGTCGAGTTAAAGATAAATTTCATAAGCCGACGGTTGTTGTCAGTGTTGATGACCAAAATAAGATCGCCAAGGGATCCGGAAGAAGTGTCAAAGGATTTGATCTTTTTAAAGCCTTAGATAGTGAACGCGATCTGATGGATGCATTTGGTGGACATGCGATGGCAGTTGGATTAACGGTTCCAGCTGATAATTTAAAAACACTAGCTGAGCGGTTTGAACGGTCAGCAGCAAAACAGCAGGTTGATTTATCACAAAAGCCAACTTTAAAAATTGATTTTAAAGTTACTCCAGATGAAATTGATCAAAAGTTATTTCAACAAATTCAAACTTTGAGTCCATTTGGGACTGATAATGAATGCCCCCGATTTGATGTTGATCCGATTGCTTTAACTAATGTTCAGGCAATTGGGAAAGCCCATGATCACCTTAAATTTCAAGCTGTTGGCAATCATTCACGGATTTCTGCAATTGACTTTGGGATGGGTGATGTTGCTACTGAAGTTTCTAAATTGTCAGCTAATATTAACGTAGCAGCGACCTTGAATGAAAATGAGTGGAAGGGTCGTACTAATCTTCAGTTGATGGTTGATGATCTTAAAGTTGACGGAACCGTTGTTATTGACAAACGGACCACTACCTTAACTAAGTCAATGTTTGTAAATGAGGGAACGTATATTTTCTTTCATCGTAACTTGTATCAACAATTAAAATCATATGTTGGTAAAAATTCTAAAGCTATGCTTGCTTCGGATGTTAAAAAAGATATTACGAATGGGGTAGTTTATCTTGTTGATTGTCCTGAAACACTTGGTGAATTAAAAAGCGTTGTTAATCATTTCCAAAATCCTGAAATTATATTGTATTTATATAAAAAGAATCATATTTTAAATTTAGGGATGCCAGAACGTTCACAGTATGCTAAACTATTTAAGTTCGTTGAAACTAATAAAAATGTGCAAATTTCAAAGAATGTTGGTGAGGTTGCAAACCATTTGCAGGTCCCAACCAATATTCTGGTTTTCATGTTGCAGGTATTTAATGAACTGGGATTTATCACCATTCGGGATGGAATTTTGAATGGTATCAGTAATCCAAACAAGCAAAGCTTGTCAACTTCTCCCACATACCAATTGCGAGAAGAGCAATTAAAGGTAGAAGATGCTCTTTTTAACGTTTCCCCAAGTGATTTGGTGAAAATAATTAATAAGATTGGGAACTGATAATAAGAAAGGAAGTATTTTTTATGGTCCTTAATTTAAAGGATTATGTAGCAAGTTATCCTAATTTTCCAGAGCCAGGTGTAACTTTTCGAGATATTTCTCCATTACTAGAAAGTGGCGAAGCATATCGTCAAGCTACTGACGAAATTGTCAACTATGCTAAGGGCAAGAACATTGATATGATTGTTGGTCCCGAAGCGCGTGGTTTTATTGTGGGATGTCCCGTTGCCTATGAACTTGGAATTGGTTTTGCTCCTGCAAGAAAAAAAGGGAAGTTACCTGGCAAGACTGTCAAAGCTACATATGGCTTGGAATACGGTCAGTCATCGCTTTATTTGCATGATGATGCGATTAAACCAGGTCAGAGAGTTCTTGTGACTGATGATTTGCTAGCTACAGGTGGTACCATTGACGCTACCATTGAGTTAGTCAAAGATCTTGGTGGAGTAGTAGTTGGAACGGCTTTTATTGTCGAATTAATGGACTTAAAGGGTCGCGATAAGATTAAAGACTATGATATTCTCAGTCTGATTAAATATGATTAAGTTTTAAATTAAAAACACTTCTCAAGTTGATTATCGGTTCTTTTATGATTATACTTAAGTGGTGTTAATTTTGGCGAGTTGGCAGAGTGGTAATGCACCGGACTCGAAATCCGGCGAACCGGTTTATAGCCGGCGCGCAGGTTCAAATCCTGTACTCGCCTTTTAGGGGCAATTTGGATAGTTTCCTATAGTTATCAAACGTTTTTATATCAACAAAAGAAGCAGCTGTGGATAGTTAGAAAACTATAGAGAAATAAAAATCCGTTAACAATCTGTTAACAAAAAATGTTAACCGGTTAAAAGCGGAGGTATACCAATTTTTAGTAGTGTGCCATACTAAATTTATATTTAAGCCGGGTGTGATGTCTCCTGCTAAATATTTATGGTCGATATATAGAAAGAGCTATCAGATTAAATTCTGGTAGCTCTTTTTTTATTGATAATTTTATTTAGTGATGTTTCGATTTGATCATTAGTTTGTTGACGATATTCATCAATCATGTATGAATATACTCGGGTTGTGGTTGATATATCTGAGTGACCAAGTCGTTTACTGATGACGTAGTTATCAATTCCATTAGCAAGCAAATAAGCTACGTGAGTGTGTCTGAGAGAGTAGAAATTTATACCTAACTCGTTTAAAAATTCCCTCAATGTTTTGTTGACGGCTGAGGAAGTCGTATAGTCTTATATTGATTCGTAAAAACATGGTTGTTGCCATTTTCCTTTAACTCTTTTAAAACTTCAAGAATATCAGCATTTATTCGAATAATTCTATTGGAGCTTTCGTTTTTAGTAGGTTATTCACTTTCTAATACGGAATTCCAAGACTTATTAATATTGATAGTTCGAAAGTTAAAATTAACATCTTTCCAAATTCGTGCTTGAATTTCTCCCAGTCGCATCCCAGAGAAAATTGCTAACAGAATCATATATTTAGAAGTAAAGTTTTTGTTCTTAGTCTCTAACAGATAATTAGTCAATCTTTCCATTTCGTCGACATTTAAATATTCAATCCTTCTGGTCTTACTTCGGTCGTACACCATTGTGGTTCGCTGGACGAAATCTTTTTCAAAGTCACCATCGTAGATACCATCTTTAACACAAGAGTGAACCATTGTATTTAATTTACTAACGGTTTCTTTAGCGTGGTCTTTACCATAATCATTTAATAATTTTTGATAAATATTACGGTCGATAGCATCGACCTGAACATTAGGGATGTATCGCTTTAAAATACCGTATGTTCTTAAATAAGTCTTTTTAGTTCTTTCAGTTACTGATGTTTCTTTATAAGTTTGAAACCAATTCCAAAAGTATTCATAAAATAAGTTAGGTTTACTGTTTTGTAGAGAGAAATCATTTTTACTCAATTCCATTTTAGAAGCATATAGTTGTGCTTCTTGTTTAATTGAAAAACCAGATTTAGATTTTGCATGCCATTTTTTATCTGGACCTTTATATCTAAACTGGGCTTGCCAGACTTTGCCACGCTTTTGAAAATTAGCCATGTTATGTACCTCCATTAAAGCCCTAAAGTCAGAATTGAACTGACTTCATGCTACCAAGTAGGGTAATATTACTGCTTTTGACCAGTAAATTTATATTTATTTGTTAGGGATGTTTTAGCAATCTGATTACCAGAACCATCTTGAATACTAATTGAACTAGTTACCTTTGAACTGTATGAATCTTGAATGTTGTATTGCTGCATAATTCGTTCAATTGCATCATAAGCAGAATGTGAGACATTTTCTAATTGTTGACTATTAAAGTTAGCTGTTGCATCACTTAAGGTTACAACCGTTTCTCCAGCTGAATCAACTTTAGCGTTAGTGATATCTCCGTTAGTTTGACTAGGTAGATCAGCTAATGCTTGTTTGTAGCCATTGATATTTTTATCACTATTATTTGGTTTGCTTTTAACTTCTTTATCAATTTGCTTATCTTCTTTGACTGCTTTTTTATTGGCCATTTTTGTTTCGTGTTCTTTAGCAGCCTGTTGTTGATCGTAAGCACTAATTTGTCCCATTGAAATCAAAGCAAACACAGCAAAAACAACACTTAAAGTTATCCACATCTTTTTTGATTTTGAGGCAAATATTTCTAATACCGATACAATTAAAGCAATTATTAGAAGAATAAGTAAAACAATTTCGAGTGATTTTTCAACTGATAATAAAAAGATTAAAAGCATCGTTGCAACTAATCCAAATACTAACGAAGCATAAAACATACCTTTGTTGTCTTTATTTGCTTCATCAAGAGATTGCTTGATTCCTCCGATAGTGAGACCAACTAAAAAAATAAATAAAATCCAACCTATTACAAAATACATAAGTCCTCCACAAACAGCTTTTTACGTCGATCAGAAATTGGACGTAAGTTGTTTACATTTATATCAGTAAGGTGTTTTTAAAACTTTTTACTGCGTATATGATTACAAGAATAATTAAACAGACCAATATCCATCATTCATATCTCCTTTATTACTATTATTAAAATTAAAGACCTAGTAGTTGTTTTTTCTTTTGGTCGAACTCTTCTTGAGTAATAATTCCATCATCTAAAAGGGATTTGAATTTTCGTAATTCATCTGCGTTAGAAATAGACTGAACAACATTACCAGTTGGAGTTTTAGAATTATTAATTTCTTCGTTAATCTTTTTAGCCATAATCTCTACGTTGTTATTGTAGATATTTTTTATTCCAACTTCTGTTACTCCATTCATTAAAACAATTCTTCCAAGTGCCATTCCTTTATGCTTGGACACACCATTTATTTGTGAGATAGGAATATCTGAAGTCTGACTTCCAATAAGCAAATTCTTATTTATAAAAATAATACGTTGATCAGTTAGAACCATCAGTACCGTTTGAGAATCTTTTTCAGTAAAACCAGAAGTAGCATATTTAATGGTTTCATCATCATTTAAAATTTCGGGTAACATTTTGAGTTCACGTTTAGTACCAAACGTATCAGTTAATCCAGCTTCATCTAATTGTTGCTTAATTTGTTCGAATCTTTCTGAATTTTGCGATGATCCATTTGGTTGTTTACTTTCTTTTTCTTCGCGTTTCTTTTGTTTGTAGTCATCTTTTAATTTCAGTGGGTCTATTGTAGTTCCGTTTGCGATGGCATCTTTTACCATATCCACAGTTACAAAGTTTTGAGCGGCCATGCTCGTTACAATTCCAACTTTTTTAGCATTTATTCCTATTTTTTTACAACATTTATCATAAATATCGCCGTCTTTAACCAGCATATTAAATTGCAATAAAGTGATTTTGTTATTACATATTGGGCAAGTACGCATAGTATTATCCTCCAAAAATTAACAGCTTTTTAAGTCAATCAGGAATTGGACATATTAAGTTTGTTTAAAATAGTCTAATTATTTCTTAAGACGTTTTTGTAAAACAAAAGCCACGTTTCTTGTGGCTCTTTAAAAGAATTTATAAATTGATAGTATTGTTCCAATAATTCCTATAATTGTTCCAACTACTCCTATAAAAGTAGTAATTAACCATGTTTTTTGTTCAGCAAACTTAGTATTTACTTTTTCAAATTTAATATCAATGTCTTTTCCAAGTAAATCAATTTTACTACTGAGTTTATCAACGGCACTATTTAATTCATCATGTATTACATAATTTTTCATATTTCCGTTACCTCCATTATCATTTGGCTTTGAATTAATTATATCATTGTTCGTTTTTTCTCCTTCAAAAGGCCGATAGATAATATTATTTTTACTTTCAGCCATTACGAATTCTCCCTTTTAAGAAATAAAGTCAATTTACTTTTTTTCTCATTTTCATCTAATTGGATTTCAAAATTAATATATGGTGTATTTTGAACATCTTTTAGAGTCGCCGAGAATGCTATTCCAAACATTGCAATATAGTTGTTTGACATCTGCTTTGCTTTAATATCTTTTAGATCAAATTAAAAAATGTCGGGCTCATGATTATCCATTATGCTTTTATCATTTTTATTTTTTGCATCGATTTTAAGGTTATGTTTTCCTTGTTCTAATCCAATAAGCTGGATATTGATAGTTACATAAATGCCATTGTTATTATATCTTTTTATCATAATTGGAAGAGGATCGTCTTTTTTTGTTATATACACAGTATTTATATACTCATTCATAAACTGAAACTCCTTATTTTATTACTACAGTTAGAATTGATTGGACGTAGTTTACTTTTTTACGTAATCTACTAATGCCTTCTCTCCTTTAATATTTAATATGTGTTACAAAACAAAAGGGCTATCAAAATCACAAGTTTTGATAGCCCTTTTGTTGTATTGAGCTCTTATAATTCGGATTGCATCCGGATTGCTTTTCCAATGATTTTACCTGGATTATCTTTATTCAAGATAATCGGTGGGTATTCCTTGTTATCAGGAACTAAGACGGTTTGGTCTTTTTGAGTACTAATCCTTTTAAGGGTAGCTTCCTCGTTATCGTTTAATAGGACAGCAGCAATTTCACCATTTTCCACCTCTGGTTGATAATGAATCAAAACGTACGATCCGTTTTGAATGGTAGGAGCCATTGAATCTCCGTCACATTTTAGCCAGAAATTCTCACCACTTGGCAGTCCTTCTTTTAAGGTTGGAAAGTACGCGGTAACGTTTTGTTCAGCAAAGATTGGTTTTCCGCAAGCAATGCTGCCAATAAGAGGAAGATCAATTGCCTCATTAGTTTTTGATTTAGCGCTTGTACTATCATTGTGATAGTTAAGTTGATCAGTATTTCCTAATAGGTAATCGATCGACACTCCAAGTACTTTGGCGACTTTTCCAAGGCTTTTTGTACTAGGAGTTTTCTTGTTCCAAGTATAAATATTGTTAATCCCAATCCCAGCCTTCTGGGCCACTAACTGAAGTGACCATCCACGCATTCTTGAAAGTCTCTTAATTCGTTCAATTGTTGTCAAAATTGTTTCTCCTTTTCTGAAATTGGTGGTTAAAAAAGTTATTTCAAATAATAGAGAAAATCATTGACATTTTATTTTATATGATTGATAATTAATTTAGTTAAGTAATTGATCAGTCAGTCCAGAATAATATCAATGGTTAAAAGTATTTAAACTAGTTCCCACGAAGAAAATAGTTTAAGTACAGTCCATTATTTTCATCATATTTACATTTTATTCCAAAGGATAGACATAGTCAATAACTTAATTAATAAATTGTGAAAGGAGGGATCAATGATGGCTAACGTTGAATTGGAACGTAATGCTCAAAGAGTATTTAAAAAGATCAAAGTAGCTTTAATTAACAAGGACTTGACTCAAGTTGATATGTCAAAAATTGTTGATGTCTCACCAGTTGAATTAAATCGGGCAATTCATGGTGAGATGAGTCCTAAATCTCAAAGAATTAGGAAGCAAATTTTTAAGTACCTAGATATCAAAGTTTCGTAATCTTCATTTGTTATCCGTGTGATAAAAGAGCAATGAGATAAACTAAATGTATTAATACTACTTGTTTTCACGTTTGTAATTAGTATTAGTATGTGTAGTGATAATAAGGCCTAGATCAGTTGCAGTAGTTGATCTAGGCCTTTGTCGTCTAATAATTAGTTTGTTTAGTTTCATCAACTGACAATTGTTTTACTAATTGGTCAATCTGATTGCGGACGATTCTAAAAGTTTCGATTACTTCCGGTTTGGATCCCTTCGCTTGTGCTGGATCCTTAAGTGGTCAGTGAATTTTCGTAACCGATTCTGGAGTAACCGGAAACTTGTCCTTAGCATCTCCGCAAAGCGTAACGACTAAATCACACTTAACTAAATAATTTTTGTCAATTAACTTTGATGTATTGTGAGAAATATCAATTCTGCGTTCTTTCATTACCTTAACCGCAATTTGATTTACACCATGCTTTTTTAATCCTGCACTTTTTATTTGCCAGTTTCGTGGGAAATATTTTTTGGCAAATCCTTCCGCCATTTGACTTCGACACGAGTTTCCCGTACACAAAAAATAGATTTTTTTCATTTTGATTCATCCCTTAGTAATTTATAAGTCATGATACCAAAAGATGATGACTATGGATACAATTAATAATTTATCTTATAGGTTATCAATTGCTTAACTTATGGGTAGTTCAATCAAATTGTGTGCAAATAATTTATTAAATATTGAACATTTTGTAGTCTCATTAGGTAATTGCGTGGTACTATAAAAATGTTCATAGAGAACGACAATTTAAAAATTGAAGGAGGAAGCAGATATGAAAGTAGCTGTAATTGGATCATCTCATGGTGGATTCGAAGCTGTCAGAGGAGTTTTAAAAGATTTCCCTGATGCTGACATCGAATGGTACGAAAAGGGAGACTTTGTATCTTTTCTATCTTGTGGAATTGAATTATATCTTCAAAACGTCGTAAAAGATGTTAACTCTGTAAGTTATGCAACTCCAGAAGGCATGGAAAAATTAGGTGTAAATGTTCACATTAATACTGAAATCACTGATATTGATCCTGAAGCTCACACGCTAACCGCTTTAAACGTTAACGATGGCAAAGAGAGCACTGAAAAATATGATAAATTAATTTTAAGTGTTGGTGCTAATCCATTCCAACTTCCAGTTCCAGGGAAGGAATTAGGTAATATCTACGCAATGCGTGGACGTGATTGGGCCATTAAATTGAAGGAAGCTGAAGTTACTCCAGGTATCAACAACGTCACGGTCGTTGGTTGTGGATACATTGGAATTGAAGCAGCTGAATCATTCGCTAAGGCTGGCAAGCACGTTACCTTAGTTGATACTGGTAAAACCATTCTTCCTACTTACTTGGATCCAGAGTTTACTAAGATTCTTGAAGCTGAGCTTAAAAAGAACGGCGTAAAATTGTCATTGAACCAAAGTGTTAAGGAATACGTTGGTGACGATGATGAAAACGTTTCTTCAGTTATTTCAACTAATGGTGACCAATGGGATGCTGATCTAGTGATTGAAACTGCCGGAATTCGTCCTGCTACCGATTGGCTTAAAGGTAAAGTTGATCTCGACGAAAAGGGCATGATCAAGACCGATGAATATCAAAGAACCAATCAACCTGATATTTTTGCCGTTGGTGATTCTACCGAGGTTACCTTTGCACCTACTGGCAAGAAGCAAATCATTGCTTTAGCTTCTAACGCTAGACGTCAAGGTCGCTCAGCTGCCATGAACCTGAACGATGAGAAGCGTAAGACTACTGAAGTTTCTGGTTCATCAGCACTTCATGTTTTTGACTACAAGTTTGCTTCAACTGGATTTAAGGACGTTACTGCTGAAAAAGCTGGCGTTGACGTTGAATCTGTCTTTGTTGTTGACACTGCAGTTCCTCCGTTTGTTCATGATGACAAGTTGAATGCAGAAGTATACTTCAAGTTAACTTTTGATCCCAAAACTCGTGAAGTTGAGGGTGCTCAAATCATGTCAAAACGGGATGTAACTGCTAATATCAATACCATTTCATTAGCAATTCAACAACACATGACCGTTGATGACTTGGCATATGCTGACTTCTTCTTCCAACCAGGTTTTGACCGTCCATGGAATATCATGAACGTCGCAGCTCAAAAAGCACAAGATAAGTTAGATCACAAATAAAACCAAAGGGTCCGTTGACTTAATCAACAGACCCTTTTTATTACATACTTTTTGCTACTAGAATATCACCATTTGACAATTTGAACGTTTTATCAAAACCATTTAGATAAATGGTAGTACCTCGTTCTGGAAAATCTTCACTGGTCTTAGGAAGAAATTCAATTTCAAGTGAATGGCCATCTGGAGCCAGATTATCTAAGGTAGTTAATTTCATGACGTACTGATTGTCATCGTTAACTTTAATGGTTTTAGTATCTGAATTTCCAGGTGCTGGAAATGTTAAAGTAATCCGTTTCATATCATCCCTTCTTTCGTAGTTATTATACTACCAATTAATTTTTGGTATTGGTATGAATCTAGTAGTAAGAGAAGTGCTAACATATAAAATAAATCTTAAAGAAAATGGTGAAGCAATAATGAAATTTTATACTTCTGATAATGTGGAATTAGACTATGATGATGAGGGAAATAAAAGCAATCAACCCGTAATGATTCTTACCGGAATTGGGGGCTATAAAGAGATTTGGACCCTTACTGTCCAAAAATTAGTCGAAAGCGGTTTTAGGGTTATTAACGTGGATGCTAGAAATCAGGGGATGTCTGAGCGTACTAGTAAGGATGAACGAATGTCGCGCCATGCGATGGATTTATATGAGATTCAGAATGAACTAAAATTAAAAGAACCAATCTTGCTTGGGAATTCAATGGGAGCAGCAACCATGTTTGCGTACGTTTCTTTGTTTACTGATAAGGGAATTAAGGCCATTGTAGACGTTGATCAGAGTCCTAAGATGATTGCGGATCGGTCATGGCCATACGGATTTAAGGCTTTAGACTGGAGTAATTTTCCTGAATTTTTGAAGCAGCCATTTGGACGTTCGACTTATAGTAAAATTAATGATCTTTTATATAGTAAGATTCAATCGTTAAAACAGAAGTATCCATATGACGCCGACTTAAACTATTCGTTGTTAGTGGATCATGCTTTTCAAGATTGGCGTGACATTTTGAGTGATTTGAAGGTTCCATTGATGATTATAGCGGGAAGAAAATCACCATTTTTTGATTATCACTTTGCAAAAGTTGCAGCTGGGATGGCTCATAATGGTCATTATCAGATTGTTGAAGATGCGGGGCATATTATTATGGCTGAACAGCCAGATGTGTTTAACGATATTTTGTTGAAGTTTGTGAAAAGAATATAATAAATCACAATGGTAAGAAATATCATCGTGTGAATTATTAGACTTAACCCTTTAATAGCGGTCTCACTTTAATGAGGTCGTTTTTTATTTGGGTTTGTTAAAGAGTGTTAACTTGGTTGACTTTACGCACTTTGGTTAATATAATCACAATGTAAGCGGATATGAGCAATCGTGTCTGCGTGAAAATAAAAACAATTGGAGGGGTTTACGTGGCTGATAATATTTATTCCATTCATGAAAAGCACACGGGAATGCTAGAAATGGAATCAGAATTTCCTGTAAAAAACCGTGAAGAACTTAGTGAAGCTTACACACCTGGTGTTGCTAAGATTTCCAAGGCCATTGAAAAAGACCCTAGTTTAAAGGACAAGTACACAATGAGTGGAAAGTTGCTTGCTGTTGTTACTGATGGTTCAGCAGTTCTAGGATTAGGTAACATCGGACCAGCTGCAGGGCTTCCGGTTGTTGAAGGGAAGGCTTTGTTATATAAAGACTTGGCCAATGTTAATGCGTTACCAGTTGCCATTGATCAGGAAGATGCCAAGAAAATGGCCACTCACATTAAAAGTATTCAAGATACCTTTGCTGGGATCCATTTGGAGGACATTGCGGCACCAAAATGCTTTGAGTTAGAGGATATCTTGAGTAAAACATTAGATATTCCGGTCTATCATGACGACCAAGAGGGAACTGCTATTGTAGTTTTGGCCGGATTAATCAACGCTAGTAAAGTAGTTGGTAAAGAGTTGAAAGATTTAAAGATCGTCGTCAATGGGGTTGGAGCATCTGGTGTCGCTACTGCCTCGTTGTTGGAGCATGTTGGCATTAAAAATATTACGTTGGTTGATATCGATGGCGTGGTTAAGCCAGATAGTGAGAACTATAATTCATATCAAACTGGACTTGCCCAATCCTTGAACGGAAAAGAAAGACAAACTCTGGATGATGTAATTGATGATCAGGATGTTTTTATCGGTCTGTCAGATGCTAATGTTTTAAGCACTAGTCAAGTTAAAAGAATGGCAAAGGATCCGATTGTCTTTGCGCTTGCTAATCCAGTTCCGGAAATTCTTCCACAAGACGCTAAAGCTGGTGGTGCTAAAGTGATTGCGACTGGATCTAGTAAGTATCCAAACCAAGTTAATAATATTTTGGTTTTCCCAGGTCTGTTCAAAGGACTTTTAAAGAGTGGAATCAAAAAGGTTACATACCAAATTGAGGAAGTCGTTGCTGACGCGTTAGCCAGCATGATTCCTGATCCTACTCCAGATAAAATTGTCCCTGGGGTCTTTGATGAAAATGTTGTTAAAACAGTCACAAATTCAATTATAAAATATAGTGAAAAAGGATAAGAGGTGCAATTATGGCAATATTTATTACATCAATCCAGAGTGTGCTAGCGATTGTAATTATGATTGCAGTTGGTTATGTAACACAAGGACTCGGATGGTTTAAAGAATCATTTTCCGGTTCAATCTCAAAGATTATTATGAAAGTTGCTTTGCCATGTTCTATTTTTGTGGCAATGCTTAAATATTTTCATCCAGAACAACTAGCTAATTTGTCAACTGGATTAATCTATGTTGTGCTTGCTATTCTTTTAGGCTACGTTATTTCATGGATTGAAGTTAAGTTATTTAGGGTTAAAAAGGGTCGAAGAGGACTGATGATGACCGGTATTAACGGTGCTAATACCGTTTTTATTGGAATGCCCTTAAACGTTGCTTTATTTGGTGAGATATCAGTCCCTTATTTACTTGTTTACTATATTGTAAATACGATCATTATTTGGACGTTAGGTGTTTGGGTAATTGCTGCAGACGATCCAACCGCTAAAGATGGTTCCAAAGCTAAATTTGATTGGCACCATTTGATTCCGGCTCCATTATGGGGATTCATTGTTGCCATTCCATTTTTGTATATTCCATGGCTTCAGGAACATTTATTGGTTAATTTTGTCCAAACAACCTTAACTGATTTGGGGGCACTGGTTACTCCACTTGCATTAATCTATATTGGAATTATGTTGAGATCATTTGGTCTTAGAAACATGCATTTTGATAAAGATGTCATTTTGACTTTAGCAGGCCGTTTCGTGATTTCACCATTAGTCATGGCTGCAATTATTTTTGTTGGGTTCAAACTCGGAGCATCAATGGTTCCAACCTTCTCCAAGACTTTGATTGTTCAAGCTGCTACGCCTTCACTTGCAGTTCTGCCAATTTTGGCACAAACTTATCATGGTGACGTTAAGTTTGCTACAAACGTGGTTGTATCTACCTCAGTCCTCTTTATCATCGTAATTCCGATTATTATGTTAATCATGGGTTAGTAGAAACGGGAGATTATTGAGGATATGAATATTGAGACTAGAGAAATTAATTTAGAGGTTCCTGACCAATTTAATCAGTGGAGAGATTTTTTGAAATCACTTGGCATCGCCAATTTTTCTGGTGATGAGGTTGATCCCTTAGATTATACCGTTGGACTTTTTGATGGGAATAAATTAGTTGGTACTGGTTCATATTCTGGAAACATTTTGAAGTACATTGGTGTTTGTCATAAGTACACTGAAAATGGGGTTTATTTTAACAAGGTAATTTCGAATCTTTTAACAAGTTTGGGACAACGTGGAGTCTTTCATGTCTTTGTCTTTACAAAACCAATGTATGCGGAAAGTTTCGAACACGTTGGGTTTAAGGAACTCGTTCAAAGTGATGATGCGGCCTTTTTAGAGACCGGTGATTATAGTATTACTGATTATCTTAAAAGTCTGCCTAAGGTTAATAAAGCTGATAATAATGCCGGGATTGTCATGAATGCTAATCCTTTTACCGATGGTCATCGATATTTGGTTGAAAAAGCGTCAGAAGTTAGTGATAACGTTTACGTATTTGTTGTAAGTACTGATAAATCACTGTTTACGTCACAAGAACGATTAAAACTTGTTCAAGAGGGCGTTTCTGACTTAAAGAATGTGATGGTTGTTCCGGGTGGCGATTACTTAGTAAGTTATGCCACTTTTCCTTCGTATTTTTTGGGGGCACAAGCAGACAAGGTGCGGTATCAGACAACTATTGATGCATTAATCTTTAAAGATTGGATTGCCAAAGATCTTGGCATTAACGTTCGGTTTCTTGGAACGGAGCCAAATTCCAAAACGACCTCAATCTATAATCAAATTTTAGAAAAGGTTCTCCCGCCTGAAGTCAAAGTTAAAGTTATTAAACGAGATCAGGATGAAGCCGGAAAAGTGATTTCGGCCAGAACGGTTCGGATGGCCATTAAGAATGGTGAGTTAACATCAATTAAAGGGATTGTTCCAAAAACAACTTACGAGTTTATTACCAAACATATGGATTCGTTACAGGAAAGAATTAAGAAGGGAATGAAGATCAATGGGAATTAATAAAACGGCAATGGATGGAACGCTGGAATCTTCTGACATTCAGATCACAGTCAGTAAGGGTACTAACGGAATCCAAATTAATCTTGAATCTGATGTTAAGAAACGGTTTGGTGATGATATTATTGCTACCATTAAGGAAGTTGTTAACAAGTTTGAATTAGATAATGTCAATATTAAGGCAGTTGACCAGGGAGCTTTAGATTGTGTAATTAAAGCTCGAACGATTACCGCAATTCAACGGGCCATGGGCGACAGCGAACAACCAGCATGGGAGGCACTATAATGGCTGAAAATGGTGAACGACTCAGAAGAACGATGATGTTTGTTCCAGGTAACAATCCAGGGATGATCAAAGATGCTGGGATCTATGGCGCCGATTCAATTATGTTTGATCTTGAAGACTCAGTTTCGTTAGCGGAAAAAGATTCTGCAAGAAACTTAGTTTATGAGGCTTTAAAAACGGTTGATTATGGTGATGCAGAATTAGTTGTTAGAACTAATGGACTTGACACTGACTTCTTTGAAGCTGACGTCAAAATGATGGTTAAGGCTGGCATCGATGTCATTAGAATTCCTAAAACTGAAAGTGCGGCAATGGTTGAAGAGATGGAGAGTCTAGTTGTTGACGCTGAAAAGGAGTTCAACATTCCAGTTGGAACCACTCATTTAATGGCCGCAATTGAGAGCGCTGAAGGTGTCATGAATGTACTTGAGATTGCTAAAGCCTCTGATCGTATGATTGGGATTGCTTTATCGGCGGAAGATTACACAACGGATTTAAAAACACACCGTTATCCAAATGGTTTAGAACTACAGTTTGCTAGAAATATGATTTTAAATGCAGCTAGAGCCGCTGGCATCGCCGCTTTTGATACGGTTTACACCGATGTGGATAATGTGAAGGGATTCTTGGCAGAAACCGAGTATATTCATGAATTGGGCTACGACGGAAAATCAGTTATTAATCCACGCCAAATTCCTTTAGTTAACCAAGTATATGCTCCAAGTGAAGAAGAAATTAAGAACGCCGAGAATGTACTTGCTGCGATTGAAAAAGCAAGAAAAGCTGGCTCAGGAGTCATCTCAATGAACGGACAGATGGTTGATAGACCAGTTGCACTCAGAGCTGAAAGAGTTATGAAACTAGCTAAAGCTTCTGGCTTGATTGATAAGGAGGGTCATTACATTGGAAAATAAAATAGGTCGTAATTTACCCGATAAATTAATGAATGAACTGCACTTTAAACCATTTGAAACCACTAGGATTGGTAACCCGGTCTTTCAAAGAACGGCTCCTAAAGTCCAGGTTCAAGATGGACATGATAAATTAAAGGATGATTTAAAGCAGGTTGTTAAAGATAACGTGAGGGATGGGATGACCATCTCATTTCATCACCATTTACGTAATGGTGATTACATCTTTAATCTTGTGATGAAGGCGATCATGGACCTTGGAATTAAAGATCTAACTTTAGCACCTTCTTCACTGACCGGCGTAATGAATGATATGGCAATTAAAGCCATCAAGAATGGAACCGTTACTAACATCACCACATCCGGAATGCGTGGTTCATTGGGTGACGAAGTTTCTCATGGAATTCTTAAAAATCCAGTGATTTTCAGATCCCATGGAGGCCGTGCTCGTGCCATTGAAAACGGTGATATCAAAATCGATGTTGCCTTTTTAGGGGTTCCTAATTCTGACTGTTGTGGTAATGCTAACGGGATGGAAGGTCCAGCCGCATTTGGTTCACTAGGGTATGCGTTAATGGACGCAGCTTATGCTAATAAAGTGGTTTTATTAACTGATAATGTGGTGGACTATCCCAACACCCCTGCCTCAATTCGACAAACACAAGTCGATTATGTCGTTAAGGTGGATAAAGTTGGTGATCCTAATAAAATTGGCTCTGGCGCTACTCGGTTCACTAAGGATCCAAAAGATTTGACCATCGCTAGAGCGGTCAATCAAGTAATTGTTAATTCACCGTACTTTAAAGATGGCTTCTCATTTCAGACTGGCTCTGGTGGAGCTGCCCTTGCCGTTACTCGTTACTTAAGACAAGCAATGCTTGATAATCATCTTCATGCCTCGTTTGGTTTGGGTGGAATTACTAAACCAATGGTTGATTTGCTTGAAGAGGGATTAGTTGATAAGTTAATGGATGTTCAAGACTTTGATAAAGCCGCTGCTGATTCAATGAAGAACAACAAAAACCAACAGGAAATTGATGCGTCATGGTATGCTGATCCTGATAATAAAGGATCAATGGTCGCTCAGTTAGACATTGCGGTCTTAAGTGCCTTGGAAATTGATACTGATTTTAACGTTAATGTGTTAACTGGTTCTGATGGCGTAATTAGAGGAGCGGTTGGTGGACATCAGGATGCTGCTACATCTAAGATGACAATCATCTGTGCTCCACTGGTACGAGGTCGCATTCCAACGGTGGTAGATCATATTAGTACAGCTGTTACTCCAGGGCAATCGATTGATGTCTTAGTAACCGAATTTGGAATCGCCGTTAATCCTAATCGTCCAGACCTGATTAAGCAATTTAAGGATGTTCCGAGTTTGCATGTATACAGCATCCAAGAATTAGCTGAAAAAGCTGAAAAGATCGTCGGCAAAGAAGAACCACTGAAGTATACTGATAAGACGGTTGGATTGGTTGAGTATCGGGATGGAACGATCATTGATTCAATTCGACAAGTAAAAGATTAATTTTAAAGACGGTGCTATCTGTAAGGCAGATGGAGCCGTTTTTTTAAGGAGTTTGATAAGTTGGAAGATAATATTTTTTTAACTGGGAAAGTGCAGGGGATCCCAGCTGTACTTGCTAACAAAGACAGACGGGCACACATACAGGCTCAATTAAAGGAGCAGTATCCAAGGGATACGATTGTGTCAATCAAGTTAAATATTCCGGGTCCCATCAAGAACAACCCACAAATCATGAACTTATTTGATGTTGGCTATAAGCGATTCTTTAAAACGCAGTTGTACAATATGAAAATTATCGATAAAATGGGGTGGAACACTGATGCGGGAAAAGAACGGTTTTTGGTGGTTGATGGTGATGGGCTTGTTTTGAAGAAACGAGCAATTCATTTTGAAGATCATGATCGTTTAGGACGTTTGTTTGATATTGACGTAATGGATCATAATCATTCTCATTACTCCCGGACTGATGTCAAAATGAGACCCAGAAGATGTCTGATTTGTGATCGAAATGCTAAAGAATGCGCTAGGAATCGTACTCATTCCGTGTCTGATTTGCAACGAAAAATTAGCGAGATATATTTTAGGAATGTCGGATATGAATAATGCGGTAATGGATTGGAAAGTTAAAATTTGTCAAAAAAATAAAACCGTTAACGCTGTGATGGAATCAATGTTAGATGAAGTTGTTTCTAATCCAAAACCAGGACTGGTTGATCCAGTTTCTCATAAATCTCATCCTGATATGGATGTCTTTACGTTCATTGACAGCATTATTACAATGCGTCCTTATTTTGAAACCGCTTTTTTACGAGGACAAAATTTTTTAAGTGATGACTTAAGTCAATTATTGAAGTTGATTCGACCTGATGGAATTAAAGCTGAAAAAAACATGTTTAGGGAGACTAACGGTGTCAATACCCATAAGGGTGCAATCTTCGTAATGGGAATTATTGTTGCAGCACTAGGCTATCTTTCTCAGTCTAAGGTTTCCTTTACACTTGGAGATATAATTAATGTAGAAAAAACTATGACTGCTGGAATCGTTAAATCAGACTTTTCGCAGGTGAGAAGAAAATCTGCTAGCAAATTAACCGCTGGTGAGCACCAATTTTTAGAATATGGGATGACAGGAATTCGTGGAGAAGCCGAGGCTGGATTCAAAACTGTGACAGGTCATGGCTTGCCAGCTTTGGTCGCTTTTAATGGAAATAAAAATGAAAAGATCCTTCGAGCGTTACTTAACATTGTTGCTCATAGTCAAGATAGTAATTTGATTAAACGTGCTGGATCGCCTGAAATCGTTGAAAAGGTACACAGGCAGGTTACTTCAATTTTAAACACTGAAGCTTTTAATTCCGCTCTAGTTAAAGAACAACTGGAAAAAATGTGTGAAAACTTTGATAATCAAGATTTAAGCTTAGGTGGTTCAGCTGATTTATTAATTTTAACCATCTTTTTTGGTAAGATAACTGATCATTTTTAAACATTAGTGACGTTTAGAAAATTAAATTGAAAATGGAGTGGTATTAGTGAAAGTTGGAATTGATAAAATTGGCTTTTATACCCCAACTTATTTTATTGATATGGTGGATTTAGCCAAAGCGCGTGATGAAGATCCAAACAA
This sequence comes from Fructilactobacillus sp. X3R5C2, assembly GCF_059901175.1. Classification (NCBI taxonomy): domain Bacteria; kingdom Bacillati; phylum Bacillota; class Bacilli; order Lactobacillales; family Lactobacillaceae; genus Fructilactobacillus; species Fructilactobacillus sp. X3R5C2. The sequence goes on from NZ_JBWXVC010000002.1 coordinate 94,198, forward strand.
GTATTTAATTGGGATCGGACAAACTCAACAAGCTGTCATTCCCTCCACCCAAGATTCTGTTACGTTGGCAGCCAATGCTTCGGACCAAATTGTAAGTCAAGAAAATCGAGATAAGATTGATTTAATTATTTTTGGATCAGAAAGTGGAATTGATAACTCTAAGTCGGGAGCAATTTATGTTCAAAACCTGTTAAAATTGAGTTCACACGCACGAGCATTTGAAATTAAACAAGCCTGCTATGGAGCAACTGCAGGATTACAGATGGCTAAAGACTATGTTCACTTGCATCCCGATAAGCAGGCTTTAGTGGTTGGATCTGATATTGCTAGATACGGAGTTCAAACTGCTGGCGAGGTTACACAAGGCGGTGGAGCAGTTGCCATGACGGTGTCGAGTAACCCACGTATTATGACTATAAGCGATGATAGTAGTGTTTATTCTCAAGATATTATGGATTTTTGGCGGCCAATTGGAAAGACTGAGGCCCTTGTGGATGGACACTACTCAAATGATATTTATGAAAAATTTTTTAATGAAACCGTTCATGATTATTTAAAAAGACATGGTCTTACTTTTAATGATTTAAAGGCAATTGTTTTTCATTTACCTTACACTAAGATGGGGTTAAAAGCATTACGCCAAGTTCTTCCTGAAGTTTCAGTTAGGGAACAGGAGAAATTGTTAAGAGAATTTGAGGCTAGTCGAATTTACAGTAAACGAGTTGGTAATTTGTATACTGGATCATTATATTTAAGTCTTCTTTCACTTCTGGATAATTCTTCAGATTTAAAGGTAGGAGACCAAGTTGGCGTGTTTAGTTATGGTTCTGGGGCTCAGGGCGAGTTTTATACCGGAATATTACAAGATAACTTTAGAGATCAAAAGCGAAAACAGTTAATGAATGAGCTGTTAGACAGTCGAAAGAAATTATCAATTGAAGAGTATGAACAAATATTCAATGGTTTGCCTAGTCTTTTGGATGATAATTATGAATTGGATCTAAGTAATGATCCTGCTAAATTTGTCTTTTCTGGTGTTAAAGAAGGTAAACGTCAGTATTTAAATCAAGAAAAAAACCATTCACTTTGAAGTGAATGGTTTTTATTTAATGCCGATTCGATATAAACCGACAACTTTACCTAAGATGACTACGTTTTTTAAAATAATTGGTGCCATGTCATCATTTTCGGGTTGGAGTCTGAAATGGTCACTTTCTTTAAAGAATCGTTTGCAGGTGGCTTCGTTTTCGTCGTTCATGGCGATAACAATATCACCATTTTCAGCGGTATTTTGGCGTTTTACAATTACCTGATCACCGTCTAAAATTCCGATATTGATCATACTTGTCCCACTAATGGTAAGCATGAAGAGTGAATCAGAACTTCGTTGGAGTTCGGTTGGAATTGGGAAATAATCAGTTGCGTCTTGAACCGCAAGAATTGGTTCTCCGGCAGCAACGGTTCCAAGTAAGGGCATCTCGTCCGGCTTTGATTCTTGAGAAACACCAAGATAGTTCATTCCATCAGAAGTAACTTCAAGGGCGCGCGGCTTAGTTGGATCCTTGATGATATAGCCCTTCTTTTCCAAACGAGCGAGATGACCATGGACCGTTGAAGTTGACGATAATCCAACGTGTTCGCCGATTTCTCGAACGGTTGGTGGGTATCCTTGATCACGAACTTGTTTCCAAATGTATTCGAGAATATCATGTTGTTTTGTTTGTGATGCTTGCGACATAAGGCACCTCTGTGCTTTCTAATTGGTTTTTAGCTAAAATAAGAATACCACAAAAACGGAATTTTGCAAACGTTTGTTCGTGTACAAATCCTTGTTTTCACGCTTTATTTCGTGATATTATGATATCAGATGAAGGGAGAGGTTAACATGGCTGAAGATAAAGAATTAGAAAAACTCATTCCAAGAATTAACGAATTATCTAAAAAATCAAAAAACGAAGGTTTATCTGAAGAAGAAAAAGAAGAACAGAAGAAGTTACGAAAAGAGTACTTAGATCGTTTCAAGGCTAATTTTAAAAGTCAGATTGAAATGACTAAGGTCTATGATAAAAAAGGGAACGAAATCACTTCAGACAAAGTCAAGGAATCTCAGCGAAAGAAAAATTTGCGAGACGATTGATTCCAATCTTTTCAAAACCTTGCTAATTGTGTAAAATAATAATAAAAGGCTTGAAGGGAGGTCAATGATTTGTCTACATGGATCTGGATTTTAATAGTGATTTTGGCTTTACTAGCTGGTGCACTAATTGGCTTCTTCGGTGCTCGTAAGTACATGGAAAAGTATTTGAAGGATAATCCACCAATCAACCAGGAACAACTTAAAGCGATGATGCTTCAGATGGGACAAAAGCCATCACAAAAGAAACTTAACCAAATGATGAACGCAATGAAACATCATCAAAATTAAAAAAACGTCGAATTACTTCGACGTTTTTTTATTATGCGGTTTTGATTCATCAATGTACACGTAGTTGGGATTAATTTCATCATCGAGCTTGTCAAAGGCGGCTTGCATTTGATTTTCAATTAATTTTTGATTCTTATCATCCAATCTTTCTTTTTTGTTGATATAAATTGGATCACCAAAGTTAATTGAAACTTTCTGGCGTTTGAAAACTTCTTTGAGGGTCAATGGCCCCTGATAAACAACTGGTACCAGGGGCACTCCAGCTAGTTGGGCAATCAGTGCTGCACCGCCCTTGAGTTTTTTGGAATGCCTCGTACCAGACGGGAACATCATGAGTGATAGATTGGTTTTTCTCAGTGTTCTAACTGGAATTTTAATTGCTGAAATTCCTGGATTTGAACGATCAACCGAAAATACGTTGACGTGCCGCAAAAACCATCCCAGCATTGGATTTTTGAATAGTTCTTTTTTAGCCATGAAACACAACTGTTTAGGGCGAATTACCGTTGCAATTAGAATCATATCAAACCAACTCCGGTGGGGAGCAATTAACACGTAATTTCCGTCTGGGATACGATTCTTGTGCATCACATTCATTGGTCCATTTATAATTCTTAAAATGAATTGGCCAACTGTAAATAAAAACGAGTACCACAAAAGATTTTAAGCTCCTTTTTTTAAGATGTATAATTTAATAGTATATTATTAACGGTAAAAGTGACAAGTTAAATTTAAAAAATGGTGGTGAACTAGGTGAACTTGATTGGTGATGAACGAATTGACCAACTCTACAGTCAGGACATTAAAGTCATTCAAAGTCCAAGTGTGTTTTCATTTTCTTTGGATGCCGTAATGCTTGCTAATTTTGCTCAGCCTAAGATCAATAAGAATAGTCTTTTGGTTGATTTATGTGCTGGTAATGGTGCCGTTGGTTTGTTTTTAAGCAAAAAAACACATGGTAAGATTGCCGAAGTCGAGATTCAATCACGTCTAAGTGATATGGCAACTAGGAGTGTTCAACTGAACGGCTTAGAGGATCAGATATCCGTTTATAATGATGATTTAGCTAATGCTACCACAATTTTTGGCAAAGATGAGGTTGATACTATTACGGTTAACCCTCCGTATTTTTCAAATCTTCCGACTAGTAAAAAAAATCCGAATGAATATTTAGCGATTGCAAGACACGAAGTAAAAACTAATTTGAAAAGCGTTATTAAAACTAGTAGTGAGCTTTTAAAAACTGGTGGGAAACTTTACATGGTTTATCGTCCTGATCGCCTACATGAATTAATGAACTTAATGACTAACTTTCGACTAGCAATGAAGCAAATTCAATTTATTTACCCTAAAGAGGGAAAGAATTCTAACATGATTTTGGTATCTGCAATTAAAGATGGAAAAAATGCTGGTTTAAAAGTCGATTACCCTATTACGGTTTATGACCATGGTAGTTATTCAAAAGAGGTTAAAAAGATGTTGTATGGAAAGTAAAAGTTACTATATGTATGTCTTACTTTGTTGTGACGGGACGTTTTACGGTGGGTTTACCGATGACGTTTATCGTAGATTAGCGGTTCATCAAGCTGGGAAAGGGGCCAAATATACTAAAACTAGGCGACCTTTAAAGCTACTGTACTACGAAAAATTTAATGATAAAAGGAGTGCCATGAAAGCAGAATACGCTTTTAAGCATCAAACTCGGAGAAAAAAAGAATTTTTTCTAATTAGCCATGGAATTGACTCGACTCTTTGGGGTAATTAGTGGTTGGGTGTTATAATTATGGTGAAAAGAAAAGGGGGACTAAGTTATGAAAATCATTGCATATGGAATTAGAGACGATGAACGACCATACTTAGAACAATGGGATAAGGCTCATCCAGACATTGAAGTAAAAGCAGAATCAAAATTATTGGATAATGACACTGTCGACGAAGCAAAGGGATTTGATGGTGTGGTTGCATACCAGCAAAAGCCTTATACTGCTGATATTTTAGACAAATTAGCTAGTTTTGGCATTAAATCACTTTCACTTCGAAACGTTGGGGTGGATAATGTTGATGCTGATGCTGTTAAACGTGATGGCATTAATGTCACTAACGTTCCAGCTTATTCACCAGCTGCTATTGCTGAATTAGCGGTTACAGAAATGATGCGGTTACTTCGTCATACTAAAAAGTTTGAAGATAAGGAACGCCATGGTAACATGACCTGGGCTCCAGATATTGCTGACGAAATGAACAAGCAAACCGTTGGTGTCTATGCTACTGGGAGAATCGGACGCCAAGTTGTTAAAATCCTTCAAGGTTTTGGTGCCAAAGTGATTGCTTATGACCCTTATCCAAACCCTGAGCTCAAAAAAGAGGGAATTTACGTTGATACCCCTGAAGAATTGTATGCAAATTCTGATATTATAACGCTTCATGCCCCAGCATTAAAAGAAAATGATCATATGATTAATGATGATTCAATTGCGCAAATGAAAGATGGAATCAAAATTATCAATGCTGCCCGTGGAAGTTTAATTGATACTGATGCTTTGATTCGTGGCCTTGACAGTGGCAAGATCTCAGGAGCTGCTCTTGATGTGTACGAAAACGAAGTGGGTATTTTCAATGTTGATTTTGGAAGTTTTGATAAGATCCCAGATGACAGACTGAAGAACTTGATGAAACGGGATAATGTTTTAATCACTCCACACATTGCATTTTACACGAAGCCTGCGGTTAAAAACATGGTTCAAATTGCACTCGATTCAAACGTTCAATTGATTAAAAACGGTAAGTCCGATAATTCAGTTGAAGTTAAATAGGAAATCAAAATAAAAAGCGCACTTCATATGAAGTGCGCTTTTTATTTTGATAGAGCCTTTAAAAGTTCACAAAGCTCATTTTGAGAAGTTACCGTTTGATCTGGGACAAAGTTTGTTTCTGGAACAGACCTTTTGCGGTGATTGAACCAAAAGGCATGCCAACCAGCTCGCTTGGCTGAAATGATGTCACCAGTAAATGAATCGCCAATGTAAGCTACTTCGGATGGTCTTACATCTAATCTATGATTCATAACGGTAAAAATTTTAGGATCCGGTTTTAACATGCCAACTGACTCTGAAGCAATGATGTAATTAGGATCAATGTAATCATCTAATCCAAGGATCTTTAGTTCGTTATTTAAGAATTGACTGGATCCGTTAGCAATAATTCCAATTTTTAAATCATTTGACAACATTTGGATTGTCTTTAAAAGATCGTGATAAGATGAAATTTCTTTAATACAAGTTAGATAGTTTTTCTTAAAATGTTTAATTTCTTCTTTATCCGGATCAAGATCGTTAACACCATTTTTGATGTTTTGATAAACTAGTTCATTTTGCTTGTAAGTTCCAGACATTATATTGGAATAAACTAAGGGACTTTGAATTTGAAAATTTTTAAATGAAGTAGCTGAGTCAATAATTGGATGATTAGGGAACGTCTTAAAAAAGGCCTCTTCTGAAACCCGCTTTTGATCATACAATGTGTCGTCGACGTCAAATACGACAGCTTTTATCATTTAAACTCCTCCTCAGATACATAGAACCGTAACACATTTTTAATATTATACGCAAGATTTGATTAAATCTCAAAATATTATTGTTATTTACGTTGATATTTTGTATACTAATCCTTGGTGTTAATTACCAATACACACCTAGAAGGTTTTGTAAGGCGGTGCTCATTTGAGTTCCTTGCATAATTCTAGGGAGGAAAAAACTTTTATATGGAGGCTAATTATGGCTGTAGTTACAATGAAACAATTACTTGAGGCTGGTGTTCATTTCGGTCACCAAACTCGTCGTTGGAATCCTAAGATGAAGAAATACATTTTTACTGAACGTAATGGTATTTATATCATCGATTTACAAAAGACGGTTAAGTGCATTGACCGTGCTTACAACTTTATGAAGGATGAAGCAGCAAATGATGCTGTAATTCTTTTTGTTGGTACTAAGAAACAAGCTCAAGATTCAATTGAAGAAGAAGCAAAACGTGCTGGTGTTTACTACGTTAACCATCGTTGGTTAGGTGGTACTCTTACCAACTGGAACACGATTCAAAAACGAATTAAGTACTTGAAGAAACTTAAAAAGATGGCTCAAGATGGCACTTTTGAACGTTTACCAAAGAAGGAAGTTGCTTTGCTTAAGAAGCAAACCGACAAACTTGAAAGATTCTTAGGCGGTATCGAAGATATGCCTAAGATTCCGGATGTAATGTTCATCGTTGATCCACATAAGGAACAAATTGCTTTGCATGAAGCTCAAAAGCTTAATATTCCGGTTGTAGCAATGGTAGATACTAATACTGATCCTGATGGAATTGATTATGTTATTCCTTCTAATGATGATGCAATTCGTGCCATCAGATTGATTACTTCAACAATGGCTGATGCTATTATTGAGGGTAAACAGGGTGAAGATGAAGTTAGCGAAAAAGATTTTGATAAAAATGCTGACCAAAAAGATGAAAAATCCGAAGAAACTAAATAATTAAAGTGATAGGCTGACTTTTGTTTAGACCCTTTTGGCCTAATTTAAGTCAGTTTTTTATTAAAACAAAGGAGATCACAATTATGGCAAAAGTAACTGCTAAACAAGTTAAAGAGTTACGTGACAAGACTAGTGCTGGTATGATGGATGCTAAGAAGGCTTTAGTTGCCGCCGATGGTGATGAAAAGAAAGCCATTGATATTCTTAGAGAAAATGGGGTTGCAAAGGCTGAAAAGAAGAGTGGAAAGGTGGCTGCCAGTGGCCTCACTCGAGTTGCTGTTCATGATAACAAGGCTGCGATCGTTGAAATTAACTCGCAAACGGACTTTGTTGCCAGCAATGATGACTTTAAGGATTTGATTGATGCTGTTGCTGATGCAATTGCTTTAAATCAGCCTAAAGATTTAGATGCAGCAATGAAACTTGAATTAAACGATGGGACCGTCGAAGATGCCATCATTAATACCACCCAAGTTACTGGTGAAAAAATCAAATTGCGTCGTTTCAAGACCTTTAATAAAAATGATGATGATAGTTTTGGCTTTTATCTTCATAATGGTGGAGAAATTGGTGCTTTGGTTGAACTTCAAGGTGGAGATGACAATACTGCTAAGGATGTTGCCATGCATGTTGCTGCTGAAAACCCAGAATTCTTAACTCAAGATGAAATTCCTTCAGATCGGTTGCAGCATGAACGTGAAGTTCTTAAAAAGGAAGCTCTAAGTGAGGGTAAACCTGAAAAGATCGTTGAAAAGATGGTTGATGGGCGTTTAAAGAAATTCTTAGCTCAAATTAGTTTAGCTGATCAACCTTTTGTTAAGGATCCTGATATGTCTGTTCAACAATATGTTGAATCAAATAATGGTAAACTAAAAGGCTTTGTTCGATATGAAGTTGGTGAAGGTATTGAACAAGATACTCAAAGTTTTGCTGATGAAGTTAAACAACAAATGAATCAATAATATTTCAGCAAAAAGTCAGTGTTAAATGCACTGGCTTTTTTGGTATACCTAACTTCAGGGCACTGTTGTTATACGTTAATATATGCTAAAATTATCGTAGTTAATTTATATTGTTGGAGGAAATCTGATGGCAGATTTAAAGTACAAACGGATCGTTTTAAAGTTAAGCGGTGAAGCTCTTGCTGGTGATAAAGGATTTGGAATTAATCCCCCCGTTATCAAGACGATTGCTGAAGAAATTAGAGATGTTTATAACTTAGGGATTCAAATTGCCATCGTTGTCGGTGGTGGAAACATGTGGCGTGGTGAAGCTGGTGAAGAAATGGGAATGGAAAGATCTCAAGCCGATTATATTGGGATGCTTTCGACCATTATGAACGGTTTAGCCTTACAGGATAACCTTGAATCAGTGGATGTTCCGACTAGGCTTCAAACATCGATTGAAATGAAGCAAATTGCAGAACCCTACATTCGGCGTAAAGCAGTTCGCCACTTAGAGAAGGGACGAATTGTGATTTTTTCCGGAGGTACTGGTAATCCGTACTTTTCAACTGATACTACGGCAGTCCTCCGTGCTGCTGAAATTGACGCTGATGCCATTTTAATGGCAAAAAACGGAGTTGACGGAATTTACTCAGCTGATCCTAAAACCGATCCCAATGCTAAAAAGTATGAGAAATTAACGCAAATGGATATCATTAACAAAGGCTTACATGTTATGGATACTACTGCAAGCTCACTTTCGATGGATAATAATATCCCGTTAGTGGTATTCAATTTAAATAAGCCTGGCAATATCAAGAAGGTTGTTCAAGGTAATAAAATTGGAACAATCGTGGAAGGGAAATAATATGCCTAGTTCAAATGAAATTATTGACACAACTAAGTCAAAAATGAAAAAAGCAGAGGAAGCCTTACAGCGGGAACTTGGAAACATCCGAGCTGGTAGTGCTAATGCTAGTTTATTAAGTCCGGTTAGAGTTAACTATTATGGGGCATCAACGCCATTAAACCAAGTCGCTTCAATCTCAATTCCAGAACCGCGTGTAATTTTAATTACACCTTATGATAAGAGTTCGTTAAAGGACATCGAGCATGGTATTTTAGAGGCTGACCTTGGAATTAATCCGATGAATGATGGTGACAATATTCGAATTGTGATCCCACAGTTGACAGAAGATCGTCGAAAAGAAATTGCGAAAAAAGTTAAAGCAACTGGTGAAGAAAGTAAAGTAGCAGTTAGAAATGTTCGTCGTGATGGCATGGACGCTGCTAAACGGGGTAACAAAGATGGTGATTTTACGGATGACGAGTCTCATAATTTGGAGGACAAAATTCAAAAAATCACTGATAAGTCAATTTCTGAAGTGGAAGACATTATCTCGAAAAAGGAAGACGAGATTCTTAATGGTTAATAAAATGGGGAGTTTTTCTAATGGCTGATGATAATGATAACGAAAAAGAAGTAACACCGGGCACACCTGAGTTTGATCACATGGCATTTCGTTTGAAACAGCCAGTTAACGAAGGAAACCTGCGTGCACTGGACTATGATGGTAATCAATTACAGAAAATTCAAGATAATGTGTACGTGATGCCCGCTTATATTAATGATGACTTTAACTTATTTTTTGTAGTTTCTCCCTTGATCGAAAATGACTGGATTATTGCTTTCTCAAAAGCGACGATTGAGAATGGAAACGAGATTACAGATCTGTCAGAGCCAATCCCAACGGGTGAGGGATTGAATCAACTCGGGGAACAGAGCCCAGAAGACGCTAATAAGATTTTAAAGTATTTTAATACTTTGGTTGACGCAGGTCGTGGAGAATGGAAATTAGTAAAGTAAAAGGATGAGGATTCTCTCATCCTTTATTTATGTAAAAGTATTGAGGTACTCAAATGACTAACGAACTGGATATAAAAAACATTCCTAATCATATTGCAATAATTATGGATGGAAACGGGCGCTGGGCAAAAAAAAGACACTTACCTAGAATTGCTGGCCATAAGCGCGGAATGGAAGTAGTAAAAGATATTACTACCAAAGCAAGTAATCTTGGGGTTAAAGTATTAACGTTATACGCATTCTCTACTGAAAACTGGAAGCGACCCGCAAAGGAAGTTGGCTACTTGATGAGTTTGCCAGCTAAATTTTTTGATGATTTTGTTCCGAGCCTCATTAAACATAATGTTAAGGTTACGACAATTGGTGACATTTCTGGATTACCTAAAAGAACCCAAAAAGCAGTTTATGACGCAATTGATGATACTAAGGATTGTACCGGGATGGTTTTGAATTTTGCTTTAAATTACGGTAGTCGTGACGAGATTGTGCGTGGCGTTAAGGAAATTGCGCAAAATGTAAAAAGGGGTAATATAAATGTTGATGAAATTTCTGATCAGACAATTTCAGATCATTTGATGACCGCTTTTTTGGGTGAATATTCTGATCCTGATTTATTGATTCGAACTAGTGGTGAAGAACGGATTTCTAATTTTTTGTTATGGCAAATTGCGTACAGTGAATTAGAGTTTGTTGATCAGTACTGGCCTGATTTCACACCTGCCGATCTAGAAAAAACAATTATACAATTTCAACAGCGTCACCGTCGATTTGGTGGTTTGGACGCAAAATAGGAGATTTATTATGAAGCAGAGAATTATCACAGCGGTTATTGCTTTGATTATTTTTATACCGATTATCATTGCTGGTGGAATATGGATTGATTTAGCCGCTATCGTGTTAGGTTTGATTGCTCTAGCAGAAATTTTTATTATGAAAAAACGACTTTTAGTGTCTCCAGAGACACTAATTGCGTTTGTTGCGACAATTGCTATGATTATCCCGACAAACTGGTTATCATTTTTACCATTGTGGATTAAGCCTCCATTTGCAATTTACATTTTAATAATGTTATTGATGTTATTTACCGTATTTTCTAAAAATAAGTTCAATTTTGATGACGCTGGGGTCTTTACCTTGGCAATTTTGTACATTGGGTTTGGATTTCATTACTTTATTGAAGCCCGGACTGATGGATTAACAACCCTGTTGTACGCTTTGTTTATTGTGTGGTTAACTGATTCTGGTGCCTACTTTTTTGGAAGGGCATTTGGAAAGCACAAATTGGCACCTCATATTTCTCCTAATAAGACTTGGGAGGGATCGATTGGCGGTACAGCACTAGCAGCCATTTTGTGTACAATCTTTGTCTGCTTTTTCCCAATTGATGGGATTGGTACTGTAAGTATGTTCTTTATTACGATTGTTCTTTCCATTTTTGGTCAATTTGGTGATTTAGTTGAGTCAGCTTTAAAGCGTTATTATGGAGTTAAGGATTCCGGCAAGATTTTGCCAGGCCACGGTGGAATATTAGATCGATTCGATAGTTTATTATTTGTTCTACCACTACTACATTTATTTGGAATTGTGTAATATCTGGAAGGGACTGGGTCTTTATTGTTAATTACAATTATTAGTTTCATAATCATTTTTGGAATATTAGTTTTTGTTCATGAATTTGGTCATTTTATCGTGGCTAAAATGTCAGGAATCATGGTCCGTGAATTTTCAATTGGAATGGGTCCCAAGTTGTTTTACTATCGACATAATCACACGACTTATACACTACGATTACTGCCTATTGGTGGATATGTTCGAATGGCTGGAAGTAGTGATGATGAGGATGAAGAAATTCAGCCAGGGACTCCAGTTCGGCTTCAAACTAATAGCAAAGGTGTTGTTACTAGAATTGATTTGAGTAATAAAAGCCAACTGTTTCAAGGAATACCACTAGATGTGTCGGGATCCGATCTAGAAGGGGGTCTCTGGATTGAAGGATACGAAAATGGTGATGATTCTGAGAAAAAAGAGTTTTCTGTTGATCACGATGCTACTATTATTGAAAAAGATGGGATCGAGGTTCAAATCGCGCCGGTTGACGTTCAATTTCAGTCAGCACCTTTGTATAAACGACTTTTGGTAAATTGCGCGGGAATTTTTAACAACGTTGTCTTGGCAATTTTGGCATTTATGCTTTTGTCCTTCATGCAAGGTGGAGTTCCTAATAACTCAAACAAGGTTAACCTGTCGCCACAAGTTTCAATTGCGAAAAAAGCTGGTCTGCAAAATAATAGTAATATTTTGGCTGTTGATGGTCACAAAACCAACACGTGGAATGATATCGGCACGTTGATTCAGAAGCGCCCAGATAAAAAAGTAACTTTAACGGTTAAGCATGATGGAAAAGTTAAAAATATTTCAATGACGACTGAAGCCAAAACCATTCAGAAGCAAAAAGTTGGTATGATTGGAGTTCAGCAGGCGATGGACACTAGTTTTTCAGCTAAGTTGTTTTCTGGATTTACTCGAACCTGGGATATGACAACTGAATTGTTTGGTGTGTTGGGTTCAATGTTTACCCATTTTTCTTTAAATGACTTAGGTGGTCCAGTTGCCATTTTTGCGGAGACGTCTAACGCATCCAAGGGCGGTTTTTTAGGACTGTTGAGCTTTTTAGCATTTTTATCCATTAATTTAGCCATTGTAAATGTGTTACCAATTCCAGCCTTGGATGGTGGTAAAATATTATTAAATATTGTGGAAGCAATTAGAAGAAAACCAGTTTCGGAAAAAACGGAAACGATCATTACGCTCATTGGTTTTGCCATTCTGATAGTATTGATGGTACTGGTAACTTGGAATGATATTGAGCGATACTTTATTCGATAAAACTTTAGGGGTTATAAAATGAAACAGTCAAAATTATTGATACCAACTTTAAAACAAGATCCAGCGGGAGCTGAAGCTCTTAGTCATAAAATGCTAGTTCGATCTGGATTCGTTAGGCAGGTTTCGGCAGGTATGTATGCATATTTACCACTGGCATATCGCGTGCTTGAAAACATCAAAAAAATTGTTCGTGAAGAATTAGATAAAACCGATGCAGCAGAAATGTTGATGCCCACAGTTATTCCAGCTAAATTATGGAAAGATTCGGGTAGATATGACACTTATGGTCCCGAACTATTTAAATTTAAAAATCGACATGATACGGATTTTATTTTGGGTCCTACACATGAAGAAACTTTTACAGATCTAATTAAAAATAATATCAAATCATATAAAAAGCTTCCTTTAATTTTATATCAAATTCAACCTAAGTATCGTGATGAAGATCGGCCACGTTATGGATTGTTGCGTAGTCGAGAGTTTATTATGCTCGATGTCTATTCCTTTTCTGAAGATGATGATGATTTGGATAAGATTTATAAACAAATGGAAGCAGCGTTTCAGAGAATTTTTGACCGGATTGGGTTAAATTATCGGACCATCATTGGTGATTCTGGGTCAATGGGTGGCTCCGATTCAAAAGAATTTTCTGCTCCTGCTGCGGTTGGTGAAGATACGATTGTCTATTCGGATGATAGTGATTATGCTGCTAATCTGGAGATGGCAACGAATATGTTTGTTGATCAAAAGGGACATCAAGAATTAAATGATTTGGAATTAGTTGACACTCCAGATGTTAATAACATTAATCAAGTTAGTAAGTTCTTTGATGTTGAAAAAGATCAGATTATTAAAAGTTTACTTTATATCGTTGATGGTAAGCCAGTAATGATTTTGATTCGGGGAGACCAAAAAATTAATCCAACAAAGGTTAAGAATTATTTTGATGCTGATTCGGCAGAACTTGCTAGCCCAACTGAGGTTTCTAAATACTTAGACGTTAAACCTGGATCGGTTGGACCAATTAATGTTCCAGATGACGTTTCTGTTTATGCTGATCAGTATGTTAAAGGTATTAGTAATGGTGTTACTGGGGCTAACAAAAACGGGAAGCATTATAAAAACGTTAATTACGACCGTGATTACCAAGTAAAAGACTTTGGGGATTTTCATTTAGTTAAAGAAGGAGACATTTCTCCTGATGGTAGCGGAGTATTGAAGTTTACCAAGGGAATTGAAATTGGTCATATTTTCAAATTGGGAACACGATATTCCAAAACATTGGGTGCTGATATTCTCGATCAGAATGGTCGTAATATCCCGGTTGTCATGGGCTCATATGGAATTGGTGTCAGTCGTTTGTTGTCGGCAGTTTCAGAGCAGCAAGCTGATCAAAATGGATTAGTTTGGCCAAAAGAAATTGCTCCATATGATGTTCATGTTATCCCAACGAATGTTAAAAATGATGAGCAATTAGAGATGACATCTTCAATTGAAAAAGAATTGGAATCAAAAGGACTATCTGTTTTGGTTGATGATCGTAAGGAACGTGCCGGGGTTAAGTTTGCTGATTCTGATCTTATTGGAATTCCAATTCGGGTTACAATCGGCAAAAAGGCGGATGAAGGAATTGTAGAAGTTAAAATTCGTAAAACTGGCGAAACGATTGAGACTAAACAAGATGATTTAAGTAATACAATTGATATTTTGTCTAAAGAGATTTAAATTAAAGACCAGGTTTTAACTGGTCTTTTTTAAACTAATGAAAGAGAGGATCAAAGTGAGTTTAAATAAAAAAGAATTATTTAGTAAATTACTTCAGCAAATTAAATTAGAAGATTCAGCTGATCAATCTTACTTTCAAAATGCTGAAATTGACAAAATCGATGTCCATCAGAAATCAAATCGATGGCATTTTCATTTGGTACTACCAGAGATTATGCCTTACGAAAAGTTTATAGAATTTGTTCATCATTTGGGTGTGGCCTTCGATGGGATTGCTAAGGTAGATTTCGAGATTAAAACTAAGAATAGTGGTTTTGATAATCGTAAGCTTGGTGATTATTGGCAATGGGTTGTAAATCACGCTGGAATTACTTCAAATTTAACGCATGAATTATGTAATAATAATTTACCAAAACTGATTGATGACCGAGTTACCTTTCTTGCTGAAAATGAAATCGTCAAAGATTTTTTAAATGGTAATGCTTTGGGACCAATTGAATCAACTTATCAAAGAGTTGGATTTCCTAAATTTTCCATTCATACCATGATTGATACTACAGCATCTCAAGAAAAAATAGATGATTTAAAGAAAAAGAAACAACAACGTGACGTTGAGTTGGCTCAAAAGGCGATGCAGGCTCTAAAGAATTCCTCAGGCAAATCACATCCAAGTAAGCATTCTAAAATGATTGGAAAGAAAATCAAAGATGATGTTGATATTACTAAGATGGTGGACATAACCGAAGAGGAACGTTCCGCCGTGGTTAGTGGATATGTTTTTGATAAAGAAATTCGATCATTACGATCTGGCCGCCAATTGATGATTTTAAAGGTTACTGATTATTCTTCGTCAATTGTTGTTAAAAAATTCTCCAAAAATGATGACGAAGAACAAGAATTTGCATCATTAAATGTAGGAGATTGGGTTAAAGTCCGTGGAAGCATTCAAGAAGATAACTACTCTCATGAATTGACACTTAATGCTTATGATATTAATCCAATTAAACACGAAGAAAGAAAAGATACTGCCCCTGAAAATAAAAAAAGGGTTGAGCTGCACTTACACTCTAACATGAGCCAGATGGACGCTACTAATTCGATTAGTGATTATGTTAGTCGCGCCAAAAAATGGGGTCATCCCGCAATTGCCATTACTGATCACGACGACGTGCAAGCCTTTCCGGATGCCTATCATGCTGCAGTTGATAACGATATTAAAATGATTTATGGAATGGAAGCAAATGTCGTTGATGATGGTGAACCAATTGCTTATAACGATAAACATGTTGCTTTAAAGGATGCTACATACGTTGTCTTTGACGTTGAAACCACTGGTTTATCAGCAATTTACGATAAGGTTATCGAACTTTCGGCTGTAAAGATGCAAAATAACAATGTGATTGAACAGTTTGAGGAGTTTATTGATCCTGGTTTCCCATTGTCTGAACAAACTACCAATTTAACTTCAATTACCAATGATATGGTGGCTGGTTCTAAGTCTGAAGAAGAAGTCTTTAAGTTGTTCCGTGAGTTTTGTGGTGATGCAATCATTGTAGGACATAACGTTACTTTTGATATTGGGTTCATGAATACTGGTTACGAACGCCATGACATGAGTCGGATTAGTAATCCAATTATTGATACTTTGACGTTGGCACGTTTTCTGTATCCTAATTTTAAGAGTTATCGATTAAACACGTTAGCTAAAAAGTTTGACGTTTCATTAGAGCACCATCACCGTGCGATTTATGATGCAGAATCAACTGGTCATTTAAATTATCTTTTTTTAAAAGAGGCTGAAGATAAATATAACATTCAGTATCACGATCAGCTTAATGATCATATGGAGGAACATGATGCTTATAAGCATGCTCGTCCATTCCATGCGATTATCCTGGCGAAAACTCAAGCTGGTTTAAAGAATCTGTTTAAACTGGTGTCACTTGCTCATGTTGATTATTATTATCGGGTTCCTCGAATTCCTAGGAGTCAGCTTAAGAAGTTTCGGGATGGCCTATTGATTGGATCGGCCTGTTCAAGCGGTGAAGTGTTTACGGCGATGATGCAAAAGGGTAAAAAAGAGGCGCTTGATAAGGCTAAGTTTTACGATTATCTTGAAGTTCAACCTCAAGCAGCGTATCAGCCACTAATCGATCAGGGATTAATTAGTGATCGGGGTAAGTTACAAGAAATTATTAGTAATATGTATGAAATTGCCCATGAGCTAGATATTCCGTTAGTAGCAACTGGTGACGCTCACTATCTTGATCCTCATGATTATATTTATCGTAAGATCTTGATTAATTCTCAAGGTGGAGCTAACCCACTGAATCGCCAAGAATTACCCGATCTCCATTTTCGGACCACTGATGAAATGTTGAAAGATTTTAATTTTCTGGGTGAAGATAAAGCTGAAGAAATTGTAGTTGATAATACTAATAAAATTGCTTCCGAAATTGATGATGTAAAACCCTTAAAAGACAAGTTGTATACACCAAAAATGGAGGGTGCTGAGGACGAAATTAGAGATCGAACGATGAATACAGCGCATCGTTTGTATGGCAATCCGCTTCCTGAAATTGTCCAGAAGCGTCTTGATAAGGAACTGAAAAGTATCATTGGAAACGGCTTCTCTGTTATTTATTTAATTGCTCAAAGATTAGTTTCTAAAAGTAACAAGGATGGATATTTAGTAGGTTCTAGGGGCTCAGTTGGATCGAGTTTAGTTGCCACTATGTCTGGAATTACTGAAGTTAATCCACTTCCTCCCCATTATCGTTGTCCTAAATGTCAGTACTCGCAATTTTTCACTAAAGGTGAATATAGTTCTGGATTTGATTTACCACATAAAAAGTGTCCAAAGTGTGGAACAGTTATGGTTGGTGATGGGCACAACATCCCCTTTGAAACTTTCTTAGGATTTAAGGGAAATAAGGTCCCGGATATTGATTTAAACTTTTCTGGAGACTACCAGCCAATTGCGCATAATTATACCAAGGTTCTGTTCGGTGAAAAGAATGTATATCGGGCCGGAACAATTGGAACCGTTGCTGATAAAACAGCTTACGGATACGTAAAGGCTTATGAACGGGACACCGGCAAACGTTTTCGAAATGCTGAAATTGATCGACTTTCTAAGGGTGCAACTGGTGTTAAAAGAACTACTGGACAGCATCCGGCAGGAATCATTGTTGTTCCAGATTACATGGATATTTATGATTTCACTCCAATACAATATCCGGCCGAAGATCAAAATGCGGCATGGAAAACGACTCATTTTGACTTTCATTCCATCCATGATAATATTTTAAAAATTGATATTTTGGGACATGATGATCCAACGATGATCAGAATGCTTCAAGATTTATCAGGAGTTGATCCGACAACGATTCCAATGGATGATCCGGGTGTGATGTCATTGTTTGCTAGTCCTAAGATTCTTGGTGTGAGTCCTGAACAAATTTTTTCAAAGACAGGGACACTTGGAATTCCTGAATTTGGGACGCGTTTTGTGCGGGGAATGCTTGAAGAAACTAAACCAAGTAATTTTTCTGAATTATTGCAAATCTCTGGGTTGTCACACGGGACCGATGTTTGGTTAGGAAATGCTGAAGAACTGATTAAGGATGGGACGGCTACCATTGCGAATGTGATTGGATGTCGTGATAATATCATGACCGACTTGATTAACTGGGGGTTAGATTCAGAAACCTCATTTCAGGTCATGGAACAAGTTAGACATGGTCGTGGAATTAAGAATGAGTGGCAGGATAAAATGACAGACGTTGGTGTTCCGCAGTGGTACATTGATTCTTGTTTAAAGATTAAGTATATGTTTCCGCGAGCTCATGCGGCTGCTTATGTGTTAATGGCACTAAGAGTGGCTTACTTTAAAGTCTATTTTCCAATCGTTTACTATGCCGCTTACTTTTCTGTTCGGGCTGATGATTTTGACATTGTGGCTATGAGTCATGGAAAAGAAGCAGTTAAATCAAGCATTAAGGCAATCAACGATAAAGGGACCGAAGCATCCACTAAAGAGAAAAATCTTTTGACTGTTTTGGAAATTGCCAATGAAATGTTGGAGCGGGGCTATGAATTTGAGATGGTCGACATTAATCGCTCGGACGCTTCTGAGTGGTTAATTGATGGTAAAAAATTAATCGCACCATTTCGAGCAATTCCTGGATTAGGTTTAAACGTTGCTAAACAAATCGTGGCGGCTCGAGAAGATAAGCCATTTATTTCAAAGGAAGATCTTGCTAAACGTGGTAAAGTTTCTAAAACCATTATTGAATTTATGACCCAAAATGGAGTCTTAAGTGAATTACCCGATGAAAATCAGTTAAGTCTGTTTGATATCTAGGGCTTTTTGATATTATTTGGGTTATATGGTATAGTTATATCAGTAATAATAAACTCTTCTGATGAGTGAGCAGGGATGCTCGCTCTTTTTATTGGTATTTTTTAGGAGGTAAAGTATTTGAGCGAAGTTATTGATAGAGTTACTAAAACCGTTCAACCGATTTTAGATGATAACAATTTTTACCTTTATGACATTGAGTATGTTCAAGAGGGTGGAAGCTGGTATTTGCGAGTTTATATTGATAAAGACCAAGGAATTAGTTTGGATGACTGTGTTTTGGTTAGTGATCAGTTAAGTGAAAAACTTGATGAATTGGATCCAGATCCATTTGACGAACCATACTTCTTAGAGGTGTCTTCGCCAGGTGCCGAACGGCCATTAAAACGGGAGTCTGATTATCAAAATGCAATTGGTGATTATATCCACGTTTCTTTATATCAAAAACTCAATGGGAAAAAGTCTTTTGAGGGTTCCCTCAAAAGTGTTGATGATGATAAATTAACGTTAGCAATTAAAGATAAAACGCGAATTAGTGAACTTGAAATTCCGCGAAAATTAATTTCAAAAGCTAGATTAGCAATTGAATTTTAGTTAGGAGATTAAAATGAGTAAAGAATTAGTAAGTGCGCTTGATCAACTTGAAAAAGAAAAGGGCGTAAAAAAAGAGGTTGTGATCGATGCCTTAGAAGCAGCATTGTCTTCGGCTTACAAACGTAACTTTGATCAGGCTCAAAACGTTGAAGTTAACTTCGACGAAAAAACTGGAAGTATTCATGTTTACGCTGTTAAAAAAGTAGTTGATAAGGTTGAGGATCAACGGTTAGAAGTTAGCTTGGATGAAGCTTTAAAGATTAATAAAGGGTACGAGCTTGGTGACGAAATTAAGTTTGAAGTTACACCAAAGAACTTCGGAAGAATTGCTGCCCAAACCGCTAAACAAGTTATTACTCAAAGGGTTCGTGAAGCTGAACGTGAGACCGTTTATGACAAGTACAGTAAGTATCAAGATGAACTTGTAACTGCTGAAGTAGAACGTCAAGATAGTCGTTTTGTGTATATGAACCTTGGTCAAGTTGAGGCCGTGGTGGCTAAAAATGATCAGATGCCAAATGAAACTTATCGTCCACAGGACAAGTTAAAAGTGTATGTTACAAACGTTGAAAATTCCTCAAAGGGACCACAAATTTTTGTAAGTCGAACTGCACCTGGAATGCTAAAACGACTCTTTGAACAAGAAGTTCCCGAAATTTATGATGGAACAGTTGAAATTGTCTCGATTGCAAGGGAGGCCGGCGACCGTGCTAAGGTGGCTGTTCGTTCTAATAGTTCTGATATTGATCCAGTGGGAACTAGTGTTGGACCTAGAGGAACCAGAGTGCAAACAATTGTAAATGAACTTGGTGGAGAAAATATGGACATTGTCCAATGGGATGAGAATCCAGCTGAGTACATTGCCAATGCATTGAAACCCGCTGACGTTATTGACGTTATTTTTAAAGATGGAGACGATCGTTCTTGTACCGTTGTTGTTCCAGACGATCAGTTGTCGTTAGCAATTGGGAAACGTGGTCAGAACGCACGGTTAGCCGCTAGACTGACTGGATACAAGATTGACATTAAATCCGAATCAGAAATGGATGGCACTGACGAAAGTGACAGTGAAGATAATCATTCTACTGATGATGTTTCATCAAATGAAGACGAAAACGAGGAATAATTTTTGAGGAGGTACTGTTATGAGAAAAAGAAAAGTGCCAATGCGAAAAGATGTGGTGTCGGGTGAAATGGCACCTAAACGACAATTAGTAAGAATTGTTCGTGATAAAGAGGGTAATGTGTCAGTCGATCCAACTGGGAAAAAATCTGGTCGAGGAGCTTACGTAAAGATTGACGTAACAATTGCCAAAAAAGCCAAGCAGGATAAAATCCTTGATCAAGTTTTTGATGTAACTTTAACAAATGATTTTTATGATGAACTTATTAGTTACGTCGACCATAAGCAGGCTCGACAGGAATTGATTGATAATGACAAATTATAATAAAGTCTTAAACTTATTGGGAATTGCAAGACGAGCTGGTAAAATAATCTCAGGTGAGGGGATTGTCTTGAATGCAATTAAAAAGGGACAGATTAATTACCTGTTTATTGCATCAGACTGTGGTGCAAGTACCAAAAAGAAGTTTCTCGATAAAAGTAAATTCTATGAAGTTCCAGTTAATACTGGTATGCTTAAAGATGATCTTAGCGACGCGATTGGGATGAAACGATCAATCGTAGCGATTAAGGATAAAGGATTTTCGAAAAAATTTAAAGAATTAAAATAATACAAGTAAAGGAGTGTGATTATATGGCCAAAAAAAGAATTTATGAATTAGCCAAAGAGCTTAATATACCTAGTAAACGTGTGATTGACACTGCTAAGTCAAATGGTTTTACGGTTAAAAACCATATGTCATCGCTTGATTCAAATCAGGAGAAGACCGTCCGAGGCGCGCTTAAGAATAGTCAGAAAGCGGCCAGTGGAAGTGAACAACGGCATGCTCCAGCAAAAAAGACTGCTGACTCCCATAACGGGAGTAATGGTCACAATACTTCAGAACATGAAAATGGTCAGAATAACAATCATTTTGGTAGAAGCAATCATTCTAACAATCAACATCGACCAAGTAATTCTGAACATAAACAAGTAAATAAACATCAAAATAATGGGCAAACAAGTAATCAGCGTCCAGAAAATGCTCATAGCAATGGTGTTCATACTAACGGTCAGCACCGGAATCAGAATTCAAGTAATCATTTTAATCACAACAATCATCAAAATAGTCAACATTCGCACACGAATAATAGTCAAAATGTGACCCATGCGAATAGTAATCGTTCTACAACTGCAAATAATACAAGTAAGAAGCCGGTTAATAATACTTCTAAGCCACATAATAACGGAAGTGGAAAATTTGGTGGTAGTTTGAACCGCAACAAAAATAAAAAGGGCAAGAAGCGTAATAAGCGTCGCGATAATCGTTATAATATGTATTCTAAGAATCAACGAATTCGTCAGAATCACAAAAAGAATGCGGCGCCAACCCGTAAGAGTCGTCCATTACCTAAAGTTTTAATCTATCAGGATGGTATGAATGCGCAGGATCTTGGTAAGTTACTGCATCGGGAACCAGCAGAGATTGTTAAAAAATTATTTATGCTGGGAATGATGGTTAATCAGAATCAATCCTTGGATAAGGATGCCATTGAACTTCTTGCCACCGATTATGGGATCGAAGCTAAAGAAAAAGAAAATGTTAATGTATCAGATATTGACAAGTTCTTTAATGAAGAAGAGCATAACACCGATTACCAAGAAAGCCGTCCACCCGTTGTTACCATCATGGGACACGTTGATCATGGTAAAACCACGTTACTAGATTATCTTCGTCATTCACACATTACAGCAGGTGAAGCCGGTGGAATTACTCAAGCTATCGGTGCTTATCAGTTAAAACATGGCGATAAGACCATTACCTTCCTTGATACTCCAGGACATGCTGCTTTTACTGCTATGAGAGCTCGTGGTGCTGACATTACCGATGTGACTGTTTTGGTAGTGGCAGCTGATGATGGTGTTATGCCACAGACTGTCGAAGCAATTGATCATGCTAAAGCAGCGGGAACTCCAATTATTGTTGCAGTTAATAAAATTGATAAGCCGAATGCCAATCCACAACATGTTAAAGAGCAATTGATGAACTATGGATTGGTTCCTGAAGATTTTGGTGGAGATACGATTTTTGTTGATATTTCTGCTAAAAATGGAACTAATGTTGATGAATTGTTAAATATGATCTTACTTCAGTCCGATGTGCTTGAACTTAAGGCTAATCCAAAACAAAATGGAGCTGGCTCAGTCGTTGAAGCAAGATTGGATAAGGGTAAGGGTCCTGTTGCTACCCTTTTGGTTCAACAAGGAACTTTGCACGTTGGGGATCCAATCGTTGTTGGTGACACTTTTGGTCGAGTTCGAACCATGACTAATGAGAACGGGAAAGAAATCAAGAATGCTAAACCATCAACTCCAGTTGAAATTACGGGGTTAAATGATGTTCCTGAAGCCGGTGATCGTTTTGTTGTCTTTAATGACGAAAAGACTGCTCGTGCTGCTGGAGAAGAACGAGCTAAAGAAGCCCAAATCGAAGAACGGAAGCAAAATAACCGTGTTACTCTTGATAACTTGTTTGATTCAATGAAACAAGAAGATATGAAACAGGTTAACGTAATTATTAAAGCTGATGTACAAGGATCAGTGGAAGCCTTAGCTGGAAGCCTCAAAAAAATCGATGTTGAGGGAGTTAAGGTTAACGTTATTCATGCCTCTGTTGGTGCGGTGAACGAAAGTGATGTTGCACTTGCTGAAGCAAGTAATGCCATCATCATTGGTTTTAATGTCCGTCCTACTCCGCAAGCTAAAGCTCAATCTGAAACTGATAAGGTTGATATTCGTCTTTATCAAGTTATCTATAACGCCATTGATGACGTGGAAGCTGCAATGAAAGGCATGCTTGATCCAACTTATGAAGAAGAAGTTACTGGTAATATTGAAGTAAGACAAATTTATAAAGCTTCTAAAGTTGGAACGATTGCTGGTGGAATGGTTCTTGATGGGTACGTAAAAAGTGATAGCAAAGTTCGTCTGATTAGAGATAATGTTGTGATTTATGATGGAGAGCTTGGTAGTCTAAAGCGTTTTAAAGATGATGTTAAAGAGGTTAAACAAGGCTTTGAGTGTGGTTTAACGATTGAAAACTATAATGACATTAAAGTTGGAGATAAAGTCGAAGCATACCACATGAAAGAAGTCCAACCTAAGTAGATACCGTAAGGAGTGATTGTCATGGCACAATATCGTGTTGGAAGACTACAGCAGGAAATTCAAAAAGAAGTCGACGATATTTTACTTAAGCGTGTTCGTGACCCACGAGTTCAAGGAGTAACTATTACTGGTGTTGAAGTTACTGGTGATTTGCAACAAGCTACGATTTATTACAGTAGTTTATCTGACAAGAAGTCTGAACAAGAAAAGGTTCAAAAGGGCTTGGATAAAGCAACTGGTTTAATTCGAGGCGAGTTAGGTCATCGGTTAAGTATCTACGTTACTCCAGAGATTCATTTTGAACGGGATGGATCCATTCAATACGGAAGTAAGATTGATCGTTTGATTGATAATTTAAATAAAAAAAATAAGTAAAAAATTGACTGGAAATATTTATTTCCGGTCTTTTTTGCGTATATGGTAGAGGAGTGAGTGAATTGGTCACTGGAATTATCCCTTTGTATAAGCCTAGGGGAATGACGAGCTTTGATTGTGTGAGTAAGATTCGACACATTATTGGACAAAAAAGAGTGGGCCATAGTGGCACACTTGATCCTAATGTAGATGGAGTTTTACCGATTTGTTTGGGCCATGCCACTAAAGTAGTTGATTATTTAATGCAATCAGGGAAGGTTTATAGTGGGTCAATTACGTTAGGCTTTTCCACTACTACCGAGGATTTAGATGGTGAAATTATTGATACTAATTTTGATTTTCAGCCAATCACAGATCAAGAAATTGACGAAGTCTTGAAATCATTTTTGGGGATTTCGACCCAGATTCCTCCCATGTTTTCCGCTGTTAAAGTGAATGGAAGAAGGTTATATGAGTACGCACGTGCTGGTATGAAAGTTGATCGTCCTAAAAGACAAATTAACGTTAGTCAATTTGTTCGTATCAATGCGAGTTCCTACAATCGTGATACTCACACCCAAACCTTTAATTTTGAGGTGAAGTGTGGAAAGGGAACTTATATCAGAACTTTGGCAACTGATTTTGGGAAAAAAGTTGGAATTCCAGCTGTGATGTCAAGTTTAACTCGGACTAAAAGTGGTGGATTTAATCTTTGCGATACAGTAACTTTTAAAAATATTAAAGAAGCCATGAATTCTAATCAAATCAATAAAGTTGTTTTTCCAATTTCACATGCTCTTAAAGATTTTAAGACTATTGTGATTAATAAAGAGCAGTGGAATCGTGTTCAAAATGGCGGTTTTTTAAGTATTGATGAGATCGCTTGTCAAGATGAAGTGATAGTTTTAAAGTATAATAATATTGATCGAGCTTTGTATTATAGAAATGAACAGGAAAATAATTATAAGCCCAAAAAAATGTTTGATTTAGATTAGAGGAAATTATGGAAGTCAATTATTTATCATACCCACTTGATAAGAACGAAAAAAATCGTCCCCAAGTCATTGCCATGGGTTTTTTTGATGGAGTTCACCTGGGACATCAAAAAGTGATCAAACAAGCTAAACAAATTGCTGAACAAAAAAAACTTCCTTTGGCAATTTTAACTTATGATCATCACCCGTCGTTAGTGTACAAAAAGTTGGATGGAAATGAAAAACGTTATTTAACTCCGCTTAACCGTAAATTACATTTATTTGAACAACTGGGAGTTGATGTGGTCTATGTCATCAACTACAACTTTGCTTTTCAAAATCAAAATCCCCAAGAATTCGTTGATAATTATTTAATTGGATTGAATGCTGATACAGTTGTAGCAGGATTTGATCATACTTATGGAGAACAAAATGCGGGCATGAAGGAGCTCCCTCAATATGCCAGGGAGCGATTTGATGTAGTCAGTGTGGCCGCTGATGAAATGGACGACAAGAAGGTTAGTTCTACTAGGATTCGTCGAAATCTTGAACAGGGACACATCCGGACGGTTAACGATCTTTTGGGATATGAATTCGAAAATGACGGAGTGGTTGTTCATGGATTTGCTCGTGGTCGTGAATTAGGCTTTCCCACTGCTAACGTTGAGTATTCGGCAAAACAGCAGTTGCCCAAACTTGGGGTGTATGTGGTCCAGCTTGAAGTTAATGGTACGTGGTACAAAGCGATGGCATCAATTGGCAAAAATGAGACGTTTGGAAATGATAATCCAGTTACTTTAGAAATTAATATTTTGGATTTCGATCAAAATATCTATGGTAATCACGTCAGAGTTAGATGGTTATCGAAAATGAGAGACGAGGTCAAATATCAGGGGCGGAAACCGTTGGTTGATCAATTAAAAATTGATGAAAGTAACACCCGATCTTATTTTAAGAAATACATTAATTCTCACCAGTAAACTTATTTCTTGACGTTCTTTAATACCTTTGGTAAGGTATAAATGTACGTTAGCACTTGATAATAAAGAGTGCTAAAAGAGGTGGTAAGAATGCTCACAAAGAGACAAGATATGATTCTAAAGTACATTGTTGATGACTATACTAACAATGGTGTTCCAATTGGATCAAAACGCTTGGCTGATCAACTCCCAATGAATGTTAGTTCGGCTACCATTCGTAATGAGATGGCAGTTTTAAGTGGTCAAAATTTGATTCAAAAAGTTCATACTTCGTCTGGAAGAGTTCCTTCAAATGAAGGATATCGATATTACATTGATAATTTGGTTAATCCTGTACTGGTTGGCAATGAAGAAAAAAGTTTGATTCATAATGCTCTGGGAGGAACATTTCAACAAATTGATGATATTGTTAAACAATCTGCTGATATTTTGTCCAGCTTGACCGATTATACCGCGATGACTTTGAGTCCAGAACAGACTAATACCGAAACTTTACAACATTTTCAACTAATTAAGTTAGCCGATCACCAAGTGATGGCAATCATGGTGATGAATGATGGGCAAGTTGAAAGTCAGCCCTTTATAACTAATCACCAAATTGATGAAGATAAGTTACTTCAAGTAACTAATTTAGTTAATGACAAGCTTTTTGGTAAGACAATTCCGGAAGTTTTAGAGGCACTTAAAAGTACAATTCCTGACGAAATTAGACACTATTTAACTTCTTCAGAAAACTTTGTTGGAGCCTTTGAATACGTCATTAATAAATCGCTTAAAGACCATTTCTTTGTTAGTGGAAGAATGAATTTATTGGATACAATGGATGATAAGAACGATCTAAAAAATATTAAGCCACTTTATTCAATGTTTGGAAATAACTCGAATATGGCAAAAATTTTAGATAATGAATCCAAACCCATTTCAGTTATGATTGGTTCTGAGCTACGAAATGATTTATTGAAAAATTATAGTATTATCTCTGGAACTTATGATGTTGGGATTCATGGTGTTGGTAGGATTGCCGTAATTGGCCCTACCAGAATGTCTTATCCTAAGGTTTTGGGTCTAGTTGATGCGTTTAAAGATGAACTTCAGAAACGAATCAATGGATACTATGATAATTATGATAAATAAAAAGGAGGTTCAAAATGGCGAGCGATAAGGAAAAGCAAAGTAAAGATTTAGATGATAAAACGGAAAATGTTGATGAATCGAGTAAGTCAGAGCAAGAAGTCAAAACAGACGAGAAAGATGATTCTGCAAAAAAGATTGATGAACTAAATCAACAACTAGATTCAGTTCAAGACAACTACTTACGAGCAGAAGCTGAGATTCAGAACATTCAAAATCGAAACAAAAAAGAGCGTGCTGATTTAGCAAAGTATGGGGCACAAGATCTTGCTAAAGACGTTGTGCCTGTGATGGATGATTTAAAAAGAGCTCTTGACGTTGACGTTTCTGACGAAAACGGTAAGCAACTCAAAAAAGGGATCGAAATGGTCCAACAACATCTTGAAAAAGCTCTGAAGGATAATGATATTTCGGAAATTAATGCTAATGGAGTGGAATTTGATCCTAGTTTTCATCAAGCTGTTCAAACGGTTGCTCCAAGTGATGAACATCCAAAGGGAACCGTAGTATCGGTACTTCAAAACGGTTATAAAATTGCTGATCGGGTCTTAAGACCAGCAATGGTAGTAGTGGCACAGTAATTAAATAGTTATTAAATATATAAAAAGAAGGTTTAAGTTATGGCAAGTAATAAAGTTATTGGAATTGATTTAGGAACAACTAATTCAGCTGCAGCCGTTATGGAAGGTAATGAACCAAAAATCATTACCAACCCAGAGGGATCAAGAACGACCCCATCAGTAGTTGCTTTTAAAGATGGCGAGATTCAAGTTGGTGAAGTTGCTAAGCGTCAAGAAATTACTAACCCAGATACTGTTGTATCAATTAAGAGTCACATGGGTGAGCAAGGTTACAAAGTAAAGGCAAACGGAAAAGAATATACTCCACAACAAATTTCAGCTATGATTCTTCAATACATTAAAGGCTATGCGGAAGATTACATTGGTGACACTGTTAGTGAAGCTGTTATTACCGTTCCTGCTTACTTTAATGATGCACAACGTCAAGCTACTAAAGACGCTGGTAAAATTGCTGGGCTTGATGTTAAGAGAATTATTAACGAACCTACTGCTGCTTCACTTGCATATGGTTTAGACAAAAAAGATAAAGATGAAAAAATCTTGGTTTATGATTTAGGTGGAGGTACTTTTGATGTTTCCGTCCTTGAATTAGGTGACGGAGTCTTCCAAGTTCTTTCAACTAATGGTGATACTCACTTAGGTGGGGATGACTTTGATAAGAGAATCATGGACTGGTTAATCGATAACTTCAAGAAGGAAAATGGGGTTGACCTTTCGAAAGATAAGATGGCTTTACAACGTTTGAAAGACGCTGCTGAAAAAGCTAAGAAAGACTTGTCAGGTGTAACTCAAACTGAAATCTCACTTCCATTCATTTCTTCTGGTGAAAATGGTCCGCTTCATTTACAAACCACGCTTACACGTGCTAAGTTTAACGAATTAACTTCTGACTTAGTTGAAAAGACTAAGGCTCCTTTAGACAATGCTTTGAAGGATGCTGGACTTTCAGCTAGTGATATTGACCAAGTAATTCTTAATGGTGGTTCAACTAGAATTCCTGCTGTTCAAGAGGAAGTTCAAAAGTGGACTGGTAAAGAACCAAGTCATTCAATCAACCCCGATGAAGCTGTTGCTTTAGGTGCAGCTATTCAGGGTGGAGTAATTACTGGTGACGTTAAGGATGTTGTTTTACTTGATGTTACTCCACTATCACTTGGTATTGAAACGATGGGTGGTGTATTCACTAAGTTAATCGATAGAAATACAACCATCCCAACTTCCAAGTCACAGACTTTCTCAACTGCTGCTGATAATCAAACGGCCGTTGACATTCATGTTTTGCAAGGTGAACGTCCAATGGCTGCTGATGATAAATCATTAGGTCGATTCCAATTAACTGATATTCCTGCAGCACCAAGAGGTGTTCCCCAAATCGAAGTTACCTTTGATATCGATAAAAACGGAATTGTAAATGTTTCTGCTAAAGATAAGGGTACTGGAAAACAACAAAAAATCACCATCAAAGATTCCAATGGTCTATCAGATGACGAAATCGATAAGATGATGAAAGAAGCCGAAGCAAATGAAGATGCCGACAAGGAAAAGAAGAACAAGGTTGATCTAGATAATGAAGTTGATCAATTGATCTTCCAGACTGATAAGACATTGAAAGATGTTAAAGGCAAAGTTTCAGATGATGAGATTAAAGCCGCTCAGGATGCAGAAGACGAACTCAAAAAAGCTAAAGAAGATGGCGATACTGATGCAATGAAGACTAAAAAGGATGCTTTGAACGAAAAAGTTCAAGCATTAGCGGTTAAATTGTATCAACAAAACCAAGGCCAAGCTGATCAAGGACAACAAGGTGGAAATAATGCTAACGGTGGATCATCTAATGGAAATGATGATAATACTGTTAATGGTGACTACCATGAAGTCCATGATGATGACAACAAATAATTGTGGCAATTGAGGCTATTAACAATTGATGAAAAGCTAAAGTCAGTTTGATGGGCTTTGGCTTTTTGTTGTATTATTTGAGCTTGGAGGCGAACTAATGGCTAATAAAGATTATTACAAAGTATTAGGCGTGGACAAAAGCGCCAGTGAAGATGACATTAAGCATGCCTATCGAAAATTATCAAAAAAATACCATCCAGATATTAATAAAGCTCCAGATGCAGAGGCAAAGTTTAAGGAAATAACCGAAGCATATGAAGTTTTAGGTGACAAAAAGAAACGAGCCAATTATGACCAGTATGGTTCAGCTGATGGTCCCCAAGGATTTGGAGGCTTTGGTGGCGGAGCCGGTGCTGGTGCAGGCGGACAAGGTGCCGGATTTGGTGACTTTTCTGATATTTTCAATGATATTTTTGGTGGTGGCGGAAGACGTCGTCAAGCTGACCCAACTGCACCGCGTCGTGGACGAGATTTGCAATATCAGATGACACTTACATTTGATGAAGCTGTTTTTGGGACTAAAAAGACCATTAAGTATAATCGTGAAGAAACTTGTCCGACCTGCCATGGCACTGGGGCTAAGCCTGGGACTAAACCAGAGACTTGTTCTAACTGTCATGGAAGCGGTTATGTTACTAAAACGGTTAATACCCCGCTCGGTCAGATGCAGACCCAGGAACCATGTCCAGTTTGTGGCGGCACTGGAAAAGTAATTAAAGAGAAGTGCCCAACCTGCGGTGGTACTGGAAAAGTTGAGAAACAACATTCTCTTGAAGTTACGGTCCCTGCTGGTGTCGAAGAGGGACAGCAAATGCACATGCAGGGTCAAGGTGATGCCGGTGAAAATGGCGGTCCTTATGGTGACTTGTACGTGATCTTTAGAGTTCTTCAAAGCAAGTACTTTAGAAGAGACGGATCTACTATCTACTTTGATCAACCAATTTCATTTGCCACTGCTGGTTTAGGTGGAGAAATTAAAGTTAAAACCGTTCATGGTGACGTTGATTTGAAAATTCCTGCAGGCACCCAGACTGGGACGGTCTTCCGTTTAAGAGGGAAAGGTGCGCCTAAACTTCATGGAAATGGTAATGGTGACGAAATGGTAAAAGTTAAGGTTCAGACGCCAAAGAAACTTAACTCTAAACAAAAAGTTGCTTTACAAGCCTTAGCTGAAGCTAGTGGTGATACTAATGTTGAAGAAGGCAAAAATTTCTTTGATAAAATGAAAGATGCTTTTAAATAAACAAATAAAGGAGCGGTTTAAAGACCGCTCCTTTATTTGTTTGTTATACATATATCGGGTTGTTATAATAATAGTAACGACTTGGACGAATTAATAATGAAAGTAGGAAAATATCGTGGATTATAAAAAAATGAAGGAAAAGCAACGCCGGACGAGGAATTTTGCTATTGTTGCTCATATTGATCACGGTAAGTCAACTTTAGCCGACCGAATTTTGGAGTTGACTGACACAGTTTCTAAAAGGGACATGCAAGATCAAATTTTGGATAATATGGATTTGGAACGGGAACGTGGAATTACCATCAAGTTAAATGCGGTTGAGTTAACTTATCATGGTAAGGATGGGATTGATTATGTATTTCATTTGATTGATACTCCCGGACACGTAGATTTTTCTTATGAAGTTTCTAGGAGTCTGGCTGCTTGTGAGGGTGCCTTACTGGTTGTTGATGCCACTCAGGGAGTCCAAGCGCAAACCTTAGCTAACGTTTATTTGGCTTTGGATGATGACCTTGAAATTATTCCTGTCATTAATAAAATTGATTTGCCTTCAGCAGAGCCCGAGAAAACTAAAAAAGAGATTGAAGATGTGATTGGATTGGATACCTCTGATGCGGTTGAGATTAGTGCCAAGACTGGACTCGGGGTTGAGAACTTATTAGAGGAAATTGTTAAAAAGATTCCTGCTCCAAAGGGAAATATTGAGGGTCCGCTCAAGGCGTTGGTTTTTGATTCAGTTTACGATGATTATCGGGGCGTAGTGTTGAGTGTTCGTTTGTACGATGGTGTCGTAAAACCTGGGGATCAAATTCGTTTGATGAACAGTGGAAGTGAATATGAAGTCACAGAAGTTGGTGTTAACTCGCCGAAGCCACTTCAACGAAAGTACTTAATGGCTGGGGATGTGGGATACATTACTGCCAGCATTAAAGATATCACTAAAACGCGAGTTGGCGATACAGTTACTGACGCAAACAATCCAACTGATAAAGCCCTACCAGGATACCGTGAAATGATTCCCATGGTTTATGCTGGATTGTATCCAACTGATAATGCGAAGTTTGGTGATTTAAGGGAAGCACTTGAAAAACTTAAATTAAACGATGCTTCACTTGAATTTGAGCCGGAATCGTCTGAAGCACTGGGCTTTGGATTTCGTTGTGGGTTCCTTGGATTACTTCACATGGACGTGGTTCAGGAACGTCTGGAACGTGAGTTTGGGCTGGATTTAATTACTACGGCTCCATCAGTAACTTATCATGTGGATTTAAATGATGGAAGTACACTTGAAGTTGAAAATCCATCTGAAATGCCAGATGTATCAGCAATTAAGGATATTAAGGAACCATTTGTTAAGGCTAGTATCATGGTGCCAAACGATTATGTTGGTGCTGTGATGGAAATGTGTCAAGATCGACGTGGTCAGTTTGTCACGATGGAGTATCTAGACGATGCCAGAGTGAATGTCATTTATCAAATGCCATTATCGGAAATTATTTTTAATTTTTTCGACAAATTAAAATCAAGTACGCATGGTTATGCATCACTTGACTATGAATTATCTGAGTATCGACAAAGTGATCTAGTTAAAGTGGATATTCTATTGAACGGTGATAAGGTCGATGCTTTAAGTTTTATTTCCCATAAACAGTTTGCTGCTGGCCGAAGTCGTGAAATTGTTAAAAAACTCAAGAGTATTATCCCAAGGCAAAATTTTGAAATTCCAATTCAAGCAGCAATTGGTGCGACCATTATTGCTAGGACTAATATTAAAGCTTATCGAAAAGATGTGACGTCTAGAATTCATACTGGTGATCCTGATCGAAGAGCGAAGTTACTTGAGAAGCAAAAACGTGGGAAAAAGCGGATGAAAGCGGTTGGAAAGGTTGATATTCCCCAAGAAGCCTTCATGGCTGTCTTACAAACTGATGAAGACCAAAAAAGCGACAAATAGTATTTGCCGCTTTTTTGATACTAACAATTATGGGTTATAATAAGTTAAATTTGATGATTGGAAGTGAATATATGTGGATGGTAAAGTCATTTGATCAATTAACTTTGAACGAATTGTTTGATATTTATCAACTGAGATGCGAGGTGTTTGTAGTAGAACAAAAGATTACTTTGCAGGATATTGATGATAATGACAAGAAGGCATGGCATGTTTTTTTGCTTAACGATCAAAATCATGTTATTGCTTATGGTCGAATATATAAACAAGATTACTATATAACTTTTGGAAGAATTGCTGTTTCTGCTGAACAACGTGGGAAACATTTGGGAACAAAATTAGTTCGAAGAGTGATGAGGGTTATTAAAGAAAAATATCCTCATAAAGAGATTATTATTGAGGCACAAAAATACGTTGAAAATTTATATGCTTCATTTGGTTTTCGACCAGAAGGAGAAGTTTTCATGGAGGGAAATGTTGAACATGTAAATATGGCCCACGAACCGCTTTTTAAATAATAATTATGATATTTTAAAAATTAAAATTTATTATTTTATTTAGTACTAAAAACCACTATTATAGAATAGTGGTTTTTTAGTTTAAATGATATTATTCTTTCCGTTAATTGTTAATAAATTTCATGAAATGCCGGTATTATGATTATGAAAATCATTAGTTAATGTTATGGATTACACAATTGGATTGAGTACACTAATGAAGTGATATGACTAACTTTTCCAACTATCAAACGAAAGGGTTCTTTGTTTTTAATTATGAATTGGCACTATTAATCCCGTTGTCATGGGTGTTAAGATATGTGATATGGGAAACAATATAATTGTAAAAATTTCTTAGAAAAATTTTTTATAAGATAAAAATTGCTTTATGATTAGTCTTTGTGTTCTCTTATAAGGAGTATATTTTGATATTTTTTACTTATATACTTGATTAGTAACAGCTAATATAATATACTATAAAAGTAAGGTAAAGATTAAAGAATTCACGCCAGGGGATTTGAATGTACAAAAAAAGCACTCAAATAGAGTGCTTTCTACGATTAGAGAGGTTCAAGAACTGTAGCATAGTTATGAGAAGTAACAATCTAATAAGTAAAGATCTATGAAATAAAAGAGCACACGTGTCTAAGACTAATAAGCAGTAGGAGTGGAAAGCCTTAGCTGATGTGAATGTTGAGAATGTGACAGAAATTTATTACCTCTCTAATCTACACTCTATATTTAATCACACTTTACGAAATTTTACCAGGGAATTCTCATAATTATGATGCTTATTTACCAAAGAAGTACTATCTGTTAGGTAGTACTTCTTTTTATTTTGGAATTGCCATGAACACCACCGTATTATTTGATGGGAATGAGTTCTTTTCACCGAATTCATCAAAGGAAATACTTTCACCAGGAGCTCCCAATTCATGTTTAGCGTCTTTTGTAATGGTTAAAAGATGTTCATGATCACGATCAATATCGTCAAGGGTGACGGCGTCTAATTCTACTTTTTCACCAGATGGCATTTTTACGGTAACTTTCTTAAGATCATGAACTCCATCGGCTTTGATTGCAAATGGGATATTTACTAGCATGTTATTTCCTCCTTTATACTTCATTATTCATTATACATATTTTTTGTTTGCATTTACAATATCTTTTATATTTTATAAATGATACATTTATCTTAATTTGTCACACTTTGAATTTTTTTATCAATTTCTCTCTTATGATCGAATAAAAAATGAAGCTATAAAAATAAAAAAATTTTTTTATGGACCAATGTTGGGCCAATTTATAAAAGTTAGGGTTGTTAGCAAATTTGTTTAGAGATTATAAGTGTGTAATGATGAAAAGTGAATTCAAATTTGTCGAAGGGATGATTATTTATGTCAGAGAAAAACAACATTGCGGCTTATGACATATTAAAGCCTAATTGGTATGTCAATCAGATGAAAGGTTGGAGCTTTAAAAGCTATTTGTTGCTCCTATTTGGTTTGGGAGTCATTGCTGGATCAACTGTCACACAACCACTTTCGTTTATTGCGATTATGACGATGTTAGCGGGGATGCTCGGATTTACTACTACCATTTCAATTACTAATACGAAACCATTAAATGGAATTTTTGGTTTGATTAGTGCTTTAATTTATATCTATGTTGCATTCACTGCTAAGAATTACAATGATATTATTCTCCAAACTACATACATTGTACTTTTGGATATTCCGGTCTTGTTAATTCCTAGTTGGGCTACTAATGTTGATGAACATATTAAGAAATTGACTGTTAAGGGTAACCTTAAAAAAACGTTTATGAATTGGGGGTTGACAGCTCTTTTCTTTGTTGTTGTACTAGGAGCTTTATATGCTTGGGAGCATGGATACAGTGACAGCCCTCGTCCTTTTGTAGATAGTTTTGCGGCCACAATTGGAATTACTGGTGCTTTACTTACGACTTTAAGGTTTCGGGATACTTATTATTTCTGGCTTGCCCAGGGGATTTTCTCGATTATTCTGTGGGGCATTACTGCATATCAGGGTGGTGCCAATTGGACGTTATTCTTAACTTACATTTTGTACTTATGTAATGACTTGTTAAGCTTCTTTGACAAAAACATTGCATGGTTTCATACGAAACCAACCAATCATTAATATTTAAATTGAAAGGACAGTGACTAGATGGTCACTGTCCTTTTTTTATGATTTGGTACTGTATCCAGTTTGATAATTAATATTGTATCCTGGCTCGACGTTAAAAATGTACACGTTAAAGTGAATTTGATTACTTCCGACTGATTGGGCTCTCATTTGGACACCACGACTAAGTAATTCATTATTTCGATAAATCGGAGTGACCTGATATCTAACGTAGTTATTTGGATTTTCTTTTAGATAAGTAGCAATATCATCCTCATGATAAAGCATTAATGGGGAATTTAACGTCCCTGTCCCAGTTATTAAGTTTTTGGGATTATTGTTTTCACCACATAGTTGGTAACCAATCAGATGACTTCGGTTATATAACCAACCACTGTTGGTGTGTTTATTGTGCCATCCAGTGGGATTAAAGGTAAGTGGTTCACGTTTCTTAGTGGGCATTGTTTTAACGTTTAACATACCGTTAGCATCGGTGGCTCGGTTAAGATGATCAAGGTTACTAAATCGTAACCAGGGGCGTTCATTACGCAATTCTTTAGTAGAAAAATTAGGATTATTGTGATCAACTTCTACTTCTTGATTTCCGTCGTAATTTAAGTCACTTAATTTTAAATCTGGTGCATGCTTCAATTGGTATTGAAGTTTTTTAAGCTTTGATCTTTTAGTATCAACTTGCCCTTGAAGTTGATTAATGCTTTTTTCAAGTTGCTGGGTACTTTCATTATCATGGGGGCTTTTATGTTCTTTTGAATTGGTTTGTTGTGAACATCCAGCAAGTAATAAGGATAATACCATGATTGGAAATAGCAGGAACTTTTTCATCGTTTAGCCCTCCGATATCCAGCTGCTTGTGCGTCTGCCTCCGAATTAAAGTAGATGACGTTTTGGCTGTTAATTTTGTAACCCGTTTGGCCGGGGACATGATAAATGTGTGAATTTTTATTTCCAACGATTCGCTGAGCGTTTGAAGTATTGATGTCATTGCTATTACTTTGATCTTGATGATTTGGTGTAGGTTTTGTTTTTAAGGTATCGGAGTCGTTTGTTTTGACATTTGAGACTGGATTAATCGATACATATCTACTGTTTAGATCATTTTCCGTATGATTGATTTGTTTTGATAGTTGTTGATTCTGTTCAATGAGTGCTTTTTTCTGGGAAATTAATTCTGATCTACTAGATTTTGAAGCAGACAGAATTACTGCCGGAGTAGTGAATAGTAATGTGGTACAGCCGATTAATATTATTGCTTTCTTGATTCGATGCATGGTTATTATGCTCCGTTTCTACTTAATATAATTAGAATATCATAAAAAATAAAAGCAAAAAATTATATTTACAAAGCAAATGAAAGATAGTAATATTTAATACGAACAGATGTTCGGGTAGGTGATATTTTGAATTATGATGATGAACCTCATGGTGTTTACTTTTTCATTGATAACAAGTCTTTTTATGCAAGTTGTGAGAGTGTTAAACGTGGACTTAATCCACTTCGTTCGATTTTGGTGGTTATGTCGGAACAAGCTAATACAAATGGCGGATTAATACTGGCAGCTTCTCCTATGGCAAAAAAGTTATTTGGGATTAGCAACGTTAGTCGTCAGCGTGATCTTCCTGACGATGAAAGGTTGTTGATTGTTCCTCCACGAATGAACTTATACATTAAAAAGAATCTACAAATTAATGATATTTTTGCTGAATTTACTGATGAACATGACATTTTGCCATACTCAATTGACGAGTCATTATTGGATATGACTCATACTTGGAGATTGTTTGGTAGTAGTTTGAGGGAAGTGGCTCTTAAAATTCAAGAGGAGGTCAGAAGCCGTTTAGGACTGTATACAACGGTTGGGATTGGTGACAATCCCGTTCAAGCTAAGCTAGCGTTAGACGTTTATGCAAAGCATGATTACGACCTGATTGGTGAGATTCATTACGAAGATGTTCCTGATAAGATTTGGAATATCAATAGACTAACGGATGTTTGGGGAATTGGAAAAAGAACCAAAGTCCATCTAAAGCGACTTCATATTAATAATATATATGAATTGGCGCATGCTAACCCGTATCTGTTGAAAGAAAAAATGGGAGTCATTGGATTACAGCTATTTGCCACTGCATGGGGAATTGATCGAAGTAACTTGAGACAACCCCTGCATACTAAAGAAAAAAGTTACAGTAATTCTCAGGTACTTCCACGTGATTACGTTAAGCGGGATGAGATTGAAGTTGTTATTAGAGAAATTGCGAGTCAAGTTGCTTCACGAATTCGTAATCATGGACTGCAAGCCGGATGTGTGACGTTATGGATTGGCTTTTCTTTTTCAATAAAACAGCTTACTGGTAGCAATGGTTTTTCTCAGTCAATGAAAGTTGAACCAACAGATGATGATCATTACCTTGGTCGTTATTTAATTGAATTGTTTGAAAGGAACTGGCACGGTGAAGTTGTGCGAAATATTGGAGTTGACTACAGTCATCTCTCAAATAAGGTTGGGGAACAATTAAACCTATTTAAGGATAATCAAAATATGATTAAACAAAATGTGTTAAATAAAACCGGTGATCAAATTCGAAAACGGTTTGGTAACACGGCTTTATTAAATGCCAATAGTTTGTGTGTCGGTGCTACCGCAATTTCAAGATCTAATTTGGTTGGCGGACACAATGGAGGCAATTCTTATGAGTAATGATGTGATTTTTATTGGGAATCAAGTTTTATCCCATATTAATCATCTATTTTTGCGAATTCCTAAGACCCGCTACTGGATGATGATTGTTAATAACACTTTTGATAAAGAGTACGATTGGTTTTTGAGTTCTAAGAAGAAGTATCAACAGGAGCGATCGCAACCAATCTATGTTATTTCTGATTACGACTTGGAACTTTTAGAAAAGGTAGTTAACTATGTAACTGAATATAACCTGTTAACCATTTATTATCGTAATTTTGATGACATGGTTTGGCCTGATTCACAGAAGAAAATTCAAGATTAACTTAAAGTTAGGAGAACGTTAT
The DNA here is from genome assembly GCF_059901175.1 of Fructilactobacillus sp. X3R5C2. Lineage (NCBI taxonomy): Bacteria > Bacillati > Bacillota > Bacilli > Lactobacillales > Lactobacillaceae > Fructilactobacillus > Fructilactobacillus sp. X3R5C2. The sequence goes on from NZ_JBWXVC010000002.1 coordinate 132,605, forward strand.
GAACGAAGAAGCTGTACATGATTTTTTTAAGTTTGATTATCATGATCGTGGGATTAAAAAATGGCAGGGTTATTTTTTATCAGATCATACCAGTAAACTAAATCAAATAAAGAAAGAAAAGGATAATGAGCAAACCAGAAAATTAGATGATCAGATGGATCACTCAAAAATTGATGAAATTCTGCAAAAATCGTTTGTCAGTCGACTGAGAGTGGAACTACAGTATGCTTATTATGACAAAAACGAACTAAAAGTGGAACAAATTATCGGTAGGATGAAAGGGTATTATAAGAACTTAGTAATTGTGGGAGACCAAATTCTTAAATGGAATGAAATTGTGAGTGCTAAATTAATAAAATAAACTAGGATGATGGCTTTATTATTTATCATTAATGTCTTACAATGTAGTTGTTAGAGATTTCACATATGGTGAAAAATATATCATAAGGAGAATTATTATGGCACTTAGTAATTACTTTACCGGCATCCAACATGTTGGTATTCCAGCAAAAGATTTAGATGAAACGATTGATTTTTATAAGAAGTTAGGTTTTGATAAAGCTGGTCAATTCATGTATCAAGGAAATCGTTGTGCTTTTATGAAGTATGGCAATTTAATGATTGAGACATGGGAGGGCGATCCAGTTGCTGATAAAGATGGCGCTATTAACCATATCTCATTAAACACTACTGATGCTGACGCAGCGTTTAAAGAAGCTAAGAAAATGGGCTTAGATGTTCAGGAAGATGAAATTGATACTCGTCCATTCTGGGATAAGGGAATCCGTTTCTTTAACATTTATGGGCCTAACCACGAAAAAATTGAATTCTGTCAAATTGTTTAGTTTATAGTTTGAATGTTTATATTAAGACGTGGCGATACACGTCTTTTTGTTTGCTGGAAGTTAGATGCTTGCCAATTAAATATATCTCCATTATGATATAGACTAAAGGTTTTAAGAACGAGTTTTATTAAAAATATGAGAGGAGGATGAATATGTTAGATCAAACTAAAAGATTTTTGCGCGATCAAGGATATCATTACAAAAAAACATATATCAGACCGTTAATTACTCCAGATAACGTCTATGTATTTCGCTTCGGTAAAGATAATTTAAATAATCGGCTCATTATTCGTTATGGCCATGGATGGACAGGACGACAAAGAATTAAGGAAATTGATCTTCGATTGCATAAACAAAAGCATCCTCGGATTTTTAAGACAGAACGAGGATTGCTTAAGTATTTGGATGGTCATTTGAAACAACATGAGCAGAAGCTTAAAAAAATTGAGGACAATAAAAATAATGCATCCAATTAACGGGTGCTTTTTTTATAAAAAGAATGAGGGATAACAATGAACTTAGTCGAGATTTCAGTTGAAACCAGTCACGAAGCAGTTGATGCGGTCGCTAATATTTTAATGGACTTTGGAGCAAATGGAGTTCAGATTAATGATAGAAATGATTATGAGGTTTTAAAACGAGAATCTAATTGGGATCAGTATGAATTGGGAGATTCTAAAGCTGATAACGATCTAGTTAACGCTAAAGTAAGTGCTTATTTTCAGGATGATATTGAGGTAGATGCGACCGTAAAAAAGATTCATGAAAAAGTTGCTGATTTAACGCGGTTCGGTTTGAATCCTGGTAAAAATGTGATAAATGTTCATGATGTAAAAGATGAGGATTGGGCGACATCCTGGGAAAAGTATTATCATCCAGAACGGGTGACACGATTTTTAACCGTTGTCCCAAGTTGGGAAGACTATGATGTCAAAAGCTCTGATGAGTTGATGGTAAAATTAGACCCCGGAATGGCGTTTGGAACTGGTACCCATCCTACTACTAAACTTGCCATGCAAGCACTTGAGATTGTTATTAGAGGAAACGAAAGAGTGTTTGACGTTGGAACTGGATCTGGAGTGCTATGTATTGCAGCGAGGAAACTTGGTGCTGGCAATATAAATGCTTATGATGTCGATAAGGTGGCCGTTAAATCAGCTGAAAAAAACATTGAATTAAATTCTGGGATGAAGGGAATCAACGTTAGTGTTAATAATTTGTTAAATGGAATCGATGAAAAAGCAGATATTGTGGTAGCTAATATTTTAGCTGAGATTATCATTCCGTTAATCCCGCAAGCAGAACAATGTTTAAATGAAGGTGGCGTGTTCATTACTTCTGGTATTATTGCCGATAAATTAGAGCTAGTGATTGACGCGCTAAAAAAACATCATTTTAAGGTTGATCAAGTTTTAAGTATGGATGATTGGCGATCAGTAATTGCAAAGAAAGATAGTGAGGTTAATTAATTGCAACACTACTTTTTAGATAAGCCACTAAAAGTGGGTCAAATTGTTAAACTTCCAAACGATGTGACACATCATTTTGTTGGGGTTATGAGAGCAAAAGCTGGAACCAAGGCGGAGTTTGTATCTAGTCAAAACATTATTTATATTGGGGAATTAGTTGATGAAACGGCCTCAACAATTAAGATTGTTGATGTAACTAGTCAAAATACTGAACTTCCGGTTAAAGTAACGATTATTTGTGGAATCCCGAAGGCGAGCAAAGCCGACCTCATCACGCAAAAGGCAACCGAAATGGGGGTCAGTGAGATTATTTTTGTGCCTACTGAGTGGTCAATTGCTAAATGGGGGAATAAGGCACCGAAGAAGATTAAGAGACTTCAAAAAATCGCTCAAAGTGCTGCCGAACAATCTCACCGAAATGTTATTCCAATGGTGAAGTACACCGATTCAATAACTAAGGTAAAAAAACTTAGTAGTGATCAAAAAGTTGTGGCCTATGAGGAATCGGCTAAACAGGGTGAAAACAGTAAATTGTATGAATGTGTGTCGGAAATGAAGCCTGGCAAAAGCTTGACCGCTTTTTTTGGACCTGAAGGTGGAATTTCACTTAAAGAAATCGAACAATTAAAGCAAGATGGTTTTGTTCCCGTCGGATTGGGGCCGAGGATTTTGCGAACTGAATCAGCGCCTTTATATTTTTTATCAGCCGTTTCAACTATATTAGAATTAAAACAAGGTGAGTAGGATATAATGTCGAAAATTAAAGAATGGACACCACAAGAAATCTTTCGTGATGCTTCTGAGTATCTTGATGATAGTGATGTTCAAATGATAAAAAAAGCATATAAATTTGCCAAAATTGCTCATGAGGGGCAAGAACGTGCTTCTGGGCAGCCTTATATTAATCATCCTGTTGAGGTGGCAGGCATTTTAACTGATCTTCATATGGATGCAGAAACGATCACGGCTGGTTTTCTTCATGATGTGGTTGAAGATACCGGTGCAACGATTGAAGATGTTACTGAACTTTTTGGTAAACACGTTTCATTAATCGTTGATGGAGTTTCAAAGCTTAGTAAGATTAAGTATAAATCGAGTAAAGAACAACTTGCTGAAAATCACCGGAAACTATTACTAGCAATGTGCAAAGACATTCGAGTAATGATTGTTAAATTAGCGGATCGATTGCATAACATGGAAACGTTAGATGCTCTTCGCCCAGATAAGCAAAAGCGAATTGCTCAAGAAACTTTAGATATCTATGCCCCTTTAGCCGATCGGCTCGGAATTGGAACGATTAAGTGGGAATTAGAAGATCTTTCTTTGCGTTACTTAAAGCCTGATGATTACTATCAAATTGTTGATTTGATGAATTCCAAGCGGAATGAGCGAGTGGCCTATGTTGATAACGCTGTAAAAAAGGTGCAACAAGCGATAAAAGGACTGGGAATCAAAGGAGAGGTATATGGAAGACCTAAACATATCTACTCCATTTATCGGAAGATGCATGACAAACATAAAGATTTTAAAGAAATCTATGATCTACTGGCTGTTCGGGTGATTGTGAAATCAGTAAAGGATTGTTATGCAGTTTTAGGTGCGATCCACACTGAATGGAAACCGTTTCCAGATCGGTTTAAAGATTACATTGCAATGCCCAAACCTAATATGTATCAATCGTTGCATACTACAGTTGTTGGTCCTGAAGGTAAACCGCTTGAAATTCAAATTCGAACTGAAGAAATGCATCGAATTGCTGAGTATGGTGTTGCTGCTCACTGGGCTTATAAAGAAGGGCAAAAGGACGAAGTTAAAAGTAATAAAAACAATGTTCAACTCAATCTTTTTAAAAAGATCATTGAAATTCAAGAAGAATCAGAGGACGCCTCTGATTTCATGGATAGTGTACAAGGGGATTTATTTAGCGACCGAGTTTATGCCTTTACTCCATCAGGTGATGTTATTGAATTACCCAAGGGGTCAATTCCGATTGATATGGCGTACTCAATTCATACTGATGTTGGTAATTCAACGACAGGGGCACGAGTTAATGGCAAATTAGTTCCACTAGATTATGAAATTAAGAATGGTGATATTGTTGATATTATCACTTCAAGTAGTTCCGACGGCCCTGGCAAGAACTGGATGGACATGGTTAAAACGCGTCGTGCTAAGCATAAGATTAAGCAATTTTTCAAACGGAGTAGTCATGATGATGACATTAATTCTGGAAAAGAAATACTTGAAAAAGAAATTGTCGATTCTGGATTTGATCCGGCTACCATTTTAACTGATGATAATTTATCCCGTGTTATCAATGAAATGCATTATACAAGTATCGATAATTTATATGCAGCCATTGGATTTGGTGACATTCAACCTAACGGAGTTGTTAATCGTTTACTGGAACCCGAAAAAGATGAAATTGAGAAAAAAAGACAAAAAGATGCCGAGCGTGATGTATTAGAGGGTCATAAAACCATCTCACATGAGAGTGAGGACGCAGAACAAGGAAAGAAACCAGAAGATAACATCAAGATTCAAGGCGTTGACAACCTATTAGTTCATATCAGTCGTTGTTGTGATCCGGTTCCAGGAGATGACATTGAGGGATATATCACAATGGGAAATGGTATCTCAGTTCATAGAAGTAATTGTTCCAACTTAATTCAAGCAAAGAATGGTAATAATCGAATTATTAATCTTAGTTGGCGTAAAATTGATAATAACGTTATTACTTATAGTAGTGATTTAGAGATTCAGGGATACAACCGAAGTGGTCTTTTAAACGATATCTTAAAACGAGTTAATTCTGCTACTAAGAATTTGAATTCAGTTGAAGGAAAGGTCATTCACGAGGACCTTGTTTCTATCCGGGTCTCTGTGGGCGTAAGAAATATTCAACAGCTAAATCGCATAATTGATAGTGTGAGTGCTGTTCCTGATGTTTATGAGGTTAAACGAACGGAAGGATGAAAAAGATTGAAATTAGTGATTCAACGAGTTAACCATGCAAGCGTAAGTATTGATGGTAAAATAAACGGGAAAATCGGCAACGGATATATGATCTTAGTTGGGGTTACAGATTCCGATGGACAAGATGAAATTGATCATCTTGTTCATAAGGTTGCTCATCTAAGGATTTTTGAAGATGAGAATGGCAAGATGAATTTAAACATCCAGCAAGTTAACGGCTCAATTCTTTCTGTTTCGCAATTTACATTGCTTGCTGACACCAAAAAGGGAAATCGTCCAACTTTCACTGGAGCTGGTAATCCTGAGCACGCTAAACTCATTTACGAAAAGTTTAATGACGCACTTAGAAAAATCGGACTGAAAGTTGAAACTGGCGTGTTTGGTGCCGATATGAACGTTGATTTAGAGAACCATGGTCCTGCCACGTTTATTTTGAATTATCAGAAAAAAGGAAAGATTTAACATGACAAATGCAGTTTGGGATTTTGATGGGACACTTTTTAATACTTACCCGTATATGGTGACTTCGTTTTGTAAGGCGTTAGCTGAGAATGGAGTGAGTGATGTTAACTTTGATCCTGAGTCAATCTACGAAGATATGCGAGTTCATTCATTGGGCTCGGCTGAGACCAAATATTGCGCTGAAATTAATCTTAATCAAGATCAATTTCTAAAAGACTATAAAAAGTTTGAAGTTGATGAAGTTATGTTAGCAAAGCCATTTAAAGGGGTTCAATCTGTTTTGTTAAAAGTTTTAAAAACGGATGGAAAGAACGGACTTTTAACTCATAGAGATGACCAAGCATTAATTCTACTTGATCATTTTGACTTAAAAAGACTGTTTACTGGTTTTGTTACCAGCAAACAGTCTTTTAAAAGGAAACCTGATCCAGAGTCTTTGAATTATTTAATTGAAAAGATGAATTTAGATCGCTCTGATACTTTTATGATTGGTGATCGACGTTTAGATGTTGATGCTGGTCATAATGCCGGAATTAAAACCATCCTTTTCGATCCTGACTACGTAATTGTTGAACCAGGAGACCCAGATTACGTAGTTCATGATTTTAACGATATGTTAAGTTTAATTAAATGAACTTAGCACGCCGTCTAATAAGGGCCCAAATGTTTCCCCAAATAATACAACGTGCATTAGTGAGTAATAGAAGCGGTACCAACCGACCCGGTTTTCAAAACCCGGTTCAATTGGATAGGTGTCATTGTAACCGCGGTAGAAATCGCGGTTAAATCCACCAAAGACGGTTGTTACACCAAGGTCATACTCACGGTCGCCAAAGTAGACGTCTGGATCAATCAACATGGGCTCATGATTAGCTGTAAAAATAGCATTCCCAGACCAGAGGTCTCCATGAAGCAAGCTTGGGGTACTGGGATGTTTTGTGTAGTAGTCAATAATTTGTTGTCTCATAACTTGATAATGTTGGTCTCTGGAATCATTCCAGCGGCCCTTTTCTTTTGCTATTTTTACCAACGGATCAATTCGTTGTTCGACGTAGAATTTTTGCCAAGTGTCTTGCCAGGTGTTATTTTTTGGTATTTTTCCAGCATCAAAGTTTTGGTCTAATCCAAACTGATCGTTATGAATTTTATGAACGTTTGCGACCATTTTGCCAAGATCGTATTGGTTTCCAGAACCAACGTCAATCCAATCCAGGATTAAAAAGCCGTCACCATCAATTTCACCAGATGCTACTACCGTTGGGACGTTGGCCGCTTTCGATAACAAGTGAATTCCTTCAACTTCATGATCGAAGAATACTTTTCCACGATTAGGCTGGACCTTCATAAAATAAGTTTTATCTGGAGTTTTAACTTGATATGAGTCATTGATGTCTCCGCCTGAAACCGGAGTTAACGATTCAACGTTCTTTAATGGTAATTGAGTAATCCAATCTTGATTTAATTTTTTCATAGTAAACTCCCTTCTAATAAGTCTTGTTTACATAATTATTGATTCCATTGGTTACATCATTTGCAACGAGATTTTGGTAACTAGCATTTTTAATCTTACTAAAGTCATGGTCATTATTAATGTATCCCATTTCGAGTAAAACCGATGGGATTGAGACATCCCTAATCACTAAATAGTTACCAACTTGGACACCACGATTATTAAGGGGAACATCATCCATATTGGAATTGATGTCAGATGCCAGTTGTTTTGATTTTCCTGAATGATAGTAGTAGCTGGTAAATCCACTTGCGGTATTATCGGTACTGGATGAATCAAAATGGAAACTCACGAAGAAATTGGCATGATTATCAGTTGAAAAATCGGGTCGTTTGTATAGACTAACCGTCTTATCTGAATCCCTTGTCATGATAACATGCGCACCACGATTACGCAGCTTATTTGCGACTTGTTGGGCTAGTTTAAGGGTGTAGTTTTTTTCTTTTTGCCCGCTGGTTGATAGTGCACCCGAGTCACTTCCTCCATGACCAGGGTCTAAGACGATGGTGGTTTCCGATAGTTTAGTGGCTTTATTAAGCTTACGGTTATTGACTAACCAAGTGGGGACCCAACCAATCTTTTGGTTTTGATATACAACTCTGTACCAGTTGTCTTTTTCACTTAGAATTTGAAGTCTAGTTCCTTGATTAACGGTTTTGACAGTACGATATTCAATCCCTGGGCCGGATTTTATGTTTAGGTTATTAAAGCCAATACTGACATTATTTTTTATTAACATAACTAAAAGAATGATCAAGGTTGCGCCAACAATTATCAAAGTAGTGTAAAAACCGCGTTTATTTTTTATGTATAAATTTATATTCATCTTTTCGACCTCATTAATGATACGATTACTCATAATAGTATAACTTTTTGACTTTTTGTTTAAGCATATAATAAAAATATTCACTAGAATCTTGACAATTTATGTGGGTTTTATTAGTCTTAAAGTGATTTAAAATGCTGTTGACGATGAATAGTAACCGTTTAGTGGTCTGAAGAGAACGTCCAAATGCTGAGAGGGCGTGTCCTATAAATGGTAAAGACGCATCGAGGTAAAATGAATAAACAAAAGAAACTAAAAAAGGTGGTACCGTGCTAATTGCGCCCTTGTGATTACATGGTGCGCTTTTTTTATGCTTTTGACTCAACTAAATGAGAGGAAGATTAGTACATGAAGCGAACAACGTATGCTGGAAACGTTAACGAGGATTATTTAGATCAAGAAGTAGTCTTAGATGGATGGGTTGCTAAAAAGCGTAACTTGGGAAGTCTTATTTTTATTGACTTACGTGATCGTGCTGGGATCGTTCAGTTGGTTTTTAATGAAAAAAATGGCAAAGAAGCCTTTAAAGTAGCCGAATCAGTTAAAAATGAGTATGTTATCCAGATTAAAGGAAGAGTGGTTGCTAGAGCAGAAAAAGAAATTAATCCGGATATCCATACCGGAAAAGTTGAAGTTGATGTTTCTGACGCTAAGGTTTTAAGCACCTCCAAGCAAACCCCATTTGAAATCAAAAATGATATCAATGCGTCTGATGACTTAAGATTAAAGTATCGTTATCTTGATCTTAGACGTCCAGTGATGCAAAAGGGATTATTGATCCGGAATCGGATCTTACAGTCTACTCACAAGTATTTTGACGAAAATGGATTTATCGATATTGAAACCCCAGATCTAACGGTTTCAACTCCAGAGGGAGCAAGAGACTACCTAGTCCCATCAAGAGTATATCCGGGATCATTTTATGCATTACCTCAATCTCCGCAGCAGTTTAAACAATTACTAATGGGAGCTGGATTTGATCGCTATTATCAAATTGCACGGTGCTTCAGAGATGAAGACTTACGGGGTGATCGTCAACCAGAATTTACCCAGATTGATATGGAGACTTCATTTCTTTCTGCTGAAGAAATTCAGGAAATCACAGAAGGATTAATTAAAAAAGTCATGAAAGATACGGTTGACGTTGATGTTAATTTGCCCTTTGAGAGGATTACTTGGCAGGAATCAATGGACCGATTTGGTACAGATCAACCGGATACTCGCTTTGGGATGGAATTAAAGGATCTTTCGGACGTAGTTACTGAGTCCGACTTTAAGGTATTTGATTCAGCAATTAAAGATGGTGGTCAGGTTAAAGCCATTGCTGTTCCTGGTGGTGCAGCAAACTTCTCAAGAAAAGATATTGATAAGTACGGTGAATACGTAAAGCGTTTTGGCGCTAAGGGACTTGCATGGATGAAAGTCACTGATGATGGATTCTCTGGCCCAATCGCTAAATTCTTCAAAGATCCAGAAATGGTAAGTAAAATTAAAAAAGCCACTGGGGCAAAAGACGGTGACTTGTTATTATTTGCTGCTGATCGGAGTAAGGTAGTGGCTGATACTTTAGGATATCTCCGGGTTGCCATTGCCAATGAGTTAAATATGATTCCAGAAGACAAGTATAATTTCCTTTGGATTGTTGATTGGCCACTATTTGAATATGATGAGGGTGCTGGGCGTTGGGTTGCTGCTCACCATCCATTTACGATGCCAAATGTAGGTGACGAACATTACCTAAATGATGGAGAAGATCCCCACAAAGCGCATGCTCAAAGTTATGATATTATTCTGAATGGACTGGAGCTTGGTGGAGGATCAATTCGTATTCATACCCGTGATCTTCAAGAAAAGATGTTTAAAGCCCTCGGATTTACTAAGGAAAGTGCGGAGAATCAATTTGGGTATTTCCTTAGAGCATTGGATTATGGTTTTCCACCACATGGTGGTTTGGCAATTGGATTAGATCGTTTTGCTAGGTTATTAGCACATCGTGGTAATATTCGAGATGTAATTGCCTTCCCTAAGAATTCAAAGGCAGTTGAACCATTGACTGGTGCTCCTACACCTGTTTCTGACAAACAGTTAGATGAATTAGGCATTTCAGTTGATAAAAGGGATAATTAAATATTAGCTAAAAGTTGTGGTAACCCCACAACTTTTTATTTTTTTTAAATTTTGGAATGGTATACTAGTTATGAATTTCTAAATGATCAGGGGCTACTTAAATGGACGACGTACAAAAAATTTTAAAGCGACATCAGTACATATCTAAGTTCTCGACCGCCTTCGTGTACGGAATCATGGTTTCAATTGCGATGAATTTCTTTTGGACTCCCGGACACATTTATTCTTCAGGAGTTACCGGTTTTGCACAACTATTGGATACTCTTACAGAACGGTATTTTCCATTTACAATTTCAGCTGCTTTGGGACTTTTCTTACTGAACATTCCAATGTTTATTTTGTCTTGGAAACAAATTGGTCATCAGTTTACCATGTTTACGTTCGTTTCCGTTGTGGTTGCCAGTGTTATGATCAAAATATTACGGCCACTGACTCTGACAACGGATCCATTGATTTGTGCTATCTTTGGTGGTGCCATTAACGGATTTGGAGTGGGTCTGTCGCTTAAAAATGGGATTTCTACTGGTGGGTTAGATATCTTAGGAATTGTTATCCAACGTAAAACCGGTAAATCAATTGGGACAATTAATTTGATATTCAATACTTTTATCATCTTATCAGCGGGATTCTTTTATGGTTGGCCCTATGCCTTTTATTCAGCAATTGGAGTCCTAGTTAACGCGAAAGCGATGGATCTGGCATATACAAGGCAACAAATCGTGCAAGTAATGGTAGTTACTGATCGTCCTAAGACGGTGGTTGATAGTATTCAAAATCACCTTAGGAGAGGTATTACGATTATTCATAATGCTGAGGGAGCCTATAACCATAAAAAAAAGTCGGTTTTGTTCACCTCAATTTCACGATATGAAATGACCGAATTTGAAGCGGCTTTAAATGAATCTGATCCAGATTCATTTGGAGTGGTTGTGGATGTTGATAAGGTACTAGGGAATTTCTATGAAAAGAAGCGAAAATAGCTTATTAAGTTAGAGTGTCCCGGTTTTTTCTTTATGATATAATGTCTCATTGTAATTATTGAAAATGGTGGTTTAAGTGAAAGTCATGTATACATGGTTAATTAAAATAGTTTCCGCAATTTTTTATTTTCGACCAAAGAAAAATATATATTATGTTATGAGTTTCGATAATAACCTTAGGTTGATTAAACAAATTGCCACTAACACGCCCATTGGACAAGAATTAGTCGTATTATACGAACCCGAAATTGAAGCTGCAGCAACTGATTTGAGTGCATTTGGAATCAAGACGATTCCCTTTAATGAAAACGCTAAATTTGCGTTATTTACCGTTCCTCAATTAATGTCAGCTCGAGTTTTGTTCTGTGATAATTACTTCCCATTTTTGGCTGGTTTAGTACGACCAAAGAGTAAGATGAGAATTGTTCAATTGTGGCATGCTGATGGTGCCATTAAATGTTTTGGATGGGAAGATCCCACGACCAAGAAAAGATCGTTTTTCGATAGACTTAGATTTCAAAGTGTGTACAATCATTTTGATGACTTTGTGGTAGCTTCAAAAGCGATGGGAAAGATCTTTGAACGCAGTTATCATGAAGTTCCTAGTAAAATGAAATATTTAGGCTATCCACGTTCGGATCGATTGTTTAAGGAACGCTGGAGAAGAGTTGCCAGACATCGTGTTTATCAGGTTGCTCCAGAATTAAAGGGTAAAAGGGTCATTTTGTATGCTCCAACATATCGGGATGGCTTAGAGTTTGAACCTCCAAAAAGTATTGGCGAAGCATTGACCGCCGATCCAAATGCGATTACAGTAGTTAAACTTCATCCCTTACTCAGGGATCAGGAAGCACGTATTAGAAAGTTTTCAAACGAAAATATTCGTTTTTATAATCAACTTTCAACGTCTGATTTACTTTCAGTTTGTGACACACTCGTAACGGACTATTCTTCAGTTGCCTTTGATTTTAGTTTATTGCCACAAGCACGATCAATGATTTTCTTTATGTTTGATTTAGAACAATACGAAAAAGACCCAGGAATTCAAAAGGATTTCTTACAGTGGTTACCATCTAAACCAATCACTAAGGTTGATCAGTTGAATAAAGCCATTGTGGATAATCAAAAAATTGATTTTACTAATTTTAATAAACACTGGAACACTTATAATGATGGGTATGCAACCGAACGGGTTATTAAAAAGTATGTTTTACAAAATAATTAGATAAACAGAAAAGGGAGAGTGCTGAGCTTGAAGGAAGTTTGGGCTTTACTTAAGGAACAATTTGAAAATTTGGGCATTATTTTTCGAATTTCAAAGTATGAAGATAAGGCTACGTATCAAAGTCATTATTTGGGCTTAGTCTGGGAGTATCTTTATCCGCTGATTCAAATTGCAATTTACTGGTTAGTCTTTGGTGTGGGGTTAAAAGGTAGTACTGGACACAACGGCAGTTATCTCCCATGGATGGTCATTGGGATTACTCCTTGGTTTTTTATGAACCGAGTTACACTAGACGCTTCTAAGAGTATTTACCAACGAGCTGGGTTAGTTTCAAAGATGAAGTTTCCAATTAGCATTTTACCTTCGATTAAGTTAGTCAGTAACTTGAGTTCTTTTTGGACAATGTTGGCGTTTTCAATTGTAATTGGTTATCTTTATGGAGTTCGACCGAGTTTGTTCTGGTTCCAGTGGATTTATTACTTTATTGCCATGATTGCTTGGTTAATTGCTTTTGGCATTTTTAATTCGACCATTACCGTCTTGGTCCGAGATTATCATGTCATGTTGCAATCGTTTATGAGAATGCTATTCTACATTTCAGGAGTTCTATTTAACTTTGAATCGTCTGCGTCATTCCCACCATTTTTAATCAGAATTTTGGAGTTGAATCCGTTTTTTTACATTGTTCAAGGATTCCGGGATTCAATGTTATCGAGTAGCTGGTTTTGGGAGAAGCCACTGTTAACCGTGATTTTTTGGTTGATGACGTTATTTTTCTTTTTAATTGGATCTCATCTTCACTTTAAATTTAGATCGCATTTTGTTGATTTAGTATAGGTAAAAATAACATGAATGGAAAACAAATTAAAAACAAGTTAATTAATGGGATTAAGTTGACTATTCGCACTGGGCTCATCGTTTTAAACGATGGGTTTATTTGTTTACCAACTAAAAAAAATGAAGTAATGTTTGAAAGTTTTAATGGTAGGGATATAAACGACAATCCAGCCGCCATTTACCTTGCGTGGGTGAAGCAACATCCTCATGATGCTAAAAAGGCCTATTTTGGTGTCAAAGCTTCCAAATACAAACAATTACACGAAAAGTATCCCAACATAAAGATTTTACGGCGTTTTTTTCCAAGGTGGGTTTGGCACATTGCTAGGGCAGACTTTTGGGTTTTTAATTCCCGATTTCCGAAGTGGTGGAAAAAGAATAAGCGGACCACCTATATCCAAACATGGCATGGAACCCCGTTAAAAAAATTAGGAATTGATATCAAACACGTTGCGATTCCAGGTATTTCCACTAATCAATACCATAATGATTTTGTCAAAGAAGCCAAGCGGTGGGACTATTTAATTATGCCTAATCAGTATTCAGAACGAATCTTTGATCACGCCTTTGATTTTAGAAATATTCCGTTACGAATTGGTTATCCCAGAAACGATGTCTTATATCATAAAAATACTTCAGTTGAGATTAAAAAATTAAAAGAAAAAATTATTGGTGACTCGACTTCTAAAGTTATTTTGTATGCACCAACTTGGCGTGATGATGATTATCAAAAGAAGGGCAGTTATAACTTTGAGTTACCATTTTCTTTAAAAGGTTTCTTTAAGCATGTATCTAGTGGCACTACTTTAATTATTCGTCCGCATTACTTAGTCAAGGACCAAATTGATATTTCTGGGTATGAAAAGCGAGTTTACATTGAAGCTGATCGTGATATTAATGAGTTATACTTAATTTCAGATTTACTCATTACTGACTATTCTTCAGTAATGTTTGATTATGCCAATCTAAAACGGCCAATGTTGTTTTATACTTACGACTTAAAGCATTATAAGGATGAACTACGTGGATTTTATTTTGATTTTCTAAGCGATGCTCCTGGTCCAATTGTTCAAAATCAAAATTCTTTTTATGAAGAGTTGTCTAATTTTAATGAAAATGGTAAGTTTGCTGGGTATCATCAAAAAATGAAGAAATTTTATAGTAAGTTTTGTAGTTGGGAGCATGGAGATGCTTCTAATCAAGTTGTTAAAGTAATGGGGGATAAACATGAGTAATGATGAATTTTTGATTGGTTCACATGTTGCAATGAAAAAGCCAGAGATGATGTTAGGATCCGCAAAAGAAGCCGAACGCGATGGTGAGAATGTCTTTATGTTATACACTGGTGCTCCTCAGAGCTCAAAAAGGACCCCGATTGCAAATCTTAAAATTGATCAAGCACACGACTACATGGCTGATCATGATTTACGTGAGGTGGTAGTTCATGCACCTTACATCATTAACTTAGGTAACACAAAAAAGCCACAAAGTTTCCACTTTGCGGTTGATTTTCTTAAACAAGAGATTGATCGATCTGAAGCAATGGGAGCTGATCAAATTGTTTTGCATCCCGGTGCACATGTTGGTGCTGGCGTTGAAGCCGGAATTAAGCAGATCATTAAAGGGTTAAATGAAGTAATCACCCCAGAACAAAAGATTCAAATTGCACTTGAAACAATGGCAGGAAAAGGGACTGAAATCGGGTCGACTTTTGAACAACTTGCTGAGATTATTGACGGTGTTAATTTGAATGATAAGTTATCGGTTACCTTTGATACCTGTCATACTAGCGACGCTGGTTATGACATTAAAAATGATTTTGATGGGGTTATGGAAGAGTTCGATCAAGTTATTGGTATTAATCGAATCAAAGTGATTCATTTAAATGATTCTAAAAATCCAATGGGATCCCATAAAGACCGTCATACTAACATTGGTTTCGGGACCATTGGATTTGATGCTTTAAATTATGTAGCCCGGTATCCCAAGTTTGATCAAGTTCCTAAGATTTTAGAGACGCCGGTTGTTAAGATTGGGGATGTTAAAATTAATCCTCATCAATATGAAATTAAAATGTTAAAAGAACAGAAGTTTAATCCTGATATGATTGAGGATATTAAAGAAGATTATCAAGCTAAAAAGATTAATGATCTTGTTCGTTAATATTAAGACTTTGAGTTATGATGGTAGCTGTTTCTTCAATTGACTTGTTATACACGTTAATTTGAAGACAATTTAGTTTTCGATAAAGTTGCTTGGCATAGTCAAGCTCTTTTTTTATTTGATTTGAGTCCGAGTATGGAGTGTTTGGGTCTAACCCATAAGCAATCATCCGTTCTTGCCGAATCTTTTTTAGATTGGTAACTGAATTGGTTAAACCAAATATTTTATTGTGGTCGATCTGATAAACCTCTTCTGGTAATTGGATGGTAGGACCGATTGGGACGTTTGCTACCAAGAAGTTTTGATTGGCAAGGTATAGCGATAATGGCGTTTTAGATGTTCTTGATATTCCTAAGAGAACGATATCAGCTTTTTTGAGGTCATTAGGTCGTTTTCCGTCATCATTAGCTACCGCAAATTCGATTGCTGAGATCCGTTTGAAGTAGTCTTCATTTAAGTTGTGAACTAGGCCAGGTACTTCTGCAGCCGATTCATGGAGTTTTTTAGAAATGATTTGAATGGGTTTTTGAATGCAGTCAAAACTATACAGGTTATTTTCTAGTGCAAATTGAGATACCATTTTACTCAGGCCCGGATCAACTAAAGTGTGAAAAATGATGGCGTCCTGTTTTTTAGCAAGTTTGAGTATTCCATCGAGCATGGATTGCGTTTGAGTAAATGGGTATCGTTTAAAATTAGCGTTTGCTTCTGGAAATTGTGAAGCAGCGGTTCGGGCGATCGAAGTTGCCGTGGCACCACTTGAATCAGAAATGATAAATGCATTAAAATTAGTTGCCATAATATTACCTCCTACTTTGTTAACATTTTATCATATTTCTTGTTCAGACTCGTTGACGGGCTCCGTGCCATAATGTATAATTAATATTGACCGTTAAGGATTACAGACGGTATCATTTAAGCTCGGAGGGAGGGATTTTATCATGTCAAAAACTGTCGTTCGTAAAAACGAATCTCTTGATGATGCTCTTCGACGCTTTAAGCGCACGGTTTCAAAAAGCGGTACCCTT
The DNA here is from genome assembly GCF_059901175.1 of Fructilactobacillus sp. X3R5C2. Taxonomy (NCBI): domain Bacteria; kingdom Bacillati; phylum Bacillota; class Bacilli; order Lactobacillales; family Lactobacillaceae; genus Fructilactobacillus; species Fructilactobacillus sp. X3R5C2. The sequence goes on from NZ_JBWXVC010000002.1 coordinate 149,053, forward strand.
CAGGAATTCCGTAAACGTGAATTTTACGAAAAACCTAGCGTAAAACGTAAATTAAAATCAGAAGCAGCTCGTAAACGTAACAATAAGAAAAAGAAGCGTCGCAGCTTCTAATATTAAACGCCCCTGATCAGGAGCGTTTTTTATATTGACGAAAAGAGGTCCAATATGACTTTATCAAATGAATTAAATAATGATCTAAAAGATGCAATGAAGAATCATGATAAGACTAAGCTGACAATTGTCAGAATGCTTAAGTCGAACTTAATGAATGAAAAGATTAAATTAGGTCATGATCTTTCTGATAGTGAAGGAGCAGCTGTTGTTAATCGAGAAGTTAAACAACACAAAGATTCGATTGCCGAGTTTAAAGACGGTGGCAGGGATGATTTGGTGAAGCAGCAAGAAGATGAGCTAAAGATTCTTGAAAATTATGCCCCAAAGCAAATGTCAGAAGCTGATCTTGAAAAAATTGTTAATGAAACGGTTAAGCAACTTGGTGCGTCAAACAAGAGCGATTTTGGCAAGGTAATGGGTGCTGTCATGGGTAAAGTTAAAGGACAAGCCGATGGTAACACTGTTAATAAACTTGTTAATAAAGCGCTTAGTTAAGAAGGGAACTCATTGAATGGTCAATGGGTTCTTTTTGTTCTTTTACTTTGTAAGTGGCAAATTATATGCTAGTATTTTAAGTAAAAGTTGAGTTGATATGAAAGGAACTTGTTTGATTGACAGATAATTTTGAATTTAAAAAAGAATTAACGTTAAAGAATCCAAATGATGAATCAGCTTTATTTGGAGCTCAAGATGCCTTTTTAGATATTCTAGAACAGGGGATGGAAACTTCTATTCGCCATTCTGGTGGTAAGATTACGGTTGAAGGTGACACTCAGAAAGCGGTTCAAAATACCATTGATATTTTGAATGGAATGCTTGAACTTGTTCATTCTGGGATCACTTTGAATGGTAGTGATTTTGTTTCGGCAATGAAGATGGCTGAGAAAGGAACTCTAGGTTTTCTCCCAGAATTATATAATCAAGTCCTTTTAAAGGATAATAAGGGGAAGCCAGTTCGAGTTAAGAATTTTGGGCAGCGCCAGTACGTTCAGTCCATCAAGCATAATGATGTCACCTTTGGAATCGGACCTGCTGGGACGGGAAAGACTTATCTAGCAGTTGTAATGGCAGTTGCCGCTTTAAAAAAGGGTGACGTTGATAAGATTGTTTTAACCAGACCAGCTGTTGAAGCGGGTGAGAGTTTAGGCTTTTTACCTGGCGACCTAAAAGAAAAAGTTGATCCATATTTACGACCACTGTACGATGCACTGAATTCGACACTTGGATCTGATCACACTGAAAGACTAATGGATCGTGGCGTTATCGAAATTGCGCCATTAGCTTATATGCGTGGTCGGACCCTCGATAATTCTTTTGTTATTTTAGACGAAGCTCAAAACACTACTAATGCTCAGATGAAAATGTTTCTAACCCGGTTGGGTTTTGGTTCTAAAATGATTGTTAATGGTGATATTTCTCAAATTGATTTAAACGGAAGGATCCGGAGTGGATTAGTCACCGCTCCTAAAATCCTGAGAAATATTGATGATATTAATTTTGTAAACTTTAGTGCTGATGATGTCGTTAGACATCCAGTTGTGGCTAAAATCATTAATGCCTACGAAAAAAATGATAATGGGGAATAGATATGGATCTGGAAATATATGATCAAACTAAGGATGGGGTCGACCCCAAAAAAATTGATTTGATTAGAGATATTCTAAATTATGCCGCTAAGTATATTGATTTAAAAAATAATACCGAAATGTCGGTTACTTTGGTCAACAATGATCGCATCAAGGAAATTAACCGGGACTACCGTGGTGTAGATCGGGCCACTGATGTGATTAGTTTTGCGATTGAAGATCAGAGTGATGATGATTTTCCCGTAATCATGAATGATGAAATGAAAAAAGATATTCCTGAAAATATTGGGGATATTTTTGTGTGTGTTGATAAAGTTGCTGAACAGGCTGATTTTTTAAATCATTCAAATGATCGAGAACTTGGTTTTTTAGTTGTACATGGATTTTTGCATCTAAATGGTTATGACCATATGAAGCCTGAGGATGAAGCCATCATGTTCCCACTTCAAAGAAAGATTATGGACTCTTATGGACTCACAAAATAATAAACAGACTGGGAAAAATAAAAATATATTTCAGGCTTTTGGACATGCGTTTGATGGCATTAAATGGGTTTTTGTTCATGAACGAAACTTTAAGTTTGATATAACTAGTGCCATTATTACCCTAATAATTGGTTTTCTTTTGAAAATTAGTTTGGAACAATTTATGTGGCTGTTTACCGCAATTATTTTAGTTCTTGTGGGTGAGATTCTTAACACCGTTGTTGAGAGGATCATGGATTTTATGGCGGACCATCATTACGACGAACGAGTTAAGGTAATTAAAGACGTTGCGGCTGGTGGCGTTGTTTTAACGGCAATTTTTGCGATCATTGTAGGTTTAATTGTTTTCGTTCCAAAAATTATTGATTTAATGAGCTAAAGGGGAAAATATGGCAGAAAAGGCACAGTATAAGTCAGGATTTGTAGCAATTGTAGGACGTCCAAATGTTGGGAAATCAACCTTTTTAAATCGAGTGATTGGGCAAAAGGTTGCGATTATGTCTGACAAGGCACAAACCACTCGTAACAAAATTCAGGGAATTTATACCACTGATGATGCACAAATTGTTTTCATTGATACTCCCGGAATTCATAAACCAAAAAACAAGTTGGATGATTATATGGACGACGCTGCTCTCTCTTCTTTAAAGGAGGTCGATGCAGTCCTTTTTATGGTTAGTGCTACTGAAACTCGTGGTGCTGGTGATAATTACATCATCGATCAATTAAAAAAAGTGGATTGTCCGGTTTACTTAGTTATCAATAAGATTGATGAAGTCAATCCGAACAGTTTATTACCAATCATGGACACGTACAAACGAGCTTATAAATGGGCTGATGTGTTTCCTATTTCTGCTCTTCAAGGGAACAATGTTGATGAATTACTGACTACGTTGGTTTCTAAGTTGCCAGAAGGACCGCAGTATTATCCTGACGATGAAATTACCGATCATCCCGAACGTTTCATCGTTTCCGAATTAATTCGCGAAAAAGTTTTAGAACTAACGAGGCAAGAAATTCCACATTCTGTTGCAGTTGAAGTTGAAAAAATGAAGACCCAAGATAATGGAAACGTTCATATTGACGCTAATATTATTGTTGAACGAAAGGGCCAACGCGGGATCTTGATTGGGAAGAATGGTGGAATGCTGAAAAAGATTGGGACATTGGCCAGAAAAGAGATTGAAACTCTACTTGGAAGCAAAGTTTATCTTGAATTGTGGGTAAAAATTCAACCAAGTTGGCGTGAAAAAGAATCAGCTTTAAGACAATTAGGATACCGAAAAGATAGTTACTAGGTGATATTTTGTCAGTAAATCCAAGGAGTCAAACTTTTCATGGAATTTTATTGTATCGTAAGAACTATCGCGAGCACGATATGTTGGTGAAATTTTTGACGGCAGAAGCTGGGCTCAAAATGTTTTTTATTAGAGGAGCCAATAAAGCGAACTTTAAAATGGCAGGTGATATTTTGCCATTTAGCTTTGGTACGTACGAGGGCACGCTCAAATCAGAAGGATTGTCGTACATTAGTAGTGGTAATGAGGTTAAGCATTTTGAACAGATTGCAAATGATATTTATTTAGATGCATATGCTACTTACATTATGACGTTAGTGGATGCGGCATTTCCTGAGGGAGTTAAGATAAACGATTGGTTTAATCGTTTATACTATGCTTTAAATATGATTAACAGTGGTTTTGATGCTGAAGTAATTACCAATATCATTGAGATTCAACTTCTTCCTGCTTTTGGGGTAGCACCTGAATTTAAATCCTGTGTTATTTGTCATCAAACCAATAAAAAGTTTGATTATTCAGAAGAGTATGGAGGAATTATTTGTGAGGATCATTTTCATCTTGATCCTCATCGAATGCATCTCGACCAAAAAACAATTTACTATCTTCGCTTGTTTTCTGCGATTGACCTGAAAAAAATCGGTAACATTCAGGTTAATAGCAAAACTAAAAAGAAAATTCGCAGTGTGATTGATAAAATTTACGATAGTTCTGTTGGACTAAATTTAAAGAGTAAAAAATTTTTAGATCAGATGAACAATTGGAAAATCAACCTTAATTGATGGTTAACCGTTGACTGTTTTGTGTGATAATTTTATAATTATAGTAGTTAAATAATTGGTGTTGATGAAGGAAGTTTTATGCTTATCACATTTCAGTGAAACCATGTTAGTGGGAAATGGTTAATGTGGGTATAAATTGGCACTTTCGGAGCCATTTAATCTCGAGTTGCTGATTAAGTTCAGAAGTAGGGTGGAACCGCGAATAAATCGTCCCTATGTGAAAGTCATTGTACTTTTGCATAGGTTTTTTTATTTGCTTATTGATTAGGAGGAGAAGTTAATGACAGAAAAACTATCAGTCCAAGATATTATCAGTACTCTAGAGTCATATTGGAGTTCGCTTGGTTGCATGCGGATGCAATCATATGATACTGAGAAAGGTGCGGGAACAATGAGTCCGTACACTTTTTTGCGTGCGATTGGACCAGAGCCATGGAATGTTTGTTACGTTGAACCATCAAGACGTCCAGCTGATGGTAGGTATGGAGAAAATCCTAATCGGCTTTATCAGCATCATCAGTTTCAGGTATTAATGAAGCCATCTCCGGACAACATCCAAGAATTGTACATTAATTCGCTTGAACAACTAGGAATTAATCCACTTGAACATGATATTCGGTTTGTTGAGGATAACTGGGAAAATCCATCAATGGGATGTGCCGGTGTTGGATGGGAAGTATGGCTCGATGGCATGGAAGTAACTCAGTTTACTTATTTTCAGGTTGTCGGTGGATTAACTATGGATCCAGTTGCGGTTGAAATCACCTATGGATTGGAACGGCTTTCTTCGTACATTCAAGACGTCAACAATGTTTTTGACCTGGAATGGGGTAACGGAGTTAAGTACGGTGATATTTTTAAAGAACCCGAATATGAGCATTCTAAGTATAGTTTTGAAGAATCAGACCAAAAAATGTTGCACCAAATGTTTGATGCTTACGAAAAAGAGGCTAAACGATTAATATCACTTGGCTTAGTTCATCCAGCCTATGATTATATTTTGAAATGTAGTCATACTTTTAACCTACTAGATGCAAGAGGAGCCGTATCTGTCACTGAACGTGCTGGTTACCTTTCACGAATTCGAAAAATGGCACACGCGATCGCCAAAGCATTTGTTGCTGAGCGTAAAAAGCGTGGTTTTCCACTTATTAAGGATGAGCAAAAACGACAAGAGCTTTTAAAAGATGATTCAAAAAATAGTAAGAAGAAAAACAAAAAGCATCATGATGGCAAGGGGGATAAGTAGATGGCTAAGACATTTTTGTTGGAGATTGGATTAGAAGAAATGCCCGCTCATGTCGTGACGCCAAGTGTTAATCAATTGGCAGAAAAAGCGGCTCAGTATTTAAAAGATCAAAGAATTTCTTATGACCAAATTAAAAAGTTCTCTACTCCTAGAAGACTGGCAATTCAAATTACTGGCTTAGTTAACAAACAACCAGATGTTGATAAAGAGGTTCGAGGTCCGGCCGAAAAGATTGCAAAGGACAAAGATGGCAATTGGAGTAAGGCGGCAATTGGTTTTACTAAAGGACAAGGATTAACGCCTGATGATATCGTCTTTAAGGATGTTAAGGGAACTAAGTATGCTTTTGTTGAAAAACACGTAGCGGGAAAACCAGTTCAAGAAGTATTAAGTGGTCTTAATGATGTTGTAAAATCAATGACTTTTCCAACGTTAATGAAGTGGGGAACCAACAAGTTTGAATTTATTCGCCCCATTAAATGGATTGTGGCTTTACTGGACGATGAAGTGATCCCAATGCAGATTGTTGATGTTCATTCTGGACGGACCACCTGGGGACACCGCTTTCTTGGAAAAGACGTCGAGTTAAAAAATGCCGATGATTATGAAGAAGCTTTAACCAGCCAACACGTGATTGCCGATGCTAACAAGCGAAAAGATTTAATTCGTAAACAGATTGAAGCAATTGCGAAAAAGAACAATTGGAAGGTCAATATTGATAATGATCTTCTTGAAGAGGTTAATAATTTAGTGGAATGGCCAACTAGTTTTGCTGGAAAATTTGACGACCGTTTCTTAAAAATTCCACGTGAAGTATTGATTACTTCAATGAGAAACCACCAACGATTCTTCTACGTTGAAGATCAGGATGGTAATCTTTTACCTTATTTTGTCTCCGTTAGAAATGGTGATGAGAATCATCTTGATAACGTAGTTGCCGGAAACGAGAAAGTTTTGACTGCTAGACTTGATGATGCTGATTTCTTCTATAATGAGGATCAACAGCAATCAATTGACGATTATGTTAATAAGCTCAAAACAGTTAGCTTTCACGATAAGATTTCTTCTGAATACGATAAGATGCAGCGCGTTCAAGTTATTTCCCAGATAATTGGGAAAAATGTTGGATTAGATGAAACTCAATTAAAACACTTACAACGTGCCTCAGAAATTTATAAATTTGATTTAGTTACCGGGATGGTTGGAGAGTTTGCTGAATTACAAGGAGTAATGGGTGAAAAATACGCATTGCTTGCGGGTGAAGATCCGGAAGTTGCTACTGCAATTCGTGAACATTATCTTCCCATTTCATCCGACGGGGAACTTCCCAAAACTAAAGTAGGTGCTGTTTTGTCAGTGGCAGATAAACTTGACAGTGTGATGACCTTCTTTGCTGCAGATATGATTCCTAGTGGTTCAAATGATCCGTATGCATTAAGAAGGCAGGCAGCTGGAATTGTTAGAATTGTTGTTAGTGAAAAGTGGCGAGTACCACTTATGCCATTAATGAATCAAGTGATTGCTGAAGAGAAAGCTAAAGCGGTCTTACCAAAAGTAGATCAAACTAAGATTGTTTCTGACGTGGTTGCGTTTATTAAAGAAAGAATTAAACGACAACTCAAGTCGAAAGATATTCGCTATGATCTAATTGATGCGGCGGTGGGATCAACTGACAGTGATATTTACTTTAACGTTGAAACCGCAATGACATTAAATGATCATAAAGATGATCCTAATTTTAAAAAATCAATTGAGGCACTGACACGAGTGGTTCGGATTGCTCAAAAAGGTCATTTTCCAGCTGGTAGTGTTAAAGTTGATGAAAAGTTGTTTGAAAATGATTCAGAGAAAGTCCTTAATGATAAAATCAAACTTATCAGCCCAAACTTTAATGAATTGAATGCTAACCAAGTTTTTAATGAATTAACTTCTTTAAAGCCACTCATTGATGAGTATTTTGATAAAATCATGGTAATGGCAGACGACACGAAAGTTCGCAATAATCGTCTGGCAGAATTGACTAATTTAGCAAGAATGATTGATCACTTTGCTGATGTCGACGAAATAATTGTTAAATAAAAAAATTAATATTAGAATAGATTTCCGAGAAAGGATGGTGATCTCATGGCAAAAGTTCCTGAAACGGTAATTGATGATGTCTTAAGTAAGACCAACATTACTGACGTTGTTAGTAAGTATGTCAATCTAAAGAAGTCAGGAAATAATTTATTCGGTTTGTGTCCGTTCCATGAGGAAAGAACACCATCCTTTTCTGTGTCAGAAAGTAAACAGATTTTTCATTGTTTTAGTTGTGGACGCGGTGGAAATGTTTTTAAATTCCTCATGGATTTGCAAGGAATTTCCTTTCCAGAAGCTGTTATTGCTGTGGCAGAAGATGAGGGAATTGCTCTTCCTGACTCAGTTCAAAATGATAATAGTAAATATCCAGTAAATTCAGAAAAGAACAGCCTCATTAATCTTCATGAGGAAGCCAGTAAACTCTATCATCATGTATTGGTTAACACTGAGCTTGGAGTTCCCGCATTAAAATATCTGCATGAACGAAAAATAACGGATGAAATGATTGAAACTTTTAACTTAGGATTTGCCCCTAGCCAAAGACTCTTAAAACCGTTCTTTAAGAACAAAAAAACTGATTTTCAACTTTTACGAAAATCGGGATTGTTTGTTGAAAATTCGAGTGGTGAATTGAATGATCGATTTTCGAATCGGATCATGTATCCTATCAGGGATCCTAATTCTAAGACCATTGGATTTTCCGGTAGAATCTTACATCGAGATCCTGATCTTCCAAAATATTTAAATAGTCCTGAAACTAGCATCTTTAATAAACGAAGGATTATTTATAATCTCGATCTTGCCAAGTCTAGTATTCGAAATGAGCAAAATTTAATTCTGTTTGAGGGTTTTATGGACGTTATTTCTGCTTTTCAGGCCGGGGTTAAAAACGGCGTTGCTTCAATGGGAACGAGTTTGACGAACGAACAAATTTATCAGTTCAATCAGTTAACGAATCAGATATACGTTTGTTATGATGGCGATGAACCTGGACAGAAGGCTACTAAGCGAGCGATTAGCCTTTTAAGTAGTGAAGGTAAGTTTAAAGTTGGCGTGATTCAAATGCCTAACGGGGTTGATCCTGATGAGTATCGACGAAAAAATGGAAATGACAAGTTTAAAGATGCTATCAAAAGTGCTCGAGAAACCACAACTTCCTTTGAATTGCATTTTCTTAAAACGCAGTATGATTTAAGTAATGATGAAGAAAAACTAAATTATGTAGATGAAGCTGTTAATGTGATTGCAAAAATTGACAAACCCGTTGAACGTAGTGTTTATTTAAAACATTTAGCTGATGAGTTTGACTTGGATATCAATGCTTTGTCGGTTCAATGTAAACAAATTCGTTCGACCTTCATCAATAAACAGCAAAGAAAACAAATTCGTAGGTTGAAGACTGACTCATCTCCTGAAGTTTTGAATCGAAATCCAAAGAAGATTACTAAAGTTGAAAGTGCGGAGCGCTTACTTTTGTCACGAATGTTGAATAATCATGATGTTTGGCTAAAGGTGACCGATGATCCTGATTTTAGTTTTGTTCATGATGGGTATCAAACGATTTATTTACTTGCACAACATTATTTTCAGTCGCATGACGAGTACGTTCCTGCTGAATTTAGTGACTTTTTGAAGGAATCTGATTTGCAATCAACTTTCGCTAATATTGAAATGGCTGCTTTATCTAATGAGCCAAGTGAAAAAGAAGTTGACGATTGTGTTAAAATAATAAAGCAGGCTTTAACTGGTGGGGTATCCCTTAAATCAAAGTATCAAGAAATGTTAGATGCAGTTAAACTTGGTGATACTGATAAGGCTGCCCAATTGGGTAAAGAATACCAGGACCTGCAAAAGAAGTATCAATAAGAATACAGTAATGGGAGGCAATTTTTATGGCAGAAAAAGACATTAAGAAAAATGAAGTAAATTCCACAAATAAGACTGCGAAAGCAGCTCCCAAAAAGAGCGGTGCTCCTAAAAATAAGAGCACTAAAAAGACTACTGCAAAGAAAACGACTAAAACTAAGGCAACTAGAGCAAAGAAGACAACGAGTAAAGAAAAATTTGATAAAACTGGATATAAGAAGGTTTTTGACGCCGTTGTAAAGAAGCACAAGAAGGTTGGTCACATCACCTATGGGGTCTTGGAGGAAGAACTCCAGGTTCCATTTAGTTTAAATAAAAAACAAATGAACGAATTGATGGAAAAGGTTGAAGACTCAGGAATAAGTATTGTTGATGAAAGTGGCGAACCTGATCCCAGAGCTTTAAAAGCAGCTAAAAAAGTTACTCAAAAAGAACTAAAAAATGCTTCCAGTTCAAAGGGAGTTAAAATTAATGATCCGGTCAGAATGTACCTAAAGGAAATTGGTCGAGTTCCATTACTTACCGCTGATCAAGAGGTACAATTAGCTCTTAGAATCGAGCAGGGTGATGAAACAGCTAAACAAGAATTAGCTGAAGCAAACTTGCGATTAGTTGTTTCAATTGCCAAGCGTTACGTTGGCCGTGGCATGCAATTTCTTGATTTGATTCAAGAAGGGAACATGGGTTTAATGAAGGCCGTTGAGAAGTTTGATTACCGTAAGGGATTTAAGTTTTCAACGTACGCTACTTGGTGGATTAGACAAGCAATTACTCGAGCCATTGCGGATCAGGCTCGAACCATTCGAATTCCCGTTCATATGGTTGAAACCATCAATAAACTGATTCGAATTCAGCGTCAATTACTCCAAGACCTTGGCAGAGAACCGTTACCATCTGAGATTGGTGCTGAGATGGATATGCCAACTTCAAAGGTTAGAGAGATCCTTAAGATTGCTCAGGAACCAGTTTCACTTGAAACTCCAATTGGTGAAGAAGATGACTCCCACTTAGGTGACTTTATTGAAGATGAAGATGCCACTAGTCCTGCTGATCATGCTGCTTATGAGCTTTTAAAAGAACAACTTGAAAGTGTCCTAGATACGTTAACTGACCGTGAAGAGAACGTTTTACGACTTAGATTCGGGTTAGATGATGGAAGAACTCGAACCTTAGAAGAGGTTGGAAAAGTCTTTGGTGTCACTAGAGAACGAATTCGACAGATTGAAGCTAAAGCATTAAGAAAACTGAGACATCCATCACGCAGTAAACAATTAAAAGATTTCTTAGATTAAAGGTGTGGCAGAGATCCAACTGGATCGCTGCTTTTTTATTGGATTAGGAGGGAAACGATGACGGCAAAAAAGTTATCGCCACGTTTACAAGCAGTTTCTGATTTAGTTCCTAATGGGGCAACAATAGCTGATATCGGTTCGGATCACGCTTATGTTCCGGCTTATTTGTTAAAACGGAATTTGATTAAGTTTGCGATTGCCGGTGAGGTTGCTCCTGGACCACTGCATAACGCAACATCGGAAATGAAAGAACAACACTTAGGTGATAAAATGGTGACCCGGTTGGGAGATGGACTTAATGTGATTAAATCAAGTGACCACGTGAATGCAATTGTGATTGCTGGGATGGGTGGTGAATTAATCACTCAGATCCTTGAACGTGGCAAAGAGAAACTTTCTAAACAAACGGCCCTAATTCTGCAACCAAACGTTGATGAAATTCGAGTAAGAAGTTGGTTAGTTACAAATCAGTATAAGATTGATATTGAAAACATTGTTTTTGATGCTGGTCATTTTTATGAAATGATCTTGGCAACTCCATCAACGAATCCGGTTAAGTATTCTAATCAGGAACTAAGGTTTGGACCGATTCTTTTAAAACAACAAAAACAAGCATTTATTGCAAAATGGACTGATCGGATGCGGAAAAATAAGATTGTTTTGGATAATCTGCATAATGCTACTAATCCACCTCTTGAAAAAATTCAACACATCCAAAAGATTAACGAAGAATTAGAGGAGATTTTAGATGACAACCGTTAATGACTTAATTACTAGATTTGAACGATTCGCACCACTTTCACTTGCTGAACCAAAAGACCCAACTGGATTTCAAATTGGTTCTAAAAAGCGAAGTATTAAAAACGTCATGACCACTTTAGACGTTAGACCTGAAGTGGTTGATGAAGCGATCAACAAGAACGTTGATTTTATTTTTGCCCATCATCCCGTGATGTTTCATCCTGCAAAGAATTTAGATTTAGCTGATCCCCAAAATCAAATGTACGCTAATATTTTGAAACATAATATTACCGTTTATGCGGCTCATACGAACTTGGATAATACAAATGGTGGAATGAATGACTGGCTAGCAGATGCGATCGGTCTTCAAAATACCGTTGGAATGGTACCTCATTTGGATACTAATGGTTTTCCTACTAATTATTCGATGGGACGCGTTGGCAACTTGAAACAATCAATGAAAATCATTGATTTAGGTCGACTATGTAAACAAGTGTTTGGAATTAGCGGTTTACGAATAGTAACAAATGATGATCAGCAGCGTGTTAAGCGGATTGCTATCTTAGGTGGAGACGGTGGCAAGTTCTATCGACAAGCGATTGAACAAGGCGTTCAAGTTTATATTACTGGCGATTTGTATTATCATACTTCTCAAGAGATGCTTTCAAGTGGTCTGTCTGCGATTGATCTCGGGCACCATATTGAAAGTATATGTAAAAATAAGTTAGCTGAAATGTTTACGCGCTGGTCTGATGAAAATCGTTGGGATATCAATGTATTTGCATCGCAACTAAACACGGATCCGTTTGAGTTTATATAGGAGGAATAGTTATGGCTGATAGCAAGCAGTTACTGGATCGCTTTTTGAAATATGTGAAGGTGAATACGAGATCTAATCCGAATTCTGACACAATTCCGTCTGATCCTAAAGAAGTTGATTTTTTAAACGAACTTTCTTATGAATTAAAGGATATTGGAATGGAAAACGTACGAACCAATGAAAAAAGTGGTTATGTTTTTGCTGATTTACCAAGTAATGTTAAGCAAAAAGTTCCTAAGATTGGATTTATCTCTCATATAGACACTGCAGACTTTAATTCAGAACACGTCAATTCACAAGTAGTTAAAAATTACGATGGAAAATCGATTATTAAACTTGATAAAGATGGCAAATACCAGCTGGATCCGAGCGTATTCCCAACCCTTAAAAAGTATGCTGGTCAAACTTTAATTACTACCGATGGTTCAACTCTCTTAGGAGCTGACGATAAGGCGGGAGTGGCTGAAATTATGACGGCAATGAAATACTTAGTTGATCATCCCGAAATTAAGCATGGCGATATCGTAGTTGGGTTTGGACCAGATGAGGAGATTGGTACCGGAGCCGATCAATTTGACGTTACTGATTTTGGTGCTGATTTTGCATACACGGTTGATGGTGGTCCACTTGGAGACTTAGAGTACGAAACGTTTAATGCGGCGTCTGCCACAATAAAATTCAACGGAACTGATGTTCATCCTGGTGACGCCTATGGTGTGATGGTAAATGCCTCTCAGCTTGCAATTGATTTTCATAATCAATTACCAAAGGACCAACGACCGGAAAATACCAAAGATCGTCAGGGCTTTTATTATCTGCTTGCGATTGATGGGGTAACTGATCATGCTAAATTAGATTACATCATTCGTGATCATGATAAGAGTAAGTTCAACGAACGCAAGCAATTCATTCAAAACTTAGTTAATAAGTTTAATGATAAATATGGTGATGGGAGAGTTGAACTTGAGATGCATGATGAATATTACAACATGGCGGAAATCATTAAGAAAGATATGACACCCGTCAACATTGCTAAGGATGCCATGAATGAAGTTAACATTAAGCCAAATATTTATCCGGTTCGTGGTGGTACTGATGGTTCTAAGATTTCTTTTCTTGGGATTCCAACTCCCAACCTATTTGCTGGACCAGAAAACATGCATGGCCGCTTTGAATATGTGTCGCTTCAAACGATGGAAAAGGCTGTCGATTTAATTATTAAGATTTCAGAGGATGTTTCAAAAGACTAAAAAAATAACCTGCAGGTTGAACCTGCAGGTTATTTTTATTTCTAATTAACGACTAATTAGTTTAATTCCGTTGAAGGCAATAAGGGCAACAACAGCGCCGATTACTCCAACTTGAATCCAATTATAAGGTGCGCCAACCAAGGCCGATCCAATATAACCAATAATTTCGCCATATACAAATCCCCAGAAAGCACCAGTTAAGTTAGCAGCAAACGTCTTCATAATTAACACCTCTCAATACCAGTAGTTTATCACTACAGTAGAAAAAATCAATTACAAACTTCGAATAAAATTTATCGGGTCCATTTGCTATAATGAATATGAATTAAGAAAGGAGATGACAAATTTTGGGATACAATCCGTTACAAAACATCACATCGTATAGTTTGCTTCAAAGTACCAATACGGTTCCTAAGTTAATTGAAAAAGCTCGTGCGCGTGGTTATCAAAGTGTGGCTCTAACTGATCGGAATGTGATGTATGGGTCGGTAGCTTTTTATAATGAGGCAAAAAAGCAGGGTATTAAGCCAATTATTGGTTTAACGGCAGTTTTGGACGGGATGTTTTTTAAAGAAAACAAGTCCGAATTGATTTTGATTGCTAAAGATCAGGATGGGTACAAGAATTTGATGAAAATTTCATCACTTTTGATGAGTAATGATCAAACTAATGTTATTGAAAAAATCAAGGATAAACTCCACCATCTATTTGTCATTTTTCCAGAGAATAGTGAGTTAAATAAACTAATTGAAGTAGGAAGAATGAGCGAGGTTAAAACCTTAATTGCTAAAGTAAAGAGCGTTAGCGATTCAAATGCAGTAAAAGTTGGAATTAGCTTAAATCGAACTAAGATAATTATAAATGAGCTTAAGAACCTAGGGGTCCAAGCTGATGTTGATTTAGTGGCGCTTAATTCGGTTGAATATCTTGACGCAGATGATTATTTTTCAAATGAAGTTTTAAAGTCGATTGGAACTGGTGATGTGATCAAAAATCCAATGGAAGAACGGCACCAGGTTGGAACAAAATGGTTGAAGGATCGTCATAATATTGAGACTCAGTATCACAATCTAGGGCTTGATCAAGCGGTTTTAAATAACCAGAAAATGGTTGATGAAGTTGACGTAGCGATTCCCAAAGAGCAACCTAAACTACCGACGTTTAAAGCTCCAGATAATCTTTCTTCAAAGGACTATTTACGTCAATTATGTGAACTTGGTTTAAAGGAAAGATTGAAGGATCAATCGCATCTTAATCGTAGTGAGTATCAGGACCGGTTAGATTCTGAACTAAAAGTTATTAATCGGATGGGATTTGATGATTATTTCTTGATTGTATGGGATGTTTTAAATTTTGCTCATCACCAAGGAATTATAACTGGACCTGGTCGGGGATCTTCAGCGGGATCATTAGTTGCGTACACTTTAAAAATTACCGATGTGGATCCGATTAAGTATAATTTGCTATTTGAACGATTTTTAAACGAAGAACGAGCACAGATGCCGGATATTGATTTAGATATTCCCGATAATCGGCGTGATGATATTTTACAGTATGTTCATCAAAAATATGGAAATGAACATGTTGCTCAAATTGTGACTTTTGGAACGTTAGCTGCCAAACAAGCTCTTCGAGATGTTGGCAGGGTATTTGGAATGACTCCAACTCAAATGGCAAAGTGGTCATCTGCAATTCCAAATCAGCTTCATGAATCCCTGGCTAAGGCCGAATCAGAATCACAGAAATTAAGAAATTTATTAGCTGATAGTAAAACCAATCGGTTGCTATTTGATATTGCTGAAAAACTAGAGGGACTACCACGCCATTTTTCCACTCACGCTGCTGGTTTAATTTTAAGTGAAGATCCCATCGTTGATCGTGCTCCACTTCAATCCGGAAATGATGGATTGTTGATGACCCAGTACTCCAAGTATTATGTTGAAAGCGTGGGGCTCTTAAAGATTGATTTTTTGGGTTTGAGAAACCTCTCTACAATGGCTAACATTTTAGAAATTATTCATTCAAAAGTTGATCGTAATTTTGAAATAACTGACATCAATTTAAATGATCAGGATACTTTGAAGCTTTTTCAATCTGGTAAGACTAATGGGGTTTTTCAATTTGAATCATCTGGGATTCAAAACGTGTTACGTAAATTAAAACCAAATGATTTTGATATGGTGGCAGCCGTGAATGCTTTGTATCGACCCGGTCCCATTAAGAATATTGATATGTTTATTGCCAGAAAGAATGGGACTCAGACGGTTAACTATCCAAATGAAACCATTAAAAACATTTTGGGTTCAACCTTTGGCATTATTGTTTATCAGGAACAAGTTATGCAACTTGCATCGGCAATGGGTGGTTTTACACTGGGACAAGCTGATATTTTGCGCCGTGCGATGAGCAAAAAGCATAAAAAAGAAATGGATAACATGAAGATCCAGTTCATTGATGGCGCTAGTAAAAAAGGATATTCTAAAGACGTTTCAAAGACAACGTTTGACTATATGGAACGATTTGCCGACTATGGATTTAATAAGTCTCACGCAGTTGCATATAGCAAAATGGCGTTTCAGTTGGCCTATTTAAAAGTTCATTTTCCTGGTCCATTTTTTACATCGTTGCTAAATTCGGTGATCGGTAATTCACGTAAGACCAAGAATTACGTTCAAGAAGCCAAAGAATCAGATATTCAAGTTGAGCGTCCTGATATCAATGAGAGTAAAGATGTTTATACTTATCAGGATGGTAAAATCAGGTTTGGACTTCGTACCATCAAAGGATTACGAACCGATTTTATTAAGAATGTTGAGGAAGAACGAAAACAAAATGGTAATTTTCATGATTTACAGGAATTAATCAGTCGAATCGATCCCAGGTTTAGAAAAATTGATCTTTTAAATGCACTTGCTTATTCAGGGGCGCTTGATGGTTTTGGGTATAACCGAAAAGAATTAATTAATGCCATTCCAGAATTTATTAGTTCTACTGAATTAAGTGGAAACTCAATTGAATTAATTCAAGCGTTGGCTCCCAAAATTAAAAGAACTGATGATTTTTCTGATTGGGAGAAACTAAACAAGGAAAATGAGTACCTTGGAACTTATTTAACCGGGCATCCAGTTGGTCACTATACTGATTTACAAGAACAAGTGCATGCTTTAACTACTAATGATATTCATGAGCCCAGTAAAAACGTGAAAATGATTTTGTTTGTATCTCATGTAAAGACGATCCGAACGAAAAAAGGGCAACTTATGGCTTTCATAGATGGTAATGATCAGTTTGGTGATATTGATGTGACCATTTTTCCTAATCTTTACGCTAAAATTAGTGGATGGATAAAAAGTGGAATAGTGGTTTTGGTGTCTGGAAACATTGAGGTTCAACGGGGACTTCAATTAGTGGCAAATTCAATTGAACCAGCTGCTAATGTCGTTCATCAGTCTTTAAAAAAAGTTGATCATCAAAAAAAGCTTTATTTAAAGATTGCGTTAGATCATGATCGAGATTCAATCTATCAAGATTTAATCCGGATAATAAAAAGATATCCTGGTTCAACACCAATTTTGCTTTATCGAGCTTCCGATGATCGAAAGCAACTATTAGATAAAGCATATAACGTGGCCATTAATTCTGATTTAATGCATGATTTACGCGACATTTTAGGAGTGGGAAACGTTGTTACACAATGATAAATTTTGCCTGTGAAACTAACGACAATCCTTATAAAAAGTGATACAATACACTTGAAATCAAATAAGGCTTGGTACGCAGATGTGTGCCATGCAAAAAGGAGAGGCTTTACTTATGAAGAGAACAAAGATCGTAAGTACACTTGGTCCTGCAAGTACTGATGTTGATACCATCACTAAGCTTATTGAAGCAGGAGCAAACGTTTTTCGTTTCAATTTTTCACACGGAGACCATGCGGAACATTTAGACCGTATGAATAAAGTGAAAGAAGCGGAAAAGAAAACTGGTAAGGTTGTTGGAATTGTCTTAGATACTAAGGGTGCTGAAATCAGAACCACGGTACAAAAAGACGGAAAGATTGAATACCACACTGGTGATCAATTTAGAATTTCAATGGATGGGAACCTTGAGGGAACCAAAGACAAGATTGCTGTTTCTTACCCAGGCTTGTATGACGACGTTAAAGTTGGCGGACACGTTCTGTTTGATGACGGTCTTTTGGATACCAAGATTGACAAAAAAGATGATGCCAACAAAGAGTTAGTGGTTACTGCCCAAAATAACGGGGTCTTGGGCTCACGTAAGGGTGTTAATGCTCCAGGAGTTTCAATTAACTTACCTGGTATTACTGAAAAAGATACTGATGATATCCTTTTCGGATGTGACCATGGTATTAACTATATCTCTGCTTCATTTGTTAGAAAGCCACAAGATGTCCTAGATATCCGTGCCTTACTTGAAAGCAAGAATATGGAAGACGTTCAAATTTTTCCTAAGATTGAATCACAAGAAGGAATCGACAACTTTAACGAAATCATCAAAGTATCTGATGGTTTGATGGTTGCCAGAGGTGACATGGGAGTTGAAATTCCACCAGAAAATGTCCCAACCGTTCAAAAACATTTAATCAAGATCTGTAATGATTTAGGTAAACCAGTTATCACTGCTACTCAAATGCTTGATTCCATGCAAGAAGAACCAAGACCTACTCGTGCCGAAGTATCTGATGTTGCTAATGCTGTTTATGATGGTACTGATGCAACTATGCTTTCAGGTGAAAGTGCTAACGGTGATTACCCAGTTAAGTCAGTTGCAATGATGAGCAAGATTGATATCGAAGCTGACAAACACTTCTTTGAATTTGGTACTCCACGTCCTAAGTTCGGTACTGGTGACGTCACTGAGTCACTTGGTGAAGCAGTTGCACGGATTGCTAAGGATATGGGAATTCACACGATTGTAGCTGCAACTGGTTCAGGTTACACTGCAAGAATGATTTCAAAATATCATCCAGACGCTGATATTCTTGCTTTAACGTTTAACGATCGTGTTCGTCGTGGATTGACGGTTAACTATGGTGTTCAACCCATCTTAGTTGATAAACCATCAAATCCAGATGAAATGTTCGAATTGGCTGCTAAAAAGTCAGTTGAAACTGGACTCGCTAAGGAAGGCGACATGATCTTGATTACTTCAGGTGTACCATTAGGTGATCAAGGGACTACTAACACAATTCGTGTTAAGTTGATTGGTACTAAATTAGCTCAAGGTCAAGGTGTTGGTGGTGAAACTGTCATTGGCAAGACAGTAGTTGCTAAAGATGCTAAGGAAGCTAACGATAAAGCCGTTGATGGTGGCGTTCTAGTTGTTAAGGATACAAACAAGGACTACTTACCAGCAATGAAGAAGTCAAGTGCAATCGTGGTTGAAAACGGTGGTTTGACCTCATACGCTGCTGTCGTTGGTATATCACTTAATATTCCAGTAATTGTTGGTGCTACTGATGCAGTTGAAAACATCAAAGATGGTCAATTAGTTACTGTTGATGGTCGTCGCGGTGTTGTTTACGCTGGTAACCAATCAAAAGCTAAATAATAATTATTAAGAATGAAGCACCCGATTATTATCGGATGCTTTTTTTATTTGGTATAATATTCATTAAAAGCACTGGGATGGAGAATTAATATGAATGAAGATTTGGGAACCGTAATTACGGGAAAAGTCACTGATGAAAACGATAAGGAGTATTTCATTCAAAATAACGGAATTACCTATTCTTTAAACAAGGGCGAGTTAAAAAAGCCAATTAAATTAGGTGGAAATTTTAAAGGATTTGTCTACGAAAATGAAAAGCATCAAATGAAAATCACGCGAAACGTTCCGGATGTTGGAATTGACAGCTATGCATGGGGAAAAGTGGTTGGAATTAAATTTGGATTGGGAATCTTTGTTGACATCGGTTTACCAGATAAGGATGTTGCTGTTTCTCTTGATGATTTGCCGGATATTAAGTCATTATGGCCAGAAGTTGGTGACCAACTTTTAATTGCTTTAAAAAAGGATAGTAAGAATCGAATCTGGGGTAAATTAGCTGACCCCCAGATATATAAAGCAATTTCTCAGCCAGTTAATGATCCAAAATTGAAAAATCGGGATGTTAACGCTTGGGTCATTAACCCTAAACTGATGGGAACGCAAGTAATAACGGATCACTATAATTTAGGGTTCATTGACAAATCAGAAGAGGAAGAACAACCACGACTAGGAGAGAAAGTAAACGCTAGGATTATTGGAATCCGACCCAATAAAACGCTTTATTTATCACTTAGACCACGATCTTATGAAGTGATTGGTGAGGACGCCAAGATGATTCAGACAATTCTTGAGCATAAGCCTAATAATGAATTACCTTATAACGATAAAAGTGACCCTCAAGTAATTAAGGATTACTTTGGAATCAGCAAATCTCAGTTTAAACGAGCCCTGGGGCATTTATTAAAGGCTCATGTTATTTCCGAAACCCCAGATGGAATTAAATTAACTGAAACGAGATGAAAGTAAGTGAATGATCAAATTGAAGATTATCTCCACTATTTACTAGTAGAAAGAGGATTATCTGACAATACCATTAAAAGTTATCGACAAGATTTAAGGGAATTTGAGTTGGATTTAAAAAAAAATCACATCAGTTCGTTTAAAGATGTCGACCAGTATGCAATTTTAAATTACATGGAAACAATGAAAAATAGTGGTAAGTCTCGTAATACAATCATTCGATTTGTATCAACGCTTCGTAAATTTTTTCAATATTTAATGGAATTTAAGGTGATTAAAAAGAACCCCATGAACAAGATTGATACTCCTAAAAAGGGCAAGCACTTACCCGATGTTTTATCCGTTAATGAAGTTGATCGATTACTTAAAATGCCGGATGTGAACACCAAGTATGGGGTAAGAGATCGAACCATTTTAGAAGTGATGTATGCTACTGGGCTTCGAGTATCTGAATTGATTAATTTAAAGTTATCCGATCTTCATTTAGAAATGAATCTGATTCAGACCATTGGAAAGGGAGATAAGGAACGAATTGTTCCAATTGGAGAAGTTGCTCAGAATTGGCTATTTAAGTATTTAAATGATAGTCGATTACAGTTACTTAAGCACCGGACATCTCCGTACGTTTTTTTGAATGCGCATGGTGGACGAATTAGTCGACAAAGCATTTGGGAAAAGATTAAACGTTACGTTAGTTTAGCTGGCATTAAAAAGAACGTTACTCCACATACATTACGACATTCTTTTGCAACGCACATTTTAGAAAATGGAGCCGATCTTAGAACTGTGCAGGAATTACTTGGACATTCTGATATTTCCACGACGCAAATTTACACTCATATTTCCCACGAGCGGTTAAGTCAGGTGTATGATAAATATCATCCAAGAGCATAAAATGAGATGGAGTAATGACAGCAAGTAATTGAGGTGATGTCGATGCTATTCAGGTATCGAAATGATTATGAAAAGATTGTGATGGGGATGTTGTCACTTTCTAAAAGTAACGATAAAACGAAACATCTTGTGGAAGAAATGAATTGGTATCGAAATGCTGACAATCGTGACATTTTTCTTTGGAAGGATCGATTTGGAAATTGGGCTGGAATTGTAGGAGTTGAAATCAACCCGAAAAACGTGGTTGTTAGAAGGATTACCCTTACGCCAGATGCTAACAATATTTTTAATGAATTTCGAATTCTTGATAGTGTTGAAAATGAATATCCTGACAAAAAAATCATGGGAACGTTTAATACGCAAGATGTCATTAGTAAATGGGAGTTAAGTCATGAACAGAGACAATCTACAGATTCACGTTAATGACTTTGATGGTCCACTAGAGCTTTTACTGCATCTAATCAAACAAGCAAAGATGGATATTTATGATATTGACATTAAGGATATTACTGATCAATATTTTAAATATTTAAATAAAATGAAACGTTTAAATTTTGATATTGCTGGTGATTTCTTTGTAATGGCGGCTAATTTGATGCGAATTAAATCTAAAATGTTGTTAGCTAAAGAAACTGATGATGAATTAGATGATGATCCACGGGACGATCTGGTTGATCAGTTGGTTGAATATAATCGGTATAAAAAAGCGTCGAAAAAGTTGCAAAAAAAAGAAGTAGAACGAAATCATTATCATTCTAGGATTCGTTCTTTTAATAAGTCGGAGATTGCGATTGGTGAAAATGAGTTTGAAATTAGCTTGCTGGAACGAGCATGGAATAAGATCATTAAACGACATCAGTTAACTTCTAAACCGCCAGTTCAACAAGTTTCAGAATGGAATTTTAGCGTTAATGAGCAAAGTGAAGTAATTATGAGACGAATAAATGGAGCTAGTAGTCATGAAATCTATTTTTCCAAGTTGTTTGAGGCCAATTCTCCTTTAGAAGAATTAGTGACCGATTTTTTGGCACTTTTGGAAATGGTTAAACATCATCGTATTATGGTTGTGCAAACCAGTAATGACGGAGAAATCTTATTAAGGAAATCTAATTAATGAATTTAATGGCAGAAATTGAAGCTCTCTTGTATGTTTCGGGAGAGTCTGGAATGACAATTGAACGGTTGAAAAAATTAACTTCCGCAAATGATTCCACCATTCGGAGCTGTATTGCTTCGTTGAGTGAGCGTTATTCAAGTGATCGATTTGGCATCTGCATTTTACAAAATGGTGACATTATCCATATGACAACTAAAAAGGATTATTCAAAAGTAATTCAAAAGTTTGTTAAATCCGATGAAGAGTTGTTAACGCAGTCGGCACTTGAGACGCTTACGATTATTGCATATAAACAGCCAATAACGCGCGTTGAGGTTGATGAGGTGAGGGGCGTAAATAGTTTGATTTCAATTAGAAATCTTTTGGCACAAAATTTAATTACCATCAAGGGTGAGCTTGATGAACCGGGCAAACCTAAGCTATATGTTACTACCGACCTTTTTTTAAATGCGTTTAACCTTAAAAGCATTAATGATTTACCAGCTTTAGACGCAGAAACGGATCCAAAAGATTATGGTCAGATGTTTGATGATAAAATGAAACCATTGGAGGATCAGCGAAATGAGTGAAAGATTACAAAAAGTTATGGCGCATGATGGGGTGGCTTCGAGACGAAAGTCTGAGGAACTTATTAGTACTGGACATGTGAAGGTTAATGGTAAGATAGTTAATCAGTTAGGGATAAAAGTTGAACCCACTGACAAGATTGAGGTGGATGGAACATCGTTAAGAAAAGAAGATCTAGTATATTTTGCCCTGTATAAGCCACGTGGGGTAATTTCTTCTGTGAGGGATGAAAGGGATCGAAAGACCGTTTTGAACTTTTTTAAAAAGGTTCCTGAACGAATATACCCGGTTGGACGATTAGATTATGATACGAGTGGGATAATTATTTTAACTAACGACGGAACGCTTGATTTCCAGTTAACTCATCCTAAATATGAAATAAAAAAGACGTACTTAGTTAAGGTGATTGGGAAACTCGATCACAATGAGTTGAATAAAATTCGAAAGGGTGTTTTAATTAATGGCAAGTATAAGAGTGCACCCGCGGAAGTTGAGGTGATTTATAAGGCTGGTAATTCAAAGAATAATTCGGTGCTACGTTTGACGATTCACGAGGGTAAGAATCATGAAGTTAAAGATATGCTGAAAGCAGTTGGTCATCCTGTTGAAAAATTAAAACGGGAAGAGTTTGCTGGGATTGGTTTAGAAAACTTACGACCTGGTGAGTTTCGTAGGCTCCGAAAAAGAGAAATACGAGATTTGTATGCTTTAACTAAATAATTAATAAAACGTCTTCAAGGTCGGGTGAAATTCCCAATCGGTGGTTACAGCCCACTACCCAATGAAAATTGGTTGAGATGGTGAAATCCCATTGCCGACAGTAAAGTCTGGTATAAAGAAGATGAGTTTTTTTATGGCGCAATTTACCCTAATTGACTTTGAAGAACGTTTAATTGGAGGAATTGTGATGATAGCTAAAAACGATCGAATTAAGAGAATTACTATAACTGCCGTGATTGGTGCGATCTCATTTTTGTTAATGTTGATTTCATTTCCAATCATCCCATACATGAGTTATTTGAAATTGGATTTTTCGGATATTCCAATTTTGATTTGTTTGTTATTATTGGGACCGGGTGCAGCCATTGAAGCTGTGATACTTAAACTATTTATTTACTGGATGGTGATGGGTTTTTCACCACTTGAGTTAATTGGGTTGACCACCTCTCTTTTAGCCTCATTAACAATGATTTTGGTGTTTTACTTTTTGAGAAAATATTTATTTAAAAGTCACTGGATTGACTTTTTGATTGTTTTGGTTGAAACGCTGGCGTTAACAATTGTCATGAGTATTACCAATTTGTTCATTAGTACTCCACTGTATGTGAAACTAACAAATTTAAAGTTAGATTTTTCGCTTGCCAAAACGATTCTTTACGGAGTGGTTCCCTTTAACTTAATCAAGGGTATTGTGATTGGATTGATTTTTGTGATTATTGCAAAACAAATGCAGAAATGGATTAATAAGCGATCTTATCAAAAATGATTAATAATACAAATGAAGCTCTTGGTCTTTTCGTTTTTAGTGCAACCCAAAAACGAAGGGCTCGATTAATTGAAAACTTACTGTTAGGCAAGAAAACGGTAGCCACCTTATACTGGGCGATGAGATATGGTCTTTTAGACCTTCTTGGAGTTGGACGATATTTTAATAAAAACGAATTAGATGTTAAGTCTCTGATTAGTGCGAACTTGCTGGAAGAAGTTGAACATGGTCAGTTTAAATTAACGTCTGAAGGAGAAAAAGAAAGAGAAGAATTAGTTAAAATGATTGATGATTCTAATCTTTCTTTTTCATTACATACTTTTCAAAGGATTGATTTAGTTAGTTTTAAGCAACGATTTCAGTTGTTTGTTCAGATTATCTCAGAGCATGTCCATAACGTTAGACACTATTATCCAGTCAATGTTGATGGAGTGAATAAAGATTTTATTAAAAAATATTATCGACTGATTGATCGCAAGCAAGTTGGCACAGATTTAAAGAAAGAGTTGAAACGATTTTTATCCTTACTCGATCTAAATGACGCTGATTTATTTGCTCAAGGATTAGTTGGATTTAGTACTAATGGATTCACAATCCAGCAGATTGCACATAATTTAAACCAATCGTTAGTCAAAAGTTATATTGCTGATTTTATCAATTATGCAAAATTGGCGAACTTTGTTGAGCAAAGTGATCAATTTGTAATGGTTCCATTACTTAATGGTCTTTTCAAAAATCCAATTTCTGGTAGTGCTAAAAGGACTTTTGATGAATATGAACGATTGGGTAATATAAAAAAGGTTGAACAACTGCGAAATCTACGAGAGTCAACTGTCCTAGAACATCTTCTGGAAGTTGCAATTTACGTTGATTATGACAAGTTTCCTTATCGAAATTTCATTTCCCTTCAAATGGAAAGAAAAGTTAGGCGTATTCTACTTGGAACGGACGTTGATGACTGGGACTATCATCAATTACCAACTGATGTTTTAGAGCAGTTTAGTTTTTTTCAATTTAGATTACTTGAAATCAAACAGACAAAACAGGGAATTAATAATGAACAAGATGAAACTTGCTAAACAAATATTAAAAAATAAGTTTGGCTTTAGTGATTTTAAGCCTGGTCAAGATAAGACCATTTCTGCACTATTAAATGGCGCAAATGTTCTTTCAGTCATGCCAACTGGGGCAGGTAAATCATTAATATACCAGTTATATGGGTATTTAATTAAGCGGCCGGTTGTGATTGTCTCGCCACTTATTTCTCTTATGGAAGATCAGGTTGGTCGGATGAACTTTATGGGAGAAAAGCGGGTGTGTGCTTTAAATTCAATGAACGATTGGTCGAAGCGACACCGGCTATTGAATCATCTTGATCAGTTTCGTTATATTTTTGTTTCGCCAGAACTATTATCTAATTCTGATGTGCTTAACCGCATTAAGCAATTGAAAATTGGCTTATTGGTGATTGATGAAGCACATTGTATCTCTAAGTGGGGGCTTGATTTTCGTCCTGATTACCTGTCATTAAGACAGGTGATTCGTACGTTAGGACATCCGCAAACGCTAATGCTAACGGCAACTGCTTCAAAAAAAGTTCAAAGAGATATCATTAATTATTTGAAGTTAACTGACGTTCAAGAAATAATTGAAAATGTGGATCGGCCTAACATTTTTCTTGCGGTTCATAAAAGTTCAAGTGAAAAAGATAAGCAAGCCTATCTTTTTAATTTAATTGAGAAACTCAAGTATCCCGGTATAATTTATTTCTCTAGCCGAGATAAGGCTTCGAAAGTTGCTTTGAAACTTAGAGAACAAACTGATATCAAAGTGGCAGCTTATCATGCCGGTCTTAGTAACGATGATCGGTATCGGATTCAGCATCAGTTTATGGATAATGAGCTTCAGGTCATCTGTGCAACAAGCGCCTTTGGAATGGGGATTGACAAATCAGACATCCGATTTGTAGTCCATTATCATATGCCGACTGATATGGAAAGTTATGTTCAAGAAATTGGCAGAGCTGGAAGAGACGGTAAACAGAGTATCGCAGTGTTACTTTACTCTAATGGTGATGAACAAATTGCACAGAGCTTAATTGTTAGGTCCATTCCTAATGATCAACAGATTGATAATTTCTTTTCAAATCCCAAAGCTAAAATGAGTGAGCAGAATAAGAGACTCCTTCAGTTCTATTTAAATCATGAGTATGGTAATGATGACGTCAAACAGATTTTTTCTGAGGTCACCCTTAAAAAGGATCAAAGTTTAAAGCAAGTTGTCTGGTACATTAATCATACTGGCTGTCGGCGAAAACTTCTGCTTTCTTTATTTGATGTGAACTTTGATGACCACACTGATGATTGTTGTGACTTTGGAAGTGAAAAGTTTGATTTAATGAGTCTTGGTTTGTTAAAAGACGTTAATAGTGAAAAGTCCAATTCAATTGGTACTTGGTATGAGATTTTGGACAAACTTTTTTAATAATAATTAGGCGCAAAAAATGATATAATCGCCATAGAAGTTTTGGAGGGATGTATTTATGAGGGACGACAAACATAAAGATAACAAAAAAAATGATCCATGGGATGATTCATTTTCAGACGACACCGATCCAGATGGAAATCTTTCAAGGACAGAGTACCGTAAGCACCACCGTAGTAATTCATTAGTCGTGATTATGCTGGTTTCTGTTATTGTAATTATTGCCCTTATTGCACTTGTTTTTGGGCTTTCTAAGGAACGTGCGGTTGGAAATGGGAGTACCAGTGAAAAGACTCAGAGTAGTAAGATGCACCACGAAAAACTCAAAAAGAATAAAGATCAGAAATCAAAGAAACCGAAAGCAAACTCAGGTAGTGTTCAAAGTGAGGATACTACAAATGATAATACTGTTTCATCTGATGCTGGATCTGAAGAGGCTTCATCTTCATCCGTTCAAAACGAAACGGGAAGTAACCAAAGTAGTACGACTCCAAGTAGTGATTCATCATCTACTGCTAATAACTCGCAGCAACAAAAACCAGCCCAAACAACGAATGGCACTGATAATGCTGGTAGTAATGATTACGTTAAGGTTCAAAAAGGTCAGGGAGTTTATCGCGTAGCTACTAATGCGGGTATTAGTATGCAACAGTTATTAAAATTAAATGGACTTAGTTCAT
The DNA here is from genome assembly GCF_059901175.1 of Fructilactobacillus sp. X3R5C2. Classification (NCBI taxonomy): domain Bacteria; kingdom Bacillati; phylum Bacillota; class Bacilli; order Lactobacillales; family Lactobacillaceae; genus Fructilactobacillus; species Fructilactobacillus sp. X3R5C2. The sequence goes on from NZ_JBWXVC010000002.1 coordinate 176,377, forward strand.
CCAGCCAGATTCATCCAGGACAAAGTTTAAGGGTTAAATAATTACAAATAAATGATAAGGATTGATTACATTTGGGTAAGAACGGCTTACAAGTTGCAATCGATGGACCTGCTTCAGCGGGTAAAAGCACGGTAGCTAAACTAGTTGCAAAAAAATTTCATTACATATATTGTGATACCGGTGCAATGTATCGATCAATTACGTTAAAAGCAATTAGACTAGGATTAGATTTAAATGATGAGAAGACCCTTCTTGATCTTTTAAAAAAAACCACGATTACTTTTGAACCGGGTGATCCAGTTCAAAAGGTCTTTGTTGACGGTAAAGAAGTTACAAATGATATTCGCAGTCCTCAGGTAACTAGCAATGTTTCAGCAGTTTCAGCACTTGGATCAATTCGTTTCGAATTAGTTAAAAGACAACAGGATTTGGCAAAAGATGGTGGAATCGTTATGGATGGTAGAGACATTGGCACGACGGTTCTACCAAAGGCAGATGTAAAGGTCTTTTTAATTGCCAGTGTTACGGAGCGAGCTGAGCGGAGATATAAAGAGGATCAAGCAAAGGGAATTTCGGTTAGTCTCAATAAACTTAAAAAAGATATTAAGGAACGGGATTATAAGGATTCCCATCGAAAGATATCCCCATTAAAAAAAGCATCTGATGCTTTTGAAATTGATACCACTTCAATGTCGATTGATGACGTGGTTGCGGCAATTTCGCAATTAATCGAAAATAAAATTCAACAACTTTCAAATAATAAAGCCGATTAACTGGTATTTTATTTCCAACTAAGATAAAATAGCAATTAGAGTTGTTGCAAGGAGGAAATGTTTGATGAGTGAAAACGATACTAATGCAAACAAAGATTTATTAGCCGCTCTCGATAATATTAAGCAGGTAAACGTTGGTGATGTTGTTAATGGTGAAATTTTGGCCATTGATGATGACCAGCAATTAGTCGTGGGAATCGAAGGCGCTGGTGTTGAAGGAGTTATTCCAAGGAAAGAAATTTCTGCACAAAGGGAAGATAACCCAACTTCAAACTACAAAGTTGGAGACAAAGTTAAGGTTGTTGTTGTATCTCGAATTGGTGATGATAAGGAAGGTGGAAGTTACCTTCTTTCAATCAGAAGACTTGAGGCTCTCAAGGTTTGGGATGACATCAAGGAAAAAGCTGATAAGGGTGACACCATCAAAGTTACTGTTACTCGTGCGGTAAAAGGTGGTTTAGTGGTAAATGCTGACGGAGTTCGTGGATTTATTCCAGCTTCCATGATTACTGATCACTTTGTTGATGATTTAAATCAATTTAAAGGTCAAGAACTCGAAGTTAAGATTATTGAAGTTGTTCCTGAAGAGAATCGTTTGATTTTATCACATAGAGCGATTGCTGAAGCAGAACGTAAAGAAGCTCGTGATAGAATTATGAGCACACTAAAACCCGGAGATGTTGTTGAAGGGAAAGTTGCTCGTTTGACTAATTTTGGTGCCTTTGTCGATCTTGGTGGGATTGATGGACTTGTTCACGTTTCAGAAATTTCTTATGAGCATGTTAACAAACCAAGTGATGTTTTGAAGGTTGGCGAAGAGGTTAAGGTTAAAGTTCTTTCAGTTGATCCTGATCGTAATCGTATTTCATTATCAATTAAACAAACTCAACCAGGTCCTTGGAGTGACATTGAAGAAAAAGCTCCTAAGGGAAGTGTTCTTGATGGAAAAGTTAAGCGCTTAGTTGATTTTGGTGCTTTTGTTGAAGTTTTCCCTGGTGTTGAAGGATTAGTTCACATTTCACAAATTTCACATAAGCATATTGACAAGCCGAGTGATGTTGTGAAGTCTGGCGAAGACGTTAAAGTTAAAGTCCTTGACGTTCAACCTGAAGAACATCGATTAGCATTGTCAATGAAAGCTCTCGAAAAAGACCCTAGAGATGATCAAAAAACTCCAAAGAAAAATGTGAGTGATAATTCAACTAATAATGCTCCTGAAGAAGAGAATGGTTTTACGTTAGGTGACATTGTTGGAAATGAATTAAATGATGATGACAATGAGTAATTAGAAAATTATCCTTCATGTTTATGAAGGATTTTTTTTATTCTCAAAAATAAGAGGTGATATAAAATGGCAAAACCTACTGTAGCAATTGTTGGAAGACCAAACGTTGGTAAATCAACAATTTTTAATCGAATTGCGGGTGAACGAATTTCAATCGTTGAAGATACCCCTGGTGTGACCCGAGATCGTATTTATGCTCATGGGAGTTGGCTTGGTCACAACTTTAATTTGATCGACACTGGTGGAATTGAAGTTGCTGATGAGCCATTTATTAAACAAATCACTGATCAAGCAGAAATTGCGATTGATGAAGCTGATGTAATTATATTTATGGTAAATGGTAAGCAGGGAATGACTGACGCTGATGAACGAGTGGCGCAATTATTGTATCGGTCTGACACACCAGTTGTATTGGCGGTTAATAAAATTGACAATCCCGAAAGTCGGGCAGACATTTATGATTTCTATGCTTTGGGGTTTGGTGACCCATATCCTATTTCTGGCTCTCACGGACTTGGTTTGGGTGATTTATTAGATGCTGTTGTTAAGAATTTCCCAGAAAATACTAACGAAACTGACGATGATAGTATTAAATTTAGTGTGATTGGCCGACCAAATGTTGGTAAGTCATCACTTGTCAATGCTATTTTAGGAGAGAATCGGGTAATCGTATCAAATGTAGCTGGTACCACTCGCGATGCGATTGACACTAAGTTTGAAAATGATGGTCAAGGGTACACCATTGTTGATACCGCAGGAATTCGGAAACGTGGTAAGGTTTATGAAAAGACCGAGAAATACAGCGTAATGCGAGCTATGAGAGCAATTGATGGAAGTGATGTGACATTAATGGTTCTCAATGCAGAAGAAGGCATTAGAGAGCAAGACAAGCGGGTTGCTGGATATGCGCACGAGGCTGGCAAGGGTGTCATCATTGTCGTTAATAAATGGGACGCTTTAAAAAAAGATAATCACTCGCAACAACAATTTGAAGCTGATATTCGTGAGCAATTTCAGTATTTGGCTTACGCACCCATTATTTTTGTATCCGCAACGACCAAACAACATGTTAGTCAGTTACCATCTTTGATTAAACGAGTTAACGAAAACCATCAACGTCGAATCCAGTCGTCAACCTTAAATGATGTTATCATGGATTCAATCGCAATTACTCCAACACCAACCAGAAATGGGAAGCGACTTCGGATTTACTATGCTACCCAGGTTGCTGTTGGACCGCCAACGATTGTCTTGTTTGTAAATGATCCAGAACTACTTCATTTTTCGTACAAACGTTATTTGGAAAATCAAATTAGAAAAAATTTTGACTTTGCTGGGACACCAATTCACTTGATAGCAAGGCGTCGAAAGTAATGACTAATGGTAACAACCTTCTAATCATAATTATATTAAAATTTTTTTAGTAAATGTTAATTATACTTCCATTATTTGTTGCAATGACACCATTCTTATGCTAAATTAAGACTAGAAATGATGTAGTCGTACATCATTTCCCCTGGCTTAATCTTTAACTTATTGGGTGTTTTTTACATAAAAAACATCTATTCAGGAGGTGAATACACATGGCCAACAAAGCAGAATTAGTTAATGATGTCGCAAAGGCAACTGGTTTAACTAAGAAAGATGCCACCGCAGCTTTGGATGCAGTTTTTGACTCAATCCAAGACAAGTTGACTCACGGTGAAAAGGTACAATTGATCGGTTTTGGTAATTTCGAAGTACGTAATCGTGCCGCTCGTAAGGGACGTAACCCCCAAACTGGTGCAGAAATTCAAATCCCTGCAAGTAAAGTACCTGCCTTTAAACCTGGTAAGGCTTTAAAGGAAGCTGTTAAATAGTTTTATTTAATGGTTTAACCAGTGCGCTTATGCGTACTGGTTTTTTTATTAGTAGGAGGACATGTGTAATGACTTATTCAGAGCAAGCCTTAGACGCCCTAAAAAAGGGTGATATGAGTCAATTTAACGATGACATCAAAAAAGCCAAGGTAAATGATAGTGATGATATGATTTATTCGCTAGCAGAAGAACTTTATTCATTAGGTTTTTTAAACGAATCGATTGATATATATAAAGATCTTTTAAAAAAATATCCTGAGGAAGACGAGTTAAGAACAAGTATTGCGGATATTTTGATTTCTGAAGGCAAGATTGATAAAGCGCTTAATTATTTAAGTGAGATTAAACCTGATTCACCAAATTATGTTAATGCTTTGATGGTTGAAGCTGATCTTTATCAAACTCAGGAAATGTATAACGTTAGTGAACAAAAGTTACTTGAAGCTGAAAAAATTGATCCAGACGAAAACGTAATTAAATTTGCCCTGGCTGAATTGTATTTTTCTACCGGACAATTTGATAAAGCCATTCCTATATACTTGGGAATAATTAAACAAGGTGTTTTGAACATTTCTTCAGTTAATTTGGTTGAAAGGTTAGGGGTGGCATACGCTAATGCAGGTCATTTTGAACAGGCTATTGGATACCTTGAACAGATTAAGCCCACTGATATGACGCCAGACGTCAAATTTGAAACGGGTTTTACTTACTTACAGTTGAAGAACTACGCTAAAGCGATTGAGATGTTCAAGCAGTTGCGAGAAGAGGATCCTCAGTATGCCTCACTGTATCCTTACTTAGGGGAAGCATACATTCAAATGAATGAACCTGAAAATGCTTTAAAGGTTTATCAGGAGGGTATGAGCGTTGATCAGTATAATGTCAATATGTACATTAAAGCCGCAGACGTTGCTGCTAAACTTTCAAAAGAAGATCTAGCCCTGAAGTATCTTAATAAGGGACATCAGGTTGATCCGGATAACATGGAATTAGTTATTAAGTTATCTAATTTGTACGTTAAGCAGGGCGAATATCAAAAAAATGTTGATTTTTTGAGCCCATACGTAAAAGAAGAAGAAACCGATCCACAAATTTACTGGAATTTGGCGGTGTCTTATGCTCATCTTGAAAAGTATGATGATGCTCAAAAGTACTATGAGCGAGCTCTTCCGTACTTTGATGATAATCCTGATTTCTTACGTGAGGCGATTTTATTGTTCAGAGAGAATGGTCAAATTAAGGAAACCATTAAATTGTTAAAACATTATGTGAAACTTGTCCCGACTGATGATGAAATGGCATACATGCTTGAGGATTTAGAAGATTACGAGTAACAAAATAAGGATCAGAGTTGGATTTGATACTCTGATCCTTATTTTTGTGCTAATTTTTGATAATAGATTAGTGACGCTGGATCCATTCTTAAATCCTGTGCAAGAGTTTTGTCACTATCATTTGGATGTTGATTGAGGTAGTTAACGACGAATGCTTGGTATAGTGATTTGGGATTAAGATTCATTGCTAGGTATTCACTATCTGGCTTTAAGTATTTGTGAAGACCTGCAGATGTAATATGGCAGTTGGAAGCGATTCTTTGCTTTAAAAAGAGGTCCTTTGAATGATGACGAATTTGAAGCGGGGTAACAAATTTTTGAAAATTAGATAAAAAGGATTTTTCTTCAGGTGAAAAGTCAACGTGGTTTAATTCATGATAAAAGCCAGGTAAGAGAAACTCTGAAGATTGGTATCCCTTACTGATAAGTAACAGCGTCATTCTAGTGTAGTAGTGAACCTCAGGATCTTCGAGGATAGTTGGTAAAGAATAGATCCACTTGGTAATGTATGAATTATGTTCGTTTTTTTCCTTACTTTTAATGTTAATTGTAGGAAGATGGGTATTAAGGTGGTTGTTAAATAAGAATTTAAAATAGACGTTGATCTGAGATAAAACCTTGTTATAGGTATTGTTTCCGTTATTACGCTTAGAAATGATCATATCTAGATATTGCTCGATGTCTCGATCAAAGATTTGACTAACTCGGTGATCCGCTTGGTATCCCACGTTAAAATTAGATAAATAATTAAAAAGATCCGATAAGGTTTTGGAATACTCTCGAATGGTTACATTTGAGAGTTCTTTTTTTCTTAGATAACGTTCAAAATGATCTTGATATGGATAATTGTTACTCATGATTTGTCTCCTGTAATAAGTTACTTTAACTTAATCATAACACAAGAACCAGACACAAGCCTAACTTTTATATGATAATTTTGGTAGAATGAAATCAGTGAAGGTGTGTGGATCATGAAAATAGACAACTTACCAAGTGAATTTGATGATGCTAGAAGGGTTCTTCAGACAATTGAAGAAGCGGGATTTCAAGCTTATTTTGTTGGCGGATCAGTCCGTGACACTATTTTGCATGCACCAATTCATGACGTTGATATCGCAAGTAGTGCGTATCCTGAAGAAATTAAAACCATTTTCAAGAAGACAATTGATACTGGGATTGAACACGGAACCGTCACGGTGGTGCACGATGGTCGATCTTATGAAATCACGACGTTTAGGACTGAATCAGGATACCAAGATTATCGGCGTCCCGATCAAGTTACCTTTGTTCGATCACTTGAAGATGATTTAAAGCGTCGTGATTTTACTATCAATGCGCTTGCCATGAAAGAAAATGGTGAAATCATTGACTTGTTTGGTGGCTTAAATGATTTAAGAAATCATCTAATTAAGGCTGTTGGAGATCCAGAACAACGTTTTAATGAGGATGCTTTACGAATGATGCGTGCTGTTCGCTTTGCTAGTAAACTGAATTTTGCAATTGAAAAGAACACTTTTAATGCGATTAGTAAACATAGTTATCTATTAAAAAAGATTGCTGTGGAACGAATTAACGTGGAATTTGTAAAGATGATGCTAGGGATGGCTCCTGGCAGGGGGCTTAAACAGATGATCCAAACGAATTTAATTAAGTATGTTCCCGTCTTGGGTGATTATGTTTCTGAAATAGCTAGGTTAGGGTCACGTTCCATTTCAGAATACATTAATAATGAAGTTCAGGTTTGGTCCTTAATTGCATGTCAGTGCGAATTAAATAGTGAACAGATTGGACATCTGATGAAGAGTTGGAAGGGATCAAATAGGTTAACCGAGAACGTTAAACTAACGGTTAAAGCAACTTACAAGATTGTAAGTGATGTTTTAGATCCAGTAACGTCGTATAAAGTTGGTCGCATCAATCTTGATAACGCATGTCAAGTAGCCATGACCTTAGGTAAGGTAGTCAATATTGACCAAATAGAAAATGAATATGATCGCCTTCCGATTAAAAGTAAAAGTGAACTAAAAATTAACGGTAAAATGTTGATTGATAGAGGTTTTAAACCAGGTCCATTATTAGGAAATGTTCTTAATCAACTGGAACGTTCCGTTATAAGTGGCCAAATTAAAAATGATTCAGATTCACTACTTTCTGCATCGAAGCAAATAAATAATGATTAAAAATAATTGGAGCAGATATTGTGCAAACATTAAAAGCAGAAAACTTGACGAAGACGTATGGTGAAAAGACTTTATTTAAAAATCTTGACTTTATTATCAATGAACATGAGCGAATTGGATTAATTGGAACGAATGGAAGTGGTAAATCCTCCCTTTTAAATACTATTTCTGGAATTGATCATGATGTTAATGGGACAATTACCACTTCTAAGTCATACACAATTGGATACCTAAAGCAGGTTCCAGATTTAGATGAAAACCTAACCGTTATTGACGCTGTTTTTGCTGGTGATCAAAAGATTTTTAAAATCATCAGATCCTATGAACATGCACTTAAAAATTACTCTAAGCATCCGGAAAATTCAGATTTTGAAAAAAAGTTTGAGAATGCAGAAGCAAAAATGAATGAAGAGGATGCCTGGACGGCGGAAGTGGACGTTAAAAACATCCTTAATCAACTGAAAATTACCGATTTAGATCAAAAGGTGGGAAGCATGTCGGGTGGCCAGCAGAAACGAGTTGGATTAGCTCAGGTTTTAATTCAGTCACCTGATTTACTTTTATTAGATGAACCTACCAATCACTTGGATTTTGACTCGATTGACTGGTTGGAACGATTTTTGAGTAAATACAAGGGAGCTTTAGTATTTGTTACCCATGATCGTTATTTTTTGGATCAAATTGCTAATCAAATATGGGAATTATCATTTGGTAAACTTTATAAGTATCCCGGTAATTATCAAGATTATGTCCAGAGGAAAGCTGAACTTGATGAAGAGCAAGAGGCTGCCTCTCATAAGCAGCAACGGCTTTACAAACAAGAGTTAAAGTGGATGAAAAAAGGCGCTAAAGCTCGTTCCACTAAGCAACAAGCACGCATTAACCGATTTAACGATTTAAAAGCTGATGTTGATCAGGGCAATCCAATCGATGAAGATGTTGATATTACAATGGGGCAAAAACGGCTTGGTAAAAAAGTGATTGACATTAAACACGCTAATTTAACAATTGCTCACAAGCCAATTCTAAGAGATTTCAGCATGTTAATTCAGAACGGTGAACGAATCGGAATTAGTGGTGAAAATGGCGCTGGAAAGTCAAGCTTTTTAAATGCAATTGCTGGAAAGCTTCCACTTCAGTCCGGCACCATTGATATTGGTGAAACCGTCAAAATGGCATATTATACACAAAAAATGGAGAAAATCCCGGAAGACAAACGTGTTATTAGTTATTTAACTGATATCGGTGAAAATGTGGTTGATAAGGATGGAAATAAGGTCAGCGTTACCAATCTATTAGAACAGTTCCTTTTTCCTAAATTTATGCACGGAACTTTGATCCGCAAGCTTTCAGGCGGAGAAAAAAGACGCCTTTATTTACTGAAATTATTGATGGAGCAACCAAACGTGCTGCTTCTTGATGAGCCAACTAACAATCTCGATATTGGGACCTTAACGGTTTTAGAGGATTACATCAAGCACTTTAATGGAACAACGATTACAGTATCTCATGACCGTTACTTTCTTGATAAAGTGGCTGATCGATTATTGATTTTTGATGGGAATGCTAAGATTGAGCGTTATACTGGTCAATTTACTGATTATCTACAAAAAATGAAAATGCAAAGGAAACAGGTTCATCATGATAGTAAGAACCAAACCAATAGCCGATTAGATGAAGCTAAAGATAGCACTTCCGAGAAAAAAAGCACGAAATCGAAAACCAAGTTAACGTATGCTGAAAGAATTGAGTGGGATAAGATCGATGGCAAGATTAATTCTTTAGATCGACAGACTAAAGATGTAAAAAAACAGATGCAAGAAAATAGTTCGGATTACGATAAGTTAGCAGAGTTACAACGAAATCTTGATGAATTAAATCAGAAATCGGATCAATTAATGAACCGATGGGAATATTTGAGCCAGTACGTTGATGAGTAGTTGTTTTTATTAAAAAAGGAAGAGATTAAAATGTTAGAGGATGCATATTTAAATCTAGAACGTTACGTTTTAGAGAATGGTCATAAAAAGTCAGATCGAACTGGTACCGGAACCATTAGTACGTTTGGGTATCAAATGCGTTTTAACTTACAGGATGGCTTTCCGCTTTTAACCACTAAGGCAGTTCCTTTTCGGTTGATTAAGTCAGAATTACTCTGGTTTTTGCGGGGTGATACTAACATTCGTTATTTACTGAAACATAATAATCATATTTGGGACGAATGGGCGTTTGAAAAATGGATTAATTCTGACGAATATCATGGACCCGATATGACTAATTTTGGTTTGCGTTCACAAAGTGATCCTGAATTTAATGAAGAATACCAAAAGCAGAAAAAAATATTTTGTGAGCAGGTTTTAAATGACGATGATTTTGCCAAAAAATATGGCGATCTAGGCCTAGTTTATGGGAGTCAATGGCGTAACTGGAAAACGAGCAATGGTAAGGCGATTGACCAGATTAAAAATGTTATTAGTACCATTAAAACTAATCCTGATTCCAGAAGAATGATTGTGAGTGCTTGGAATCCAGAAGATATTCCTAGTATGGCTCTTCCACCTTGTCATGTAATGTTTCAGTTTTACGTAAACGATGGCAAGTTAAGTTGTCAACTGTATCAGCGTAGTGGTGATATTTTTTTAGGAGTTCCATTTAATATCGCAAGTTATGCTTTACTTACTAGTTTAATTGCCAAAGAGGTCGGATTAATTCCTGGTGACTTTGTCCATACGTTGGGTGATGCTCATATTTACAGTAATCACATTGATCAAGTCAAAGAGCAGTTAACGAGAAAGCCACACCCAGCTCCACGTCTATGGCTAAATCCCGATAAGGAAAGTATTTTTGATTATGATATGGATGATATTAAGGTGGTTGATTATCACCATGACAAGCCAATTAAAGCGTCAGTGGCAGTATAGGAGATTATTATGTTAGCTTATATTTGGGCAGAATCAAATGGACATGTCATTGGAAAAGATGGTAAATTACCCTGGCACTTGCCGGATGACATGCAATTTTTTAAACGTAATACGATCGATCATCAAATTCTAGCTGGTAGAACCACGTATGATAGTTTTAAAAGACCATTACCAAGACGCAAAAATTTGGTTTTGACTCACCGCCCGCAGAGTGATTTTCCGAGTGGGGTTGTGACCTTTAAAACGGTTGATGAATTTTTGAAGTATGCAAAAAGATACCCTAATGAAATGATTTTTGTGGTTGGCGGAACGTCTGTATTTGAAGATTTGTTGCCGTTTGTTGATTATCTGTATCGCACTAGTATCAATCATGATTTTGATGGGGATGTTAAAATGATTGATATTGATTATTCTCAATTTGAATTAGAAAAGAAGATTTCTGGAAAAGTTGATGAACATAATGTTTATCCGCATACTTTTGAGATATTTAAGCGTAAGAAATAAGAGGTAAGAAATTGAGAAAAAGTTTTTATGAATTTTTAATGACTAGAAGACATCCAGGGAGTTCCGATCCGATTGCGGAGTTTGCTAATAATGCGTTCTTTGATCAATTATTTCCAAAGCAAGAGGATAATTTTGAAAGGCTTTCTAAGTACTTGGAGGAAAATGCTGGTTATTTACCATCCATGACAATTTTTGATGATGCATGGAAAGAGTATCTTGCCTACCTCGATTAACGATAAAGGAGCAGTAAATGGGAAGTAATATACAATGGTTTCCTGGACACATGGCGAAAGCTATTCGTCAGTTTGAGGAAAATGTCCACGTTGTTGATATTATTTTTGAATTGGTTGATGCAAGGATTCCGTATTCATCGATTAATCCAGAGATTAAGCGAGTATCAGGTAGTAAACCACGCTTGTTTATTTTAACTAAATCTGATTTAGCTGATCCAAAGATGACTAAAGAATGGTTAGATTACTTTAATAGTACGGGATTATCGGCCATCTCAATCGATTCAAAATCACGTGGGGTCAGAAATAAGATTGAGACTGCTGCTCGGAAAGTTCTGAAGGATAAGTTAGAACAATCGCAAGCAAAGGGATTAAAAAAAGATATCATTAAGGCTGTCTGTGTTGGGGTTCCGAACGTTGGTAAGTCAACTTTGTTGAACCAGTTAGTTAGTAAGAGATCAGCAGCGGTTGGCAATCGTCCGGGAGTAACTAAGGGTCAACAATGGTTAACCTCCAGTAAAACGATGGAATTATTGGATACTCCCGGAATATTGTGGCCAAAGTTTCAAAATCAAGAGATTGCTGATAAATTAGCGTTAACGGGAGCAATTAAGGAGAGTATTTATCATCCTGATGATATTGCTTTATTTGCGCTTCATTTTTTTCGTAGTCACCATAGCGACGAGATCTTGAAACGTTATCATTTGGGTCCGTCCGATTTAAACTTAAGTGATGTTGAGTTATTACTTAAAATTACTGAAAAGATTGGAATGAAAGACGATTACGACCGAGCCAGCGTCAGGATTATTAATGATGTTCAAAAGGGAAAATTAGGGCGTTTTACGTTAGATTCCCTTGAACTGGTGGAAAGAAATGAGTATGGTAATGACGATTAGAGAAATTTCTGAGCGGTTTGCTAACGTTGATAATGTTAGTGATCCGCTTTTTGTCCGCTTTGGGGATGATCCACGAATTGGAGTTCAAAGAATTATTAAGAGAACGTTGAAGCGAATTAATACCCAGACCGAGAAAAAACGTGATTTTTTAACCAGATTTAAATATGAAAAAGAAATATGGCAACGCGGGGTGAAGTATATTGCTGGCGTTGATGAAGTGGGCAGAGGGCCGCTTGCTGGTCCAGTAGTCGCTGGTGCGGCAATTTTACCAGTTGACTTTGATCTTATTGACGTCAATGATTCCAAAAAATTAAGTGATGAAAAAAGACGAGAACTAGTTCCAAAAATCAAAAAGGAAGCGATTGCTTACAACTATTTTGCGGTTTCAAGTCAGATGATTGATCAAGTCAATATTTATGAAGCAACTAGAATTGCCATGAAAAACGTAATTAGTAAGTTAGATCCACAGCCAGGTCATATTATTGTGGACGCAATGACAATTGATGACAGTATTCCGCAGACTAGGTTGATTAAGGGAGACTCAAAATCAGTTAGTGTTTCTGCTGCTAGTATCCTTGCTAAGGTTTTTCGAGACGATTTAATGAATGAATACGCTCGTAAGTATCCTGGATATGGATTCGAACGAAATGCGGGTTATGGAACCAAAGAACATTTACGGGCTTTAGATAAACTTGGCCCGACCCCAATTCATCGCAAGACTTTTTCACCAGTATTAAAAACAATCAATCATTAATTTACGTATTTATCCATAGACAAACCAGGAGGTAGAAAATGGATAAACGGAAATTATTGCTTAGAATCAAGTTATGTCGTGGGATTGGGATTAAAGGCGAAGCAATTCTTGCACGGTGGGTTAAGGGGACTTCAGTTGAAAACATGTCTTTATCTGAGGTTGAAGGTGAATTAATCAATCTATTAAAACGTCATCATTTGCAGACAACGAAGTTTAAGAATTCATTTTTAAGTAGTGAGTTAGAGCGATCTTTTCGTTTGAACCAAAAGTGTCATTGGATAACCATTCTTGATGATGGTTATCCTGAACAACTTGCTGATATTTATTGTGCGCCAATTGTGCTTTTTTACGTTGGAGATGTGTCGTTGCTTACAACACGTTCGATTTCTGTGGTAGGTGCACGACAGTGTACAAGTTATTCAATCGCAGCAATTAAGGATATTATTACGCGTCCAGTACTTAAAAAGTTTACGATTGTGTCTGGTCTGGCTAAGGGAGTTGATTGTTTAAGTCATCAGTGTGCTTTAGCACATGATGGCCGTACAATTGCGGTGATTGGAACAGGCCTCGACCGTTTTTATCCCGCTGAATGTACGCAGCTTCAGGATAATTTGATGAGAACCAACCTGGTTATCAGTGAGTATCCATTAGGAAGTAAACCCTTAAAATACCATTTTGTGGAACGAAATCGCATCATTGCTGGTCTTTGCGAAAAATTAATTGTTGTTGAGGCAAAGCAAAGGTCAGGAAGTTTAATTACTGCTAGTTTGGCTTTGTCTGAAAATCGGGATGTCCTTGCCATACCAGGTAATATTACTTCTCCACTTTCTAAGGGTTGTAATCAACTAATTGCTTCTGGAGCACGTCCTTGTTTGAGTGATAATGATGTTTTGGAAGATTCTTTAGTTTGACAGGTCTTTAAAACTGCAATATGATATGGAAGAAATTTAAACGGAAATTATCATGTATTAATGAAGAAAAAATAACGAGGATAATTTTAATGGCCACAACTTCTGTAGCAAAGACAAAGAAAACAACTAAAACAAAAAAACGTAAAGCAAGTTCAAGAAAGAAAAAATTAGTGATTGTCGAATCGCCAGCTAAGGCAAAGACGATTCAAAAGTATCTAGGAAGTACCTATAAGGTCGTAGCAAGTAAAGGACACGTTCGTGATCTCCCTAAGAGTAGGATGGGCGTGGACATTGAAGACGATTTTAAACCTGATTACATTTCAATTAGGGGGAAGGGTGACGTAATTAAAATGCTAAAGTCTGAGGCTAAGAAGTCGAAGATGATTTATTTAGCATCTGACCCTGATCGTGAGGGTGAGGCAATTGCCTGGCATGTTTCTCACGTATTGAATCTTGACGTTAATGATCAAAATCGGGTGGTCTTTAACGAAATTACCAAAGATACCGTTAAGGATGCTTTCAAACATCCAAGAACGATTGATATGAATCTCGTGGATGCCCAACAAGCACGTCGGGTTTTGGATCGATTAGTGGGATATTCAATTTCTCCACTGCTTTGGAAAAAAGTAAAAAAGGGCTTAAGTGCCGGACGGGTGCAGTCAGTGGCATTGTGGTTAGTGATTGATCGGGAACGTCAGATTAGAAAATTTGAGCCCGAAGAATACTGGACAATCGATTCTGAATTTAAGTCTGGTCGTTCAAAGTTTAAAGCCAGTTTCTACGGTCTTAATGGCAAGAAAGCGAAACTTGCGAATAATGATGATGTGCAAAAAGTTTTAAAACAAATTGATCCAAAAGCTGATTTTGATATTACAAAAGTCACTAAAAAAGAACGACGGAGACAACCAAACGCACCATTCACAACCAGTACTCTTCAACAAGACGCCAACCGGAAATTAAATTTTAAGACTGGACGAACAATGATGGCTGCCCAGCAACTTTATGAGGGAATTAATATTGGCAAAGAAGGAAGCCAGGGTCTCATTACCTATATGAGAACTGATTCAACAAGAATCTCATCAATTGCTAAGCATGAGGCAGCTACCTTTCTTCATGAAAAGTATGGGGCAGAATACTCTGCTAATAAACCAATTAAGGGGAAAATGCCAGAGGGTGCTCAGGATGCGCACGAAGCAGTCCGACCTACATCCGTTTATCGGACTCCTGCAAGCATTAAACAATATCTTACTAAGGATCAATATAAACTTTACAATTTAGTTTGGTCACGATTTGTAGCTAGTCAAATGACTCCAGCAATTATGGATACTGAAACAGTAACCATTGAACAAAATGGTGTAACGTATCGTGCTAACGGCTCAAAGATGAAATTTGAAGGTTTTTTGAAAGTCTATTCAAATGGGAAAGAGAAAGATAATATCTTGCCTGATTTAAATAGTGGTGACACCGTTAAATTATCTAAAAATAATCCAGACCAACACTTTACTCAACCACCAGCTCGATACACTGAAGCCAATCTGATTAAAACTTTAGAAGAGAATGGAGTGGGACGTCCATCTACCTATTCGCCAACATTAGGTACAATTCAAAAACGTTATTACGTTAAACTAGTTGGAAAACGATTTGAACCAACCGAACTCGGTGAGATTGTAAATAAAATTATTGAAGAGTACTTTCCTGACATTGTCAACGTTGATTTCACGGCTGATGTCGAAGGAAAATTGGATGAGATCGAAGAAGCTAAAGAAAAATGGGTTGAAGTTGTAGATCACTTCTATCAACCATTTTCAAAAGAAGTTGATCATGCGGAACAGCTTATGGAAGATGTTCAAATTAAGGATGAATTAGCCGGGTTTAACTGTGAGATATGTGGTGCGCCGATGGTCGTAAAGATGGGGAAGTATGGCAAGTTTTACGCTTGTTCACGCTTTCCTGATTGCCGCAATACTCAAGCAATTGTCAAAGAAATTGGTGTAACTTGTCCGAAGTGTAAGAAAGGCCAAGTTATTGAACGTAAAACAAAAAAGAATCGGTTGTTTTATGGATGTTCACGTTATCCTGAATGTGACTTTGTTTCATGGGATAAGCCAATTGGAAGAGATTGTCCAAAGTGTGGTCATTTCTTGGTTGAAAAAAAGGTTCGCGGTGGCATGCAAGTGATTTGTCCAAACGGCGATTATAAAGAAGACATTCAGAAATAATTAAAATAGCTGTTCCTCGGAACGGTTTTATTTATAAGGTAAAATGTAAAAAGTTACTTTAACTTAGGAAAAACTAATGCAAAACAAAAAACTAATCGAACTATTCGTAAAATATATTGTAAACGAACGTCAATATTCAAAAGACACGGCTAAAGCTTACGAAGACGATCTTGAGGAATTTAATGTATTTCTACAGACGTCAGGAAATGCTAAAAGCTTTAAAAATATCGACAATTTTGACGTTGAAGTTTTCTTAGGTACTTTGCACGATAGAGGAGATGAGAATAGCACCATCGCTCGTAAAATTTCTTCATTAAGGTCTTTTTTTAATTTTTTGCTAAACAATGAACTAATTTCGGACAATCCGTTTGAATATGTTCACATAAAAAAGCATAATAAGCATTTACCAAGATTCTTTTATCAAAAAGAATTAGACATTCTTTTTAAAACAGCCGCAAGTAATCAGGACAAACGAATTGCTACTCGTGACAGTGCCATTCTCGAGGTTCTATACGGGACGGGAATGAGAGTCAGTGAGTGCTCCAATCTTGATATTAACGACATTGATTTTGATAATCGAATCATGCTTGTTTTAGGTAAGGGAAACAAGGAACGTTATCTGCCATTTGGAAGGTATGCTAAAAGTGCTATTTTACGATATATGGAGAAATGCCGAACGCCAATTATGCGTAAATATCATAAAGACCATCTTTACTTATTTATCAATCAGCATGGTGATAAACTGTCAAGCCGCGGTATTGAATACATTTTAGATGGAATTATGAAAAGAAGTGGTCTTAATAGTTCAATTCATCCTCACATGCTTCGTCATACATTTGCCACTCAAATGTTGAATAATGGAGCTGATCTTAGAACTGTTCAGGAATTGCTTGGTCATTCTGATTTATCTACAACCCAAATTTATACTCATGTTACTAAAGAAGGACTACTTAAGAACTACCAGAAGTTCTTTAAGCGTCCTGATGAAGATAATCCAAACTAACTTTTGAAGGGAATTTAATTATGACAGTAAAATTTGAAGCTACCACAATTTGCGCCATCAGACATAATGGTCACGTTGCACTAGCTGGTGACGGTCAAGTTACTATGGGAGAAAAAGTTATCATGAAGGGAACCGCACATAAAATCCGTCGGATCTTTGATGGGAAAGTTGGAGTCGGTTTTGCTGGAAGTGTTTCTGATGCATTTAACCTAGAAGAAAAGTTTGAAAAAAAGTTGAAAGAATATAGCGGCAACTTAAAAAGAGCTTCAGTAAAATTAGCTCAAGAATGGCGCGGCGATCAACAGTTACAAAAACTTGAGGCCATGCTAATTGTTGCCGATCATGATAATTTGCTTTTAGTATCTGGTTCAGGAGAAGTAATTGAGCCAGACGATGATATTTTAGCAATTGGATCTGGTGGTAATTTTGCATTAGCAGCAGCCACTGCAATGAAACATAAGGCGCCTGAAATGTCAGCTGAAGAAATTGCCAAAGCTGCTATTAACATCGCTGCTGACATTGATATTTTTACTAATCACAATGTAATTTCTGAAGAACTATAAACCGAGGTATTAATTAATGACAAAAGAAGAACAAATGACACCAAAAGAAATTGTTTCCCAATTAGATAATTATATTGTTGGACAGGACGATGCTAAGAAGTCTGTAGCAATCGCGTTGCGTAATCGTTACCGTCGTCTTCAATTAAGCCCACAGATGCAAGAGGACATTACTCCTAAAAACTTATTGATGATCGGTCCCACTGGAGTTGGTAAGACAGAAATTGCACGTCGTTTGGCTAAGATTGTAGACGCTCCATTTGTCAAAGTAGAAGCAACCAAATTCACTGAAGTTGGATACGTTGGTGGAGATGTTAATTCAATGGTTCGTGATTTAGTTGAGAGCTCAGTTCAAATGGAAAAGAAAATTGAGTTTAAAAACGTTAGACGTGAAGCTGAAAAGAAAGCGAATAAGGACTTGGCTGAGATCATTTCACGCGAAGAAAACCACGTAGATGATCCAGAAACAATCGCAAATAATGATAAAAAATTAGAAGATACGGTTAAAGAACTTAATAAAGCATTTAAGAAGGGGAAACCAATAGATCTATCTTGGTTAACTCAAAAAGATCCCTTCATGGATAATGACGAAAAGAATAAAATTAAAAATGATGCCGATCAAATTTTAAATCAAATTGAAAATGGCGAGTTAGAGGACCATGAAGTTAAAATCTCCATTGATGACCCAGCGACTGCACTAAACGCGGACAACAGCAAAATGGAACAAATGGGAATTAACTTGCAGGGATTAGAGAGTATGCTGCCAAAGAAGCAAGTTGAAAGAGTCCTTCCGTTAAAAGAAGCTCGTGAAGCATTAATCAATCAAGAATCAGAAACACTAATTGACGATGCCAAAGTGAATGGCTCAGCAATTAAACGTGCCGAAAATACCGGGATTATTTTTATAGATGAAATTGATAAATTGACTGGTGGAAACAAACAAACTCGTGGAGAAGTGTCAAGAGAAGGTGTTCAACGAGACATTTTACCAATCGTTGAAGGTGTAAATGTAAATACTAAGTATGGAGTCATAAATACCAATCACATCTTGTTTATCGGTTCCGGTGCTTTTGCTGATAGTAAGCCTTCAGATTTAATTCCTGAACTGCAAGGTCGATTCCCAATTCGAGTAGAATTAAATGATCTAAGTAAGAATGACTTTGTTAAAATTTTAACTGAACCGAGTGATGCATTAATTAAGCAATATGTAGCATTAATTGGGACGGATAATATTAAAGTAACTTTTACTAAGGAAGCAATTGAAAAAATTGCTGATATTGCATATTCTGTTAACCATGATACTGATAATATCGGTGCTAGACGGCTTCACACAATTCTAGAAAAATTACTTGAAGATATTTTGTATGAAGGACCAGATATGCATATGGGTGATATTACGATTAACCAACAATACGTTGAAGACAAAGTTGGTAATCTTGCGGCTGATGAAAATATAGCACGATATATTTTATAGTTTCTACATTTTGTGAAATAATATATAAAGAAAGGGAGGGATTAAATTGCCAGTTACACTAAAAAATAATTACTTAACGGTTCGAATTAATCAAAAAGGTGCTGAGATTGTTTCGGTTAAGGATCAAAGCGGTACTGAATATATTTGGGGTGCTAATAAAAAGTACTGGAAGCGTCATGCACCGATCTTGTTTCCAATCGTTGGTCGACTTCAAGATGATGATTATATTTACGATGGAAACAGTTATCATATGTATCAGCATGGTTTTGCTAGAGATAGTGAGTTTGAGATCGAATCTCACAACCAAACCGAAGTCAATTTTATGTTGCATTCGAGTGCGGCTACTAGAAAGATTTATCCCTTTAACTTTAATTTATCTATTCACTATGAGCTAGATGAACACACCATTGCGGTTGAAATGGTAGTAGAAAATATCAATCCAGATCCAATGTATTTCTCATTAGGAGCTCATCCAGGATTCAACGTCCCATTGTTTCCTAAGAAAGAAACATTTGATGATTATTCGGTCTCGATTGCTCCAAAGCATGACTATAAAACTGTTAGAATTGATCAGAATGGATACAGTAATATTAAACATCCAATTGAAAAAACGCTGAACAATCCACTACAGTTAAATCGTAACCTATTTATTCATGATGCAAAGGTGCTTGATATATCTGATAATGAGCAAACTACCGTTATGCTCCAATCAGATGTCACCGAGCATGGAGTCGCTTTGACTGCTTACGACTGTAAGTACATTGGTATCTGGTCAACTTATCCTAAAAATGCTCCCTTTGTGTGTTTAGAACCATGGTGGGGAATTGCTGATGAGGAAGGCAGTACTGGATTTTTAAAAGATAAGGCCGATATAAGTAAACTTGACCCAAACGAAAGCTTAAATGCTAATTTTGATATTACTTTCTTCTAAATAAGATTAAATTAAATAAGGGACACTCGTTGAGTGCCCCCTTATTTATGCTGTTTTTTTGAAGGAATGGATTTCTTTACGTATTTTAAGTACCAGTAATAAAGACCAAACGGAACGAGATTTTCATCTCCATGAATAATCTTAATGATGTTGTTACGGTGGCGATAGAAAGTAAAGATTGTTAAACAAATTGCTAGAATTGTCAGTGCTGGATCATTTTCAAATAATGATGCAATAACAATAATGGTAAAGCCTAGCATACTAGCAAGACTTACCATACTAGTAACAAAGATACAGATAATCCAAGTTCCGGCCGCAATGCAGAAAAAGACGAAGTTATATGCCCAAAGCATCCCGGCACTAGTTGCGACTGCCTTACCACCACGAAAATGATCAAAAATTGAATAAGTATGGCCTAAGATCGCTGCCAGTCCAAAAATGAGTGGGTACCATGAATGGATTCCAAACTGCATTGGTAACCAAGTAGCAATGGCGCCCTTAGCAATATCAAGAATCATCACAATGGTTCCTGCAAACCATCCTAGTACCCGATAAGTGTTGGTAGCGCCAATATTTTTGGAGCCATGTCGTCTAATGTCGATATGAAAAAATACTTTGCCAATCCAAATTCCGTTGGGAATTGATCCCAATAAATAAGCAAAGATTAGGAGAATAATAAATTTAACCATATCTTCCTCCGTATTATTAATGTAATATATAAGTCCCAAAAGTTTATTTTATCATTAAAAAGATGATTTTAAAATTTAGTTTGGAAAAATGAGCTAACTTTAAAACGTCTTTGCAATCAAGTTTAAATAGGTTATTATTAAAAACGATGACTAAAAGAAGGAGTCTTTCCTAATGACACAGGCAAAAAAGCAAGAGTATGATGACTCTTCAATTCAAGTTTTACATGGTTTAGAAGCAGTTCGAAAACGACCTGGTATGTACATAGGTTCTACTGATTCAAAGGGATTGCACCATTTAGTTTACGAAATTGTTGACAATGCAGTCGATGAAGCATTAGCTGGCTATGGTGATGAAATCAACGTTACCATTCACGAAGATGATAGTATCACAGTGGTTGATCATGGGCGTGGTATGCCAACTGGAATGCATTCTTCTGGAAAACCAACTCCTGAAGTAATTTTAACGGTTCTTCATGCTGGTGGGAAATTTGGCCAAGGAGGATATAAAACTTCTGGGGGATTGCACGGAGTTGGGTCAAGTGTTGTTAATGCACTTTCAACTCATTTAACGGTTCAAATTGTCCGTAATGGTACTCTTTATCAAGAAGATTTTAAAAATGGTGGGCATCCTGTTGGAACCCTAAAAAAAATTGGAAAAACCAATAAACATACTGGAACGACTGTCACATTTAAACCTGATCCGGACATCTTTACTACTACAACTTATAATTATGATATCTTGGCAGAACGGCTTCGTGAGTCTGCCTTTTTGCTGAAGGGCGTTAAAATAACGCTTAAAGATGAAAGACCCGGAAAGATTCGTGAAGATGAATTTCAGTTCAAAGATGGTATTAAGGAATTTGTTGACTATCTGAACGAAGGCAAAAGTACCCTTGGAAAAGTTATGTATTTCGATGGTAAAAAAGATGGCATCGAAGTTGAAGTTGCTGCTCAATACAATGACGGCTATACCGAAAATATGCTTTCATTTGTTAACAATGTGAGAACTAAGGACGGTGGGAGTCATGAAGCCGGCTTTAGGAGTGCATGGACCAAGTCCTTCAATGAATACGCTAGAAAAGTTGATTTATTAAAAGATAAAGACAAGAACCTGGAGGGAAACGATGTTCGTGAGGGGTTAACTGCTGTCGTAGCGTTAAAAGTACCTGAAGAACTGCTCCAATTTGAGGGTCAAACTAAAGAAAAGTTGGGAACCCCGATTGCAAGGTCAGTTGTTGATAGTGTTGTTTCAGAACAATTACTTTATTACCTCATGGAAAATAGTGACTTTGCTAAAACTTTGATTAAAAAGGCCACCAATGCGCGCACAGCGCGTGAGGCTGCTAAAAAGGCTCGGGAAGAAAGTCGACACGGTAAAAAGAAAAAGAAACGAGAACGACTCCTTTCTGGGAAACTGACCCCAGCTCAGTCAAAAGATACGAGTGAAAACGAATTATTTCTAGTTGAAGGAGATTCGGCCGGAGGCTCCGCTAAGCAAGGACGAGATCGAAAGCATCAAGCAATTTTACCGTTACGTGGGAAGGTTCTAAACACTGAACGTGCTAAACTTCCCGATATTATGAAAAATGAGGAAATTAGTACGATTATCTACACAGTAGGAGCGGGTGTAGGAACTGATTTTAAGATCGAGGAATCAAATTATGACAAAATTATTATCATGACAGATGCGGACGATGATGGTGCCCACATTCAGATCCTCCTTTTGACTTTCTTCTATAAATATATGCGGCCAATGATTGAAGCAGGTAAGGTATATATTGCGTTACCGCCACTTTATAAATTGCAACATGGTAAAGGGAAGAGATCCAAAGTAGAATATGCTTGGACCAATGAAGAACGTGATCAAGACATTAAAGATTTTAAATCAGGATATTCGTTACAGCGTTTCAAAGGTTTGGGCGAGATGAACGCGGATCAATTATGGGAAACTACGATGGATCCTGCCAAAAGGACTTTAATTCGAGTTCGAATCGATGATGCAGCTGATGCAGAACGACAAGTATCAACTTTAATGGGTAATAAAGTAGAACCACGTCGAAAATGGATTGAAAATAACGTTCAATTTAATCTCGAAGAAGACGGAAGTATTTTAGATAATACTGAGAAAAATTAGCTTGGAGGTGATGAAATGGCACATAGATCTAAAATTAAAGATTTAACTCTTTCAGAAGTTATGGACGAACGGTTTAGTCGTTATTCTAAATCAATTATTCAAGAGAGAGCATTGCCAGACGTCCGTGATGGACTTAAACCCGTTCAAAGACGGATTTTGTATGCCATGAATAAGGATGGCAATACTTCTTCTAAAGGATTTAGAAAAGCAGCTAAATCAGTTGGTAACGTCATGGGTAATTTTCATCCTCATGGCGATAGTTCAATCTATGAAGCTATGGTTCGTATGAGTCAAGACTGGAAACTACGGGAACCGTTGATTGAGATGCACGGAAACAATGGTTCAATGGATGGTGACCCTCCAGCAGCCATGCGTTACACAGAAGCTCGCTTAAGTAAAATATCAGATGAAATGTTGCGGGATATCGATAAGGATACCGTTGATTGGGTTTTAAACTTTGATGATACGGAGTATGAACCTGTCGTTCTTCCTTCTAGATTTCCTAACTTACTAGTAAATGGTGCTACTGGAATTTCAGCGGGATATGCCACCGAAATTCCACCACACAATCTCGGTGAAGTAATTGATGCATTAATTTATCTACAAAAGCATCCAAATGCCACACTTGATAGTCTGATGAAGTACGTTAAAGGACCAGACTTTCCAACTGGCGGAATCATTCAGGGACTTGACGGAATTAAACAGGCCTACGAAACTGGTAAGGGACGCATCATGATCCGTTCTAAAACTTCAATCGAGGCATTACGTGGAAATAAACAGATGATCAAGATAACCGAAATTCCTTATGAAGTTAATAAGGCTCAATTAGTCAAACAAATTGACGAAGTTAGGATCAACAAAAAAATCGATGGAATTGCCGAAGTAAGAGACGAATCAGATCGCGAAGGATTGACGATTGCAATTGAGTTAAAGCGGGACGTTGATAGTACTAGTATCTTAAATTACTTGTTTAAAAATACTGACCTGCAAATTTCGTATAATTTTAATGTCGTTGCTATTAGCAATATGGCACCAAAAAGGCTTTCTCTAAAAGAAATCTTAGTTGCTTACTTGGATTATCAACGCGATGTTATATCTAAAAGAACTAAATTTAATTTAGATAAAGCCAATGCACGACAACACATTGTCTTGGGTTTGATTAAGGCATTATCAATCCTAGACCAGGTGATTAAAACCATTCGTGCTAGTAAAGATAAACAAGATGCGCGAAATAATTTAATTTCTGAATACGATTTTTCCGAAAAACAAGCGGATGCGATTGTTGCCTTACAATTGTATCGTTTAACTAATACAGATGTTACTGAATTAAAAAAAGAAAACGCTGATTTGGCAGCTAAAATTGCTGAATATGAGACTATTTTAGCAAGTCCGGATGAACTTGACTCTGTTTTAAGAAGCGAACTTAGAGACATCGCAAAACGTTACCGTAATCCACGTCGTACTAAAATTGAAGACAAAATTCAAAATCTGGAAGTTAGTGAGGAAGTTACGCTTCCGGACGAAAATGTAATGGTAATGGTAAGTAATGATGGTTATCTAAAACGCAGTAGTCTTCGCTCATTTAATGCGTCTGAGATCACTGATAACGGCTTAAAAGACGATGACCATGCTGTTTACCTAAATGAATTAAACACTCGTGATTCGCTGTTTATGTTCACTGACAAGGGTAATATGATTTATCGCCGTGTTTATGAAGTCGAAGACGTTAAGTGGAAAGACACGGGAGAACATATCTCAAGAATGAATGGGCTTGATGCCAATGAAAAAATCATTGCGGTTTATGACTTCTCTGATCTAAGTAAACAAGATGGTGAATTTGTAATTACAACTAGTGCTGGCCATATTAAGCGCACTGAATTTAGTAAATTACTTCCCAGTCGTACCTATAAAAGTCGCGCTGCAATGTATGAAAAATTGAAGGAACCGCTATCAAAAGTAGTCAATGTCTCATACAATCGGGTTGAAGATCCTGGTAGTGTCTTATTGATGACAGAAAAAGGAATGGCACTTAGATACGACTTACAGGAAGTTTCATTGAATGGTCCGAGGACTACAGGAGTGAAGGCAATTAGTTTGGCTGATGATGATCACGTCATTGACATGCAATTTGTAAATGATGAGTCTGAAATTGGAGTTGTTTTCCAAAGTGGGAACTTTAAAAAGATGAGAGTAAGCGACATTCCAGTGACTAGCCGCGCACGAAAAGGAATTAAAGTCTTAAAGGAATTTAAAACCAAAAGTAATCTGTTAGCTGATTTTATCAAAATTGATTCTAGTGATGAAACGCTTAAAATTTATACTGATCACACAACTTCACACGAAGTGGTCTTGGGTGACTACGGAACATCTGGTCGTTTGTCAAACGGATCGTCCGTAATGAATACGAAGATGATTGGAACTCCAATTTTGATTGCTCATGACACTTTAAAACAATCTCAAGTTGATAATTTGCTATAGTAAATATAGTGATTTCGTGATAATATACACAATATAATAATAAATGTTAGTGCGAGGTATTAGTTTTGAGAGAATCTAAGAGGGAATCATTATTTTCATCCAAGGCTTTGGTATATTTCTTACAATTATCTGAATCGCTGAACTATACAAAAGCTGCGGGTATTTTAGGAATTACACAGCCTGCACTATCCCAACAAATTAAAAAATTAGAAAATAAGCTCCATGCTAACTTATTTTATTCTGTTGGTAAACAAATTCATTTAACTGATGCGGGTTATACTTTAAAAAATGCTACCGAGGAAGTATATGGAATCCTTGATAATGCTACTGATGAAATTGAATCATATTCAAGCTCAATCCGTGGAACAATTAAGGTTGGAATTCTTTCTGCAATTGAAGATGAAATATTTGAAAATTTTGCCCTATATTTCTATGAAAAGAATCCAGATTTGCGAATTGAAATGTACATGTTGACTCAACAAACATTAATCTCTGATCTTGAAAGTGGAAGAATTGATTTAGCCATTATGTACCTACCAAACGAGAAATTGCATAATTGGAAGGGAATGGCCATTAAACCGATTACTCACGATACTTTGTGCTATGTTCATCATGATAAAAGTAAAATTGGAAGTAAAATCAATCTTAAAAAAGTTGTTGGGCCAATGGTAGGCTTTCCCAATGGTTATTACTTTAATCAATTTTTAAAGAATATTTACAGCGCCAAGCGCTATGAAATGCCAAAAATGGAAGTATGTTTTACAAGACCAGTGCAAATCATAGAATTTGCTTTATCATCTGGGTTAAATACCATTCTACCGAAGACCTTTATGATGACACGTGATCGAACTAAAATGGCTCGAAAGAATACTTATTATACTGATATTATTCCTGATTTTTCTCTTCAAGCCGTTGCCGTCTATCGTGATACTAAAGATGGTATTCCGCGGTTAAATAAATTATTTGACGAATTTAGTGGTTTTGTAGGAGAATATGAGCAGGCTAAAGATGTATACTTAAGTAGTATTAATATAGAAGTTAGAGATCGTCAGAGACTCTTGGAAATATGGAAAAAGAGGAGAGAGAATCATGAGTAAAGAACTAGTTTTTGGACATAAAGTACCGGATACGGATGCAATTGTGGCTGCAATGGCACTCGCATATTTGAAGAAACAAGACGGGTATGATGTAGAAGCAGTCGCTTTAGGCAATCCCAATGCTGAAACTAAGTATGTGCTTGATTACTTTGATACTAAGGCACCACGTGTGATTGAACGTGCAAAACCTGAAGTTGATAAAGTAATGCTAGTCGACCACAACGAACCTCAACAAAGTGTAAGTGATATTGATCAATTAACCGTAACTGATGTTGTTGATCATCACCGAATTAATGGATTTAACACTGCTGCACCTTTGTATTATCGTGCTGCACCTTATGGATGCTGCAGTACAATTATTACTAAGATGTTTTCAGAAGAGGGTATTAAAATTCCCAAGAAATTAGCCGGTTTAATGTTGTCAGCTATTATCTCTGACACTTTATTGTTAAAATCACCGACTACTACTGATTTTGATCGCGATGCACTCAAAGCTTTAGCGGACATTGCCGGAATCGATGATTACGAAGATTATGGCGTTAAAATGCTTAAGGCCGGGACTAACGTTGACGCAAAAACTGATCAACAGCTTATTGACGGAGATGCTAAGTCATTTACGTTAGGTGGTAAGAATGTCAGGATCGACCAAATTAACGTTGTCGATTTAGACGATATTACCAAACGTGCTGATGATATTAAGAAAGCTATGAAGGCCGAATCTAAGGATAAGGGCTATGATTTATTCTTAGTGCTTGTAACCAATATTCTTGATAGTAATTCAGAACTAATTGTAGTTGGGAAACCAAAGAGCGTGGTCGAACAAGCTTTTGATAACAAATTCAATGATGATGACATTATGAATTTGCCTGGAGTCGTTTCTAGAAAAAAGCAAGTTGTTCCCCCATTAACTGATGCATTAGAAAAAGAATAGTTATAAAAAATCCACTTAATTGTGGATTTTTTGGTTTAAAACAAATTGTTTGCTATTTAATTGGATAAGATATAAATTAAATATAGAAACAAATAGGAGGTTTATATTATGGCTGAAAATAATAAAGATGATTTGAGAAACCGCTTAACACCTGAGCAATACAACGTAACTCAAAATGCTGGAACTGAACCTGCATTTACTGGCAAATATGATGATTTTTATAAAAAAGGAATCTATGTTGATGTTGTAAATGGTAAGCCATTATTTAGTTCTGCTGATAAGTATGACGCTGGTTGTGGCTGGCCATCATTTACTAAACCAATTAGTGAAGACGAATTAAAGAATGATACTGATACTTCTTTTGGTATGATTAGACAAGAAGTTCGTGGTGCAGACTCTAAGTCCCATCTAGGACACGTCTTTCCAGATGGACCGCAAGACAAGGGTGGTTTACGTTACTGTATTAACTCTGCCGCTCTTAAGTTCATCCCTTATGATAAGATGGACGAAGAAGGGTATGGCAAATACAAAAAGTTTGTTGAATAATACAAATAACTGAAATAGAGGTCTTTATTAATGAGTGATAAAAAAGAAACAGCAATTTTTGCCGGTGGTTGTTTCTGGTGCATGGTCCAACCATTTGATCAGATGCCAGGAATTATTTCCGTTGTATCTGGATACACAGGTGGTCATGTCCCAAATCCAACTTATGAGCAAGTTGCTTCAGGTACTACCGGTCACACAGAAGCAGTTAAAATTACTTTTGATCCGAGCATCATTTCATATAAAAAATTAGTTGAAATCTATTGGCATCAAACTGATCCAACCGACGCAATGGGACAATTCCAAGATCGTGGTGATTCTTATCGTCCCGTTATTTACGTTAATAGTCCTGAACAACGCAAAATTGCTGAAGAATCTAAGAAAGAACTGGAAAATAGCGGTGAATTTGATGAACCAATCGTAACCAAAATTGAAGATGCTCAACCATTTTATCCGGCTGAGGATTACCATCAGGACTTTTATAAGAAGAATCCACTTCGTTATGCAATGGAAGAGAGTGGTGGACGGAAAAAGTTCATTGATGATCATTGGAAGAAGTAAATAAGTCAACAAAAAGAATGCCAATCTGACATTCTTTTTTCATGACTAGTTATATGTAGTAAAATAAAAGGAGGTATGAGATTAGTAATAAAGTAATTCTAATCTCATATTAATACTGAGTATATTCTGGGAGGTATTACAATGGCTGAAGAAAAGATAAGACCAAATAAATCGCAAGACGTTTGGAAAGATACTGGTGAAAACGTTGAATTTGCTACTTTAGAATTAACTAGAAAAGATCAAAAAGCGGCTCAAGAAGGAATCCAAGATTTTGCTGATCGTTCACAATCCATTATTAGATCAATGAGAATTAGAGAACCTGAAGCAAACCTTAGAGTTGCCATTGGCTTTAGTAGCAAAGCTTGGGACTACTTGTTTCCGAAGGCTAATAAACCTAAAGAATTAGAAGATTTTACTGGTGTTAGAGGTCCAAACTATTCGATGCCATCGTCTGAAGGAGACATCTTTCTTCATATTCGTGCTAATACTGAAGCCGTTGTATACGAAGTTACTACTCAATTCATGCTCTTTTTAAGAGATTTTACTAAAGTAGTGAACGAAACTCATGGTTTTAGATATTTAGAGGGAAGAGCTATTATCGGTTTCATTGATGGGACTGAAGTTCCACAAGTTGAAGATGTTGCTCCATACGCGCTTATTGGTGATGAAGATCCTGAATTTATCAATGGTTCATATGCTTTTGCACAAAAATGGCATCATAACATGGACTATTGGAATCACCTAGATACTACTACTCAAGATAAAGCCATTGGAAGAGAGAAATTTTCTGACTTAGAATTACCGGATGAAGAAAAATTTAAAAATGCCCATAATGTAACTTCAAACACATCCGTTGACGGAGTTGAACAAAAAATTGTCAGGATGAATGTTCCTTATTCTGATCCTGCTAACAATGATACAGGAACTTACTTTATTGCGTATTCACGATACTGGCACGTTATTAAGGGCATGCTTCAACAGATGGTTGATGAAGATGATTTCTTGTTAACGTTCTCAACCTTATTAACTGGTCAAACTTTTTTCATCCCTTCAAGACCAATGCTTGAAAAAATTGCTGATGGGGATTTGAATTAGTCATCAGTAAATTTTTAAAAATTATTGATTAATTATCATTGACAAAAACGTTGGTTAAGCATAATGTACTGTCTAAAGAAAATGCTAAGAAAAGATGAGTACTGAACCAACCATGATACAGAAAGCAAGCGACGCTGAGATGTTTGCATATTGGCATTTAGGAAAATGGTCTTGGAGCATATATAGACAAGTTATTTACAAGTCATATTTGGATGGCGTCCATTAGAGCGCTATACACTGCTTAATTTATTCTAGATATAATTAGCAATGTTACTGAGGATTGGCAGAAAACTGACAATCAAGGCTCGGTGGTACCGCGTTTATTCGTCCAAGCTCTTGAAACAAAAGTTTCAAGGGCTTTTTTGTATTTTCTTTTAATATAATAAAACAACGGAGGCATAATATGTCTGATAATATTTTTGATTTAGCAATCATTGGAACAGGATCAGTTGGTTCGGCGGCAGGATATTACGCCAGTCAAAATAATAGCAATATTTTAGAGCTGGATATTGCTAAACCCCCACATACACTAGGATCACATCACGGGCAGACTAGAATTATCCGGCATGCCTATGGTGAGGGAGAGAAGTATATCCAGCTACTACTAGAAGCTCAAAGATTATGGGATAAACTCCAGAAACAGACGGGCAAACGTCTTTTCCATAAAACTGGCGTTCTGACCGTTGGGCCAAAAGATTCAGCATTTTTAAATAATATCAAAGCGTCTGCCAATGACTACGATATTGATATTGTTCCTTATACTTCAACTGAAATTCACGATCAATGGCATAACTGGAATTTTAACGATCAATACGAAGGGATTTTAGAGCCAGGTGCAGGGTATTTAGAATCAGAGGAAATTATTAAAACATATATCGAAGGTGCTAAAAATAATGGCGTTACCCAAAGCTTTGATAGTTTTGTTAGAAAGATTGATCAGCAAGACAATGGAATTGTTGAGATTAAAACACAAGATCATACTTTTTATGCCAAAAATGTCATTTTATCAGCAGGAACCTGGGTCAAACAACTATTGCCAAATTTACCAATCACGCCAACAAGAAAGGTATTTGCATGGTTTAACGTCGCCGATAACGGTTTAAATGAAAATGAAGGGTTCCCAGCTTTTACGGTAGAACTTGCAAATGCTATTCAGTATTACGGTTTCCCAGGAAGTAATGGCACCATTAAAATTGGACGTCACCAGGGTGGTCAAAAGATTAAAAATAGAAAAGAAAGGGGCAATTTTGGCGATTATTCTGAAGATTTAGATGAAATCGATCCATTACTAAAGCATCATTTGACAGGGACTGATGGTATTGACCATGGTGGTACATGTTCGTATGATCTTTCTCCTGACGGTGATTTTATTATTGACCGGATTCCATCCATGAATAAGATTCAAATTGTAACTGGATTAAGTGGACACGGATTCAAATTTTCCAGTGTACTTGGTAAACTATTAAGTGATCAAGCTCTTGGAAAATCAAATCCTTATAACTTAGAACCATTTAGATTAGACCGTTTTAACCACTGAAAATAATCAAAAATTTAATCGATGAAATAACAACAAATGCTGTTGTTATTTTTTTGAAAGCAAGCCAATAATGAAGGTTATTTAAAAGCACTCATTATTAGCGTATCATTGAGTATAGAAACTATTTAAATAAGACTTTGATGTTGACCGAACGTTGAGCTTTAATGGTGTTGAAATAAATTCAGAAATTGTAAATGCAATTAAACAACTAGCAAAACGTAATGAAATTATCTTTGATTAAACCAGGCCAATCAGATATCTAATTTCAAGCGTACCAACATTTAAAAATAAGACATTAGTAGGTGCAAACGGGGCGCTTGTATCAAGAAATGGTCATACTTATTCAATAAAACCCATTAGTAATTGTGATATACAATTGACTAAAAATATCATTAAAAAATACGATTTAAATTACATAATTGATGATAATTGGAATTACAGTGATAAAGTAAGCGCTTTAAATCCAATATTTAAGCAACTAGACTCAAATCAATTAGCTGAAAATGTAGCTATCTCATCAATCAAAAAAGCCGTTAAAATCATTTTATTGGACATAAATAGTGACTTAATTGATAAAATACAGTATTCATTAAACAAAATACGTCATTTTGGCGAAAAGAATATTGATCTGACAGCTCAAAATATTAACAAATTCAGTACATTAAGAATTATAACCGATAGAAACTATTAGAAACTAGATTGCGTTTGGAAACGATAGTAACGATCAAGAATTACTCGCGAAAACTTTTAAAAGTAGATGAATCTACAGTCAGATCAAATTATTGTGAATCCAAATGATGAAGTTGCAAAATCAATTCAAAGTTATACAAATGATGATAATCTAAAATGAGTATGAATTGGTCTTTTCTTAAAATTAAGTCTACTTCGTATAATATATATTATGTAAACTAGAAAAAGAATAAATAATTAAGTGCTTCCCCTCTATAAATATATATTAAAAAGAACACCATTTTTGGTGTTCTTTAATTTCCAACTTATTTTATCTATTAATATCTTTGATCCATCCTAATGCAAGAGCTCCGCTACCTAAATGGGTTCCAATTGCAGGACCAAAATATCCGCGGGTAACTTTCATATTTGGATATTTTTCTTGAATGGATTTCTGCCAAACATCAGCTTCTTTGGGGTTATTGGCATCAATTACAGCAACTTCAATTGGATAATTGGCTTTTGATACTGCTTGAGAAAATAAATCTTCAACACGTTTAAGTGCCTTTTTCTTAGAACGAACCTTATCAAATGCTACGATCTCATCAGTTTGGTTATCAAAAGTTAAAATGGGCTTTATGTTTAATAGTCCACCTACAAACGCTGTTGCATTTGATAAACGCCCACCCTTCACTAGGTTATCTAAATCATCGACAACAATTAACTCATCAATGGTTGACCGAAGAAGTTTAAGTTTTTGAATAATTTCTTCTGGAGGAACATTATTTTGTGCTAAATTAGCTGCATATTTCACTAAAGCAGCCATTGGATCAACAGTAATTCCAGAATTAAAAGGATAAATTTTGATGTTATCCATCATTTTGGCTACATTACAAACTGCTTGATACATGCCAGAAATGGTTGAAGCTAAATGAATACTAATCACTGCATCATAACCATCGTCAGCTAATTTATTATATTCTTCAATTAGTGCTCCAATTGGCGGCTGTGAAGTCGTCGGTAATTTGGGTGACTCTTTAAGCTTTTGGTAGAATTCCTTATTTGTAATGTCAATTCCTTCGCGGTAACTTTTACCGTTGAAGATTACGGAGATTGGAATAATATGAACATTATATTTTTTGATATCTTCCTTAGATAAATACGATGTACTATCAGTAACAATCGCTGTCTTCATTTCTTTCACCTAACCTATTTACGGATTTTCTTCATACTTGTTTCTAATCGATTGAGGAGAATCTTTAAAAGATTCTTTTCTTCATCAGTCCACTGATTAAAAATTTGTGTGGAAAGATCTTCGTAGTCATTACTAATTTGATGACATGCCTTCTTACCCTTATCAGTAATACTGTATATTAACTGGCGTTTATCCTGCCCAATGGCTTTCTTTTGAATCATTTCTTTTACAACTAATCGTTTCAATTGTCGCGATAAAGTTGATGTATCTAATTTCATTGACTTAGAAAGCGATTCTTGGGTCGTATAGCCATCATCAATGGCAATTAACAATTGCCATTCTGAAATAGTAAGATTTGATTTTTTGGTAAGAGCTTGGAGCTGTTGTTGATGCATTTTCCCAACAACTCTAAGAGCAGTTAAACTATTTTTCATTGATATTCCTCCGTAAAATATTATACCATTAATTGCCTAATACAAGATTACGGATTTAATATTTATGTGCTACCACTCAACAATATAAGTTATACTGGACAATGAAGCAAAAAGGAGTGTTATATATGTCATTTGACGGATCATTTACACATGCAATGAGTCATGAATTAAATAACAAATTACTAAACGGACGTGTTTCAAAAATAAACGAGCCCTACCCTAATGAAATTATTTTAACTATTCGTTCTAATCATAATAATTATCAGTTATTATTATCAGCGAATCCCTCATACGCTCGAGTACAAATTACAAACGTCCCTTTTACAAATCCGAAAGTTCCAACTAACTTTGCAATGACGTTAAGAAAACATTTAAGTGGAAGTTTTATTAGCAAAATTCATCAAGTAAACAATGATCGGATTATTCACATTCATTTTAATACAAGGAATGAATTAGGTGATATTGAGGAATTAGTCCTTGTCATTGAAGTAATGGCACGTCATAGTAACATCATTTTAGTTCAAGCTAAAGATTCATCAATAATTGATTCAGTTAGAAGAATTTCATCTGCTCAAAATCGATACCGAACCATTCTTCCAGGATCTAAATATATTCAACCCCCAAAACAAGATCTGATTGATCCATTTCAAGTTAACGAAAAAGAATTTACACAAATTGAAAAAATCAATCGTGAGTTTCCAAATGTAGATGTATTTGCTACTCAATTACGTAAATATCTTCAAGGACTTGGGACTGATACGTCCTATGCGCTCGCAAGTGCCCTTCATGTATCTGGATCAACTTTAAAACAAAAATATTGGAAATTTTTTAATCATTTCGAAAATCCAGAACCTATTATTGGAGATGATATGAAGGGAAAATTACAATTTTCAGCATTTCAGTATAACGGCATTCAGCCGGATAAAAGATTTAAAACTTTAAGCGAAATGTTAGATGAATATTACCAAACTAAGGTTCAACGTGAGCGAGTTCGAGAACAAGGGTCACAATTAATTCGAATCACCAAAAATGAATTAAAAAAGAATCGGAAAAAGCTTAAAAAATTACAAAAGACCTTAGAAGAATCTGAGCATGCAGATGACCTACGGGTTAAAGGTGAGATTTTAATGACTTATTTAAATCAAGTTAAAGTTGGATCTAAAGAGATTAAACTACCCAATTTTTACAATAATAATAAGGAGATCATTATCTCACTAGATCCTTCCCTTTCAGCTTCTGAAAATGCTCAAAAATACTTTAAAAAATACGATAAAAAGCGAAATGCAAAGGAATATGTAGTTAAGCAAATCCAGGAATGTCAGGATGAAATTGATTATTTTGAGAGTATTGAATCCCAAATTGAAATCGCGGATCCACGTGATTTAGATGACATTAAGACAGAATTAAAAAATGGTGGATACATTAGGAAGCCAAAAAAAGGTAACAGTAAACATCATAAAACTAAAGTTAGCAAACCTGAAAAGTTTGTCTCAGATGATGGTGAGATAATTTTGGTTGGTAAAAATAATTTACAAAATGATCAACTTACCCTTCGGACAGCAGATAAACGTGATACTTGGCTTCATGTCCAAAATATCCACGGATCTCATGTAATAATTAGATCTTTCAATCCAACTGAACAGACAATTCTTCAAGCTGCTGAACTGGCTGCTTATTTTTCCAAAGCACGAGCATCTGCTAACGTGCCAGTTGATTACGTTAAAGTAAAAGCTGTAAAAAAGCCCAATGGAGGGAAACCCGGTTTTGTTACCTATCGGGGGCAAAATACGATTTACGTAACGCCAACGGAAGCAATTGTTAAACATTTAAGAGAGAATAGTAAAAAACAAGATACTAATTAGTATCTTGTTTTTTTACTTCAATAACTTGTTGGTTGCTTCGTTAATAGTATGACCTATTGATAATTTAGCCCCTGACTCGAGTGATCGGTCTTTTTGATAATCGTACACTCCAAGTTGCTTAAATGGGAAAGAAGCCTGCATCACCGTAAAGTGTGTTGAAGAATCAATTTTGGGAACGGTATTTACAATTTTATCAATATTTAAATGTCCGGTTGCCATCCTGACCAGCACCCCAATCCAGTTAATTCCAGTGGACATATTTAAAAGAACGGTCTCGGTAATTCGAAGTGGTCTCACACCAGTAATTTTAATCTTGTCTTGATCCCTGTAAAAAAGAACCTGAACTAGTCCATGAAGACTTTGATTTTTCACCGCTACCTTAGCTCGTTCAACTAGCCCTTCCACATTCAAAACATCTTTACCATAAGGAACATAATAATCTGTTTGAAGACTGATATCGTCATCGTTTCCATCACCGGATTTAAACCCCACGGTTGAAATTGGAACTATTTTGTTCTCCGTTACTAATAAATCAAACGCAAAATCAACATGAGATCCATACCAAACTGCATCTTTTTGATTTGGTGGTAAAACCACCAACTTGAAATCATGATACTTGCTAAGTTCACGAATTAGGAAGTGACGATTACCCGGCAGAAAGACGTATTGGGGTTTCTCAGTTTGAATGACGTCTAAAATTTCTCCCAGTTGAATTGGTTCAATGTACTGCTTGTCACTCATCATTGGCGCTAAGGAAGCAGAATTAGGATTATTATTTAAAATTACAGTGTCAAATCCAATCTTTTTAAGTTGAATTAATATTTCACTAGTATAGAAATCAGAAGCAATATTGGGGCCAATTTTATTTCTACCCTTTCCAATTACTAGTGCGGTGTTATTCCCGATTTGATTAGATTCGTTGTCAATTTCATAACTAGCATAAAAGGAATTAATTTTTTCGGGAAATTCTCCAGCCGTTGGTTCGATCATTTTATAGGTTTTATAAGAATCCTTTTGACGAAGTTGATTGATATCTGTATGCCAAATGGATGACAACATTCCATCACCAAATCCCATTTCATGAGCTAACCTGAAAGCTTTAGCGTCATTTTGGTGTTTAAAAATATACGATCGACTCTTATCAATATTTGCCATGATCACAAAGAAAAATTGATCAATTTTGGTCAATTCTTGTAAATCTTCAATACTATAATGACGTGAGAGGGCTTCAAATAGAATTGGGAGTTGGATATCGGTTGGGTGAATTAATTGTGAAATTAGTTCATCTTCGGAAAGTTCAGAATAACTTGGCAAAACATCTTTTGGACTCGATTGCGAACTTCTAATGGCCTTTAACAAAGCGGCTTCGCAACTACGACCTACCCCAATTACTGATCCAATGGATTTGGTTTTAGTTCCAAGCCGTGAATCAGCATCAGGTAATTGCTCAAACGGCCAGATGGGGATTTTTACCGTGATATGATCACTGATTGGTTGAAGCACCGTCGTAAATTTATGAAAACGTGCTGGTAACTTAATTTTAGTAATTGGATAATTTAATAATAATTGTGAGGTAACTAAGGCAATTGGATATCCCGTTGATCTCGCTGCTAAGGTAGTACTCATGTTAAAACTAGGATTTACCTTTAGAACAAAACAATCATTTGTTTCAGTATTCAGAGCAAATTGTACATGACAAACGCCCTTGATTCCCAAAACGTCCATGACCTGAAATGAAATTGATCGCATCATTTGAATCTGGGTATCACTTAAAGTTTGTGCCGGGGTATAAACGACCGAATCATTTGAGTTCACTCCGACTGGATTCATATCTTCTAAAGAAGATACCATCAATTTTGTCCCCATTGTATCACGCAGTGAAACCGTTCCAACTTCTTTGTAGCCGACAATTTCCCGTTCAATTAGGCATTTACTAGACTTTGACTCCTCAAAGATGGTATCAGCATCGTTAGTTATTTGTTCCATGTTTTGAAAAATCAACCGTTGTTGTCGAACTTTAGGATCTAACGGTCTAACAGAAATTGGAAATGAAATTTTATCAATTACATTCCTTAAATCATCAAAATTATCAACAATATAATAATCAGGGGTGGGAATCCCATATTCTTTTAATCTTTGATTCAATCGATTTTCATTGTTAAACAGATCAATATTATCATCATTTAAACCAATAATTTTTACATTATTTTCTTTTAATATTCCATTTTTATTTAAGCGTTGAATAACCTTTAGTGCATTAACTCCGCCGAAAACTGAGGTAACTGCATCAATGTTCTCTGTTTCAATAACATGTTTAGCATTTTCAGTATTAACAGGTTTAATGGAAATATTATCAGGATTCATTTCCTGTAATATTACTGAGTATGGATTATTATCCAAAAGAAAAGTAGTAATCCCAAGTTTCTTCCAAACCTTTAGTGCTTGAAATGCAGCGGAATCAAGCTCACATTCTTGACCAATTCCAGACGGTCCTGCTCCGATTATTAGTATTTTTTTGATATCGTCTTTCATTAGGCTATCTCCCATGAGCTGTGATACTTTCTAGAAATTCATCAAATAAGTCAATACTGTCAGTTGGACCACTAGACCCATCCGGAGAAAATTGAACTGAGAAACTTGGATAGTCACGGTGCCTAATTCCCTGAACTGTTCCATTGATTAAGTCTATGTATGTCACAATTAGTTTTGATGTGTCGATAGAATTTGGATCTACGGCATAATCCTGAGCTTGATTAGCATAAATAATTTGATTAGTAATAATTTTTTGAATGGGATGATTGCTTCCATGGTGTCCAAGTCTCATTCGATAAACACTGGCTCCATTAGCCATAGCTAACAATTCATGCCCTAATCCCATACCAAAAACTGGAAGTGCCTGTTCTAATTTAGCAATCGTCTTTAAAACACTTTCATCAATTTCGTGCGGAGATCCAGGACCTGTTGATAAAATAATTCCTTCTGGGTCAAGATCAATGATTTCTTGGTATGAAGTGTCAAAGGGAAGCACAATTACATTGCAATTCCTTTGAGATAATTGACGAATAATCCCTTCTTTTAAGCCAAAATCAAGTACCGCAACGGTTTTGCCGTTCCCAGGGACCAAATAAGGTTTGGGTGTGGCAACCTGTTGAATCTGCTGATTACTTAAAACGGCTGCATTTAACTGATCAAATGCATGTTCATCATTAACATCAACGAGACTCGCTTTTGAAATATCATGTGCCATAATGTATTTCAAAAGATAACGAGTATCAATTGCAGTTATCCCCGGAATATTACGTTGCTTAAGAAATGTATCTAAAGATATATTTTTTAAGTAACTAGTTGAAATATCCTCACTATGATGAACAACCACACCCTTAGCTGATGTCAAAATAGACTCATAGTTTTTTCGATTGATTCCGATATTTCCAACTGAAGGCTGTGTGAATGCCACGATTTGATTGTGATAAATTGGATCTGTGATTGATTCCTGGTAGCCATTAAGATTCGTATTCATAACAATCTCGCCCGTTACGGTTGATTCAGCCCCCATCGATTTTCCCACAAATGAAGTGCCATCATTTAGGATTAAATATCTTTTAGTCATAATGAAGGTCCCTTACTTGTTAGAAACGATTTCGACAGAATCACGATCATCAATTTCTGAAACCAAGACATTAACTTTTTCGTCCTTTGAACTAGGAATATTTTTCCCAACAAAATCAGCCCGAATTGGTAGTTCACGATGACCACGATCAACTAATACAGCTAAACCAATTCTCTTCGGTCTTCCCATTTCATTGATTGCTCCTAATGCTGCCCGGACAGTCCGACCAGTGTATAACACATCATCAACTAGGATTACATTTTTATTATTAATGTCTACCCCATCATTATTAGTTGGATTAGGCTTTGTTTTTCGGTTCTTTAAGTCATCACGATATTTGGTTACATCTAGTTCCACAACCGGAATTTTAGCATTTTCAAGTTTTTCCAAGCGTTTAGCAATTCTTCTTGCCAAATAAACTCCCCGAGTCTTAATACCAACTAAAACTAAGTCGTTGATACCTTTATTTTTCTCAATAATTTCATAAGTGATTCGTGTCAAAGCACGTTGCATGGCCATGCCATCAACTACAACTTTCTCTTTTGCCATAAATGTCACTCCTTAACTGATATCAGAATACTGTTTTCTTAATTGATCGATTGTTTTTTGAAAAATTGGTGGTGCTGGAACTTTAAAATTGAGTTCTTCATGTGTAACTGGATGTTTAAATCCCAGTTCAGCAGCATGTAAAAACTGTCCTTTCCCTTTAATAGTATTTTTAGGTCCATAAAGTGGATCGCCAACGAGTGGATGACCAATATACTTCATATGGACTCTAATTTGATGAGTTCTTCCGGTTTCTAACTGACATTCCACTAAAGTATATTTCCCACCAAACCGTTCAAGAACGTGGAAATGAGTGATGGCATTCCTTCCGCCAGGAATTACTGCCTGTTTCTTGCGGTCTTTAAAAGATCTACCAATCGGAGCATCAATGGTACCGCGTTCTTCATTAATATTACCATGAACCAACGCTAAATACTTTCTGCGATTAGTTTTCTCCCTTAGTTGTTTGGACAATGATCTATGAGCAATATCGGTCTTAGCTACCATCAACAATCCAGAAGTATCCTTATCGATGCGATGAACAATTCCTGGTCTGACTGTTCCATTAATAGAAGATAATTTTGTATGATATAACAGCGCGTTAACTAACGTATGATCAGGATGACCGGGAGCTGGATGGACTACCATACCTTGTGGTTTGTTGACCACAATTACCTGATCATCTTCATAAATAATATCCAGCTTAATGTTTTCTGGTACTAAATTCATTTGTTTAGGTTCAGGGATAGAAATTTGAATGAGGTCATTATTTTGGGATTTGTATTTTGGCTTTTTAGTATCACCATTAACTAAAATTAAATGATCCTTGATCAATTCATTTGCACGACTACGACTTAAATCTTCATAGTGATCCGAAACCAATTTATCAAGTCGCTCGTTTTCATTGTCAGCTCTAAATTCTCTATTTTGCATTTTTCTCACTCTCAGGCTTTGCTAATAAAATAACTAAGAACAGGACAATCACACCAATCGTTACACACGAATCAGCTACGTTAAAAATTGGAAAGTTTATAAAATCTAATTGAATCATATCGGTAACTGCTCCTAAAAACAGCCGATCTAACAAATTACCAATCGTTCCAACCAACATCAACGTTAAACCAAACAAGTATCCGATATGATATCTTTCGATGTAAATAAATATCATAAAAACCAAAACAGCTCCAGTGGCGATGAATTCAAAAATGAAAGATTTCCCAGCAAGAAAACTCCAAGCAGCACCTGTGTTATTAATATTAGTCAATGATATAACTCCAGGAACGAATGGAATTTCTTTTCCAAGTGGAATGTTAATCCGAATCCACCATTTCGAAATTTGATCAAAAATCAGGAGAATAAAAAACATTAGTGCAAAACATATCCATGCCAAGATTTGTTTTTTAGAATAATCCGGTGATTTTTTCATTTTTATCAATATCCATTTCTGCTGCAGCTGGATGCTTAGGCAATCCCGGCATAGTGATTACTTTTCCAGCCATCGCCACAATGTATCCTGCTCCTAATTTCGGTAATAATTCAGTAATATGCAAAGTGAACCCACTTGGATCACCTAATTTTTTGGGGTCATCTGATAAAGAATATTGAGTTTTAGAAATACAGATTGGTAGTTTATCCCATCCATTTCTTTCAATGTCCTTTAATTGTTTCATGGCTTTCCCAGAAAGTATGACGTCCTTTGCTCCATAAATCTTTTTAGCGACTTTATTAATTTTATCAATCAAGGAATCCTCGTCATTGTAAACTCGATTAATGGATGCATTATTATCAACAAGTTTGATTAATTTTCGAGCAAGGTCAATTGAACCCTTACCACCCTCAAGAAATGACTTACTAATACCAAATTCAACATCTTGTTTCTTTAAATGATCACTTAACCACTTAATTTCTTCAGGGGAATCATCAGTAAACTGATTAATGGCGACGATAATTGGTTTGTTAAAGGATTTCATTGCCTTAATATGATGATCAAGATTTTTTACTCCAGATTTTAATGCTTTAACGTTTGGTATAGCTAAGTTTTCTTTACTAATCCCACCGTTAAATTTTAGAGCACGAATTGATGCAACCATAACGACTGCACTCGGATCTGCATTTAAGTGTGGTGATACCAAATCCATGAATTTCTCACCACCTAGATCAGAACCAAATCCTGCTTCAGTTAACGTATAATCAGCAACTTTAAGAGCCACATTAGTAGCTTGAACACTGTTACACCCCATAGCTAAATTAGCAAACGGCCCCCCATGAACAAACGCTGGGGTATGTTCTAATGTCTGAACTAGATTAGGATTAATCGCATCTTTTAAAATAATTGTTAAAGCACTTTCAACCCCCAGATTTGAAACAAAAACTGGTTCATTATCATAAGTGTATCCAATTAAAATATTCTTAATACGTTCTTTTAAATCATTTAAATCAGTTGATAGACACAAAATGGCCATTAATTCACTTGCAGCTGTGATTTCGAAATGCTCTTCTCTAGGAACGCCGGACTTAGATCCACCTAGTCCAATCACCATATTTCTTAGTTCACGATCGTTAACATCCATCGCTCGGTGCCACTGAATTTTACGTGGATCTAAATGTAAAGGATTTCCCTGTTGAATCGAATTGTCGATCAGTGCTGCTAAAGTATTATTAGCCGAAGTTAAAGCATGAATATCTCCCGTAAAATTAAGATTAATGTTCACCATTGGTTCAACTTGAGCAAATCCGCCTCCGGCTGCTCCACCTTTCATTCCCATCACAGGACCCATAGAAGGTTCCCGCAAAGCAATGGCAACTTTTTTATTTAGTTGATTTAACGCATCGCCAAGACCAATTAATACAGTGGATTTCCCTTCTCCAGCCGGAGTGGGATTAATAGCAGTTACTAAA
This sequence comes from Fructilactobacillus sp. X3R5C2, assembly GCF_059901175.1. Classification (NCBI taxonomy): domain Bacteria; kingdom Bacillati; phylum Bacillota; class Bacilli; order Lactobacillales; family Lactobacillaceae; genus Fructilactobacillus; species Fructilactobacillus sp. X3R5C2. The sequence goes on from NZ_JBWXVC010000002.1 coordinate 218,490, forward strand.
ATCAGTTTCTTTTTAGTATGTCGATCACGAGTATTACCTGATATTTTTGCCATGTACTTTCCATATGGATCAACTTCGTTTTTGGGAATCGAAAGTTTACTTGCGATATCTTGAATCGGATCCAATTGACTTTCCTGTGATATTTCAATGTCAGTTTTCATTCATACACCCTCTATTTTTTTACTTCAGTGCTAAAAGCTTCTTTTAATTCGATGATAGAATTGTTGGGAAGTATAAAATTATAGTTTTTATTCTTATAGTTGAAAGATAATTGAAATTTTTTGGAATGAATATCAATAATGTCCTTAATATTCATTTGAATCCCCTTGGGATGAAACACGCTCCGCACTGTTAATGTCTTATTTGATAAGATTAACTTTCTAAAATGAATTTGAATCCATGATAGTAGGATAAAAACAATAAAAAAACCTAATGTAATTTCTTGAAAGTGAGTTATTTCTAACCAAATGATCACCCCAATTAGCAAAATAATAAACGTCCAACTCCAGCAGATAATACTAGTAGTGATATTTGGTTGATACAAAAATTTTCTCTTTTGAGTTATCATAGTCTAAACCTCTTTATTAAACGAATGGAGTAATTTATTAATGTATAAATTATATTCTGATGCAGCTATTAAACCTAAAAGTAATCAATGTGGAATTGGAATTTTAATTCTTCATCAGAAACAACAAATTCAAATTAAAAAGCAATGTAAAGCAAAGAATAATCATATTGGTGAATTCAAAGCATGCCTCACTGCCCTAAGAGAGCTTTGTGATCATTTAAATAGTATTAACAAGCATCCAAGTGATATTACTGTCCTGTACTACACTGACAGTTCCATTTTAAGCGACAGTCTTAATAAACAATACGCTAAACATTATCAAAAATACGTTGATGAAATCATTAAATTACAAAATCATTTCGCAATGGTGTTAACTAAATGGATTCCAGACACTCAAAATCTAGGTGCTCACGAATTAGCTTTTCAAGCTCTTCATTCTAATTAATTAACGTAGTTAGAGGTTGGTTTTTCGTACATATCCCAGTCTTTAGTAGTGCCAAAAACGATATAATCCGATAATAATTTTCCAATCATTGGTCCAGTAGTTAGACCCGACGATCCAAGACCACTACCGATCAACAATTTTTTGTAATTGGGGACTGAACCAAAGAAGGGAGCAAAGTCATCTGTATAAGCTCTCGTTCCCACTCTACTACCAATAATATCAGAATAATCCAAGGTAGGAATTAATTTTTTGGCTGAATTAAGTAATTCATCATTAACCTTTGGTTCCTCTTTTAAATCAAAGCCCTTTTCATCGTCGTGAGTAGCTCCAATAATCAATTTTCCGTGTCCAAGCGGAATAAAGTCATATTCTCCTTCTGGCATCATCACCGGCATGTTCTCATGGGCTGGAATATCAGATACTTTTAATTCTACCAGTTGTCCCTTTTGAGGTCTGACTTTTACTTTAATGTTAAGAGGAGCAAGTGTTTCTTTTACCCAAGCACCGGTAGCTATGACAATTTGATCGAAACTTAATAGTTGATCTTTAAAACTAATGGTATGGTCACTAGTAAGTATCACTCTGCCCTTATAAAGAGTCAAATTTCGTTTTTGGGCGATTGCAACTAAATACTTGCAGAAGAGATTCCCATTAATCCGACTTCCTCCGGAAACAAAAATTCCTGGGTGAGTAATCGTAAGAATGGGAATTTTATTTTGCACTTCTTTTTTGTCTAACCTCATTATGTTTCCCATCTCAGGAGTTGTTTGAACCCTTCTTTTAGCTAAAGCATAGAGGTCATCTAAATCGTTATTATCTTGTCTTGTAATGATGGTCCCACTACTATTAAAAGTTGCTGAATTCATTTGAGTTTGATCAGCAATTTTAGGAATCAACTTAGCTCCAGCCTTTGCTAAGTTATACCATTGTTTATTTCTACGTTTCGACAACCATGGTGATATGATTCCTGAAGCTGCTTTGGTTGCTTGCCCATAACTATCGTCAAACATCGTTACCTCTCGTTCATCAGCATTTGGAAGTTGACTTAGGTAATATGCAATGGTGGAACCAACTATTCCACCACCAATAATCGCAATTTTTCTTTTCAATTACTTGTCCTTCTTGTTAAAAGTTTGCTCAGCCCAGTATTGGAAATAATCCGTTCTGATTCGTCCATTGTACAATTTACGTCGTTTAGTGGCTTTTTTGCCATATTCTTTTTCAAAATTTAAATCACTGGTTAAGTAATACTTAGACCAAGTTTTCATAGGAATAAACACCTTTCCCATGTCATGATAAAGCTGAGCTGTTTCTTTAGTATTACCCATTCTTTGACCATATGGCGGATTAGTAACTAAAACCCCATCTTGTTTATCGGTATGAAAGTCTTGGACGGCCACTTGTTTAAACTGAATGTCATGAAGTAAACCAGCTTCCTCAGCGTTCACTTTGGCATAATTAATCATTTGTTCATTAACATCAGAGGCCATGATATCAAACTCAGTGTCATAATCAGCTTTTGAATCTGCATCGGCACGCACTTTCTTTACAAGTTCTGGATCCACCCAATCCCAGTGTTCAAATACGAACTCACGATTATAACCTGGTGCAATATTTCTAGCAATTAAAGCCGCTTCAATTGGGATGGTCCCCGACCCACACATTGGATCCAGAAATGGCATTTGTTTGGGATGCCAATTTGTTAAAAGAATTAGAGCTGCGGCCATATTTTCTTTTAATGGGGCTTCACCCTTTGCAACTCGGTATCCACGTTTAAACAAACTAGAGCCAGTAGTGTCTAGTGTATCCATAACTTCGTCTTTATTAACCCGAACTTCAAGTGGATATAGTGCCCCTGATTCAGGTAATCTGGTGCGGCGATGATAAAATTTACTTATCTTTTCAACGATTGCTTTTTTAGTAATGGCTTGAATGTCCGGAACACTATGAAGAACTGATTTTTGTGAACGTCCCTCGACTGGAAACTTTCCATCCATCGGGATCAGGTCTTCCCAATCCAACCTCTTAGTATTCTCAAACAACTCGTCGAAAGTTGTCGCTTTAAAACGACCCACAATAATTTTAATTCGGTCTGCAGTTCTTAACCATAAATTAGCCTTAATAATGTCAGTAATCGTTCCAGTAAAAAGAACCATTCCGTTCTTAACTTCTGGATCGTATCCCAATTCCCGCAACTCATCTCTTACTAAGCCTTCTAAACCAGCAGAACAAGTTGCCATTAAATTAAATTTTTTCATTTTATTCATTCCCTTTTATATAAAAAAAGAGTGGGAAGATCCCACTCAACCTGAAAAATGGTGCAGGCCCCTATAAGCCATGTTTTGTGCTTAACCACAATTTCAGGAAAAAGTGGTTAAGTAGTAATCATCTATCTCAAGAACAAATTGTTCTTCCCCCACACTTGGTTCAATTTCCGTGTGTGAAGCTCCCCTACCAAAGTTTGGGTTTCCCGCTCGCGGGGTTTACTGCGTTCCAATAATTTGATTTCTCAAATTAGTCGTTTCTGTGGCACTTTATGAAATACTAGAGCATAGCAATTGCCTTAGTTCTTTCTTTCGCCGTAATCAAATCAATGATCCCTCGGCTTATTTTTTCACCGAGCACGAACACTACAAGCATCTCAGCTTGTGCGAGAGTGGACTTTCCTCAGCCAACAATTGTTGACCGCGATTACTCAGGACCTGCACCAAGTCTTTAAAACCTATTAGATTTATCTGAATCCTCGCCATATACACGACGCTCTAAGCTGGATAACCGTTTTAAGATATCCATGTCAGTAGGATTCTGACCTTGAGCCGGCTGACTTGAAGCAGTATTCTTTGATGCTTCCTCAGCAGGTTTAGTTGGCTCAGCAGTTGTTTCTTCTGGTGCCCGTTGAGGAGCACTTGAACGTTCGATAGGACGTTGAGTACTTTGTGTGCTCGATCCCATTGATACTTGACGAGATAATTCGTCAACTTTTAACTTTAGATCTTGATTTTCCTGATCTAACTGATCAATCTCACGTTGAAAAGTCTCATAGTCCTTAATGATACTATCCAAGAAAGTATCAACTTCAGCAGGATCGTAACCCCGCATTTTTTGCTTAAATTCCTTTTGTAGAATTTGTTTTGGAGTAAAATTAATATTTTCCATTAATGCACACCTCACCAATCATTTCCGCATAGTTCTATTCTATCAGAAATAAAACTAAAAGTCATCATTTAACTGTCTTTGATAATCATCAGCAAGATCTTGTAACTGATCAAAATCGATCAATTGCATCGGATATGCATGATTTTTTTGAAACTGGTGAATAGCTTGATAGTCATACTTAGTTTTACCTTCATTTTCTGGATCATACACTAATAATGACTGGTCTGTATGCGTGAGCATAAATCGTTGATAATTTTTTAGTTGTTTAGGTGAATCATACGGATGATCACTTACTGAATTTGAAAAATCAGCTTTAGAAACTGCTTGATTTAATTTTGCTTGATTATCTTCATTCCAGTTTGACCCAAATTTTTTAAATGGTAACATTACTGCTAATTGAAATTCATGTGGATACTTTTTTTGAAGTTTCTTAGAAACATCGGCTGTCCATTGTTCAATCCCGAGCTGTCCGCCGGTGATAATCCAGTCACATCCATTTTCAATTAACTGTGAAAGTTGATCAAACAAAGCTTGCTTAATAATTTTTAACTTAGGATCATCATTTTGAAAGATTCCTAATTCATAACTCCGGTACCCTGATACCCAAACGCGGCTCATTTCTATCCACCTTTCAATAATTATTTCTCCAAGTTACCTACAATTGCTATAATATACTACGTATATGATAACATGATCATTTTTAATAAATGAATTGAGGTTATACAATGAATTTCCATTATCCTAACGGTAATTCCTATCGAAGTACCAGTAAATCAAGTAAACTTATCATTAAAAAAAATAAATCTACCATTAAGTACGGTGATCGGGGGATGTCCCTTGAAGCTGAATTAAATGAAAGCAACAAATATTATTTGGAAAGGGATATTGCAGTGGTTCATAAAAAACCTACTCCAGTTCAAATTGTAAATGTTGATTACCCCAAACGTAGTGCAGCCGTTATTAAGGAAGCATATTTCCAGCATGCTTCTACAACTGACTATAATGGTATTTATCGGGGCAAATATATTGATTTCGATGCTAAAGAAACTACTAGTACCACTTCTTTTCCTCTTAGTAACTTTCATAAACATCAAATTGAACACATGAAAAAATGCACCAAATTAGGTGGGATCACCTTTGCAATGATAAAATTTGTTAAAAGTAATGAACTTTTTGTGCTTGAAGGACCGAATCTATTCTATTATTGGGACCGACAAAATCAGGGCGGAAGAAAGTCAATTTCAAAAATAGAGCTTCAGGAGAATGCGTACCAAATTAAGTACCATCTTCAACCCTTGATTCCATACCTCAGAGCGGTTGATCAAATTATCGATAATAAGAACAATATGTAAAGGAGAAGTCTAATGGCTGATTCAGATGAAAATATTTCTAGGGTACAAAGGTTTAAGCATCATCAGCGACCAAGAAGGAAAAAGATGAAACTTTGGAAAAAAATCATTTTATGGATTTTAGCAGTAATCGTTGCCATATTTATTTGTGGAGCAGGGCTTTTTACTTACTATGCAGCTAGTGCTCCAAAGATATCTTATAATACCCTCTCTAGTGATAATTCAACGACGATATATGATTCAAGTGGTAAGATAATTTCACGTTTAGGTGCCCAAAATCGGGACTACGTGAAACAAGATCAGATTCCTGATAACCTAAAAAATGCGATTATTTCAATTGAAGATCGTCATTTTTATAAGGATCATGGGGTTGATCCTGCCAGAATTGTTGAAGCAGCCTTTTCAAATCTTCGTGGCCAAGGTGGTTTACAAGGTGGCAGTACCCTTACCCAACAATTAGTCAAATTATCAGTCTTTTCGACTAAGGCCTCGGACCAAACGCTAAAACGCAAGGCTCAAGAAGCCTGGTTAGCGGTCAAAGTCGACCATGATTATAGTAAACAACAAATTTTAGAGTTTTATATCAACAAGGTTTACATGGGTAATAATGCTTACGGAATGCAAACTGCTTCCGATTATTATTTCAATAAACCATTAAAGAAGATTAACCTCCCACAAACGGCTTTTTTGGCTGGTTTACCTCAAGCTCCTGTTCAATATAATCCTTATACAAATCCTAAGTTAGCAACTGAACGAAGAAATCAAGTTCTAGAAGCAATGGCTAACAATAAAGTGATTTCTAAGGAGCAAGCTAGTGAAGCTGAAAAGACCAGTATTCAAGATGGTCTGGTTAAACAACACAATTCAAATTCGTCTCCATACGCAAAAAATGAGAAGTATGCCGATGCCTATATCCAACAAGTTGTTCAAGAACTAGACAAAAAGGGATACAAATTAAATGCTGGAAATAAGGTTTATACAAATTTGAATATGGACACTCAAAAACAAATGTATAAACTGGCCAACGATCCCAACTCACCCATTCAATTTCCTAACAATAACTTCCAAATTGGTGCCACGATGGTAAATTCCAATAACGGTAAAGTGGTTTCGATGCTTGGATCAAGAAAACAAAAAATTGCCTTTGGATTAAATCGTGCAATTCAAACCGATCGTTCAAGTGGATCAACTATGAAACCACTAATGGACTATGGACCAGCAATTGAATACTTAAAATGGCCAACTTATCAAGCCGTTCAAGACACGCCCTTCACGTATCCCGGAACAAATAAAGAACTTCAAGACTTTGACAATAAGCATGAAGGTACCATCACGATGCGAAAAGCACTTGTTGAATCACGTAATATTCCTGCAATCAGGACCCTTCAACAGGTTGGAATCCAACGATCACAAGACTTTTTGGCTGGATTAGGAATGACATTTAATAAACCACTTGAACTACAAAACGGAATTGGTGCCTATATCTCATCAGAGCAGGAAGCAGCTGCGTATGCTGCATTTGCAAATGGTGGGACGTATTACAAACCATATTTAATCAATAAAGTAGTTAATGTCAACGGAGCTGAAAAGCAATACAGTCCTAAGGGGCATCGAGCCATGTCACCAGATACTGCCTTTATGATAAATGACATGCTCAAAGGCGTCATGACTTCCCCTAATGGTTCTGGAACTGCTGCTAAGATCCCTGGACTTTATCAAGCCGGTAAAACTGGTACTACCCAATATCCAGACGATTGGATTAAGAAAGTGCCTGACCAATCATCAATGGATTCATGGTTTAGTGGGTACACGAAGAATTTCTCACTTTCTATTTGGACCGGATATGACCACCAGTTCAAACCTGGAAACTATATTTCCGAGCCACAAACACGAATTGCTCAAACCTACTACAAAGAAGTAATGTCACAGGCATCTGCTAATAAACCTAATATTGATTGGCAGAAGCCGGATAATGTGATTGAAACCAAACGAGATGGCGTAAACGAATACTATATCGAAGGCCACATGGGAACCGCGGTTTCAGCTAATAATGCTAGTCAATCTGGACAAGCATCCAAGAATCGTTCAGTTGTCTCAAATTCATCAAGTTCAAAAGAATCCAACAGTTCATCATCATCTGACGATAATTCTAGTTCAAGTCAGACGTCATCGGGGTCTAGTTCTAAGGTTGAAGAGCCTAACGATGATTCTGCAAATCAAAAGACCAGTAGTGTTATTGACAATGCTAAACAAAATATTGAAAGTCATGTCGATAATAACAATAATAGTCAGAGCGCCCCATCTCCTAATAATAGCCAAGCTTCAAGTACTTCTACTCCAAATCAATAAATTAAATATTCATTTAAGACCTATCCGTTTTTGTTGTTTGGGTCTTTTTTGTTTTTTGATTAAGTTAAAGTAACTTTTAACTTTTTATTTAAATTTTATCACCCTAGTCAAAAAAATGCGTAGATATTTTTTATCTACGCACTATTGATTAATTTTAAAAATCGGAATATTTTGTTTTGGTTTTCTTGGTTGATCACTGTTTAAATTTCTCTGTCGCTGTTCATTGGCTTCCTGAACTTGTGCAGCGGTTTTAATGTTGCGATGCTGCCAATTCAAAAGAATTCGATCCATATACTTCAAACTATAAACTTGACTTAGGACCGCCTCTTTAAGTGCTAACTCAATAATCTTTGGTGAGTAATGATCTTGTTCAAGCCATTGATTGATCGTTTCCAACTCAATTGAAGATAATGGTCGCCCAAATTCTTCTTGAATTTTTTTAAATAATCCTTTTCGTTCCTTAATATCATTACTTTGCTTGTTACGCTCTTTTTGAGCATGATTATTAGTGTTTACTAACGATGTAGAATCAAGCAACTTGTCCATTTTATGATTTAAAAGATCAAACTTATATTCGTCCTTCCCAGACTTCGTACTAGAAATGTTGATAATCTTTTTAGTAACTAATTGATGTAATAAATTATAAATATCGTCTTCTTTTAAACCAGTTGCTTTCGACAACTCAGTAGCACTTGGAAACAAATCCCCTTTAGAACGAGCTAGTACTAACTCCAAGAAGACCACTAATTCAGTTGGGCTCATCCCCAACTCAGAGAAATGCTGCAATAAAAAACCAGAAACGCTAATTGAACCACTTTCTAAATAGCGCTTTAAATTTTCACTCATTTTATTCCTCCTTCAATAATTCATCATTACAAATTCTTAATAGTTTGCACAATCTTGCCCGTCTTATAATTTACCGTGACGTAGTTCATTCGATTGTTCTGATTTAAATAGGAAACCACCCAGGCTGGCTGATCCTGATAAATCCCAAGCCCGGTGTTAATAATCTTAGAGGCTTTCCCAATTTTTTGAGCCGTCTTTTCTGCTTCCTGTTGTGTAATCCCACTCTTTTGGGTAACTACCTGCATACTTTTCCCGTTCTTAGGTAAGATGGCATACGCATACTGATTCTGTTTATTATAACCACCAACTGAATAGTATGTCTTATTTAAATTAGACGAGTAGAAATGATTAATATCATGAAATCCAGCACTATTTTCTGCTACCGTAGTGACATGAGAACGAGCTCGTAATTGGGGTGCTTTAGCAACATGAAAGAAAATAATAACACCCAGAATGATTAGAACGATCACCGCAACAGTTATCCATCGAATCCGATGAGTCCTTTTTCGTTTTAATTGTTCTCTGTACATGAAAATTCCTCTTTTATTTAGCTTTTACATGCATCATTATAGCAAACTTTCCTTGTTTAATAATTAATTAATCCCTCTTATTAAAGAAATCTTGACCATCTTTAACAATCTTAGCGATCGACCCCGTTTTAATTGGTAAATCAGAGGGAAGCGCATCGATGATTTGCTTACCATACCGTTTGTCAATCAAACGACTGTCCAAAAAGTTAATGATACCATAATCAGTTGAGCTTCTAATCAATCTTCCCACCCCTTGTTTAGTTTTGATAATAGCTTCTGGTAAGTCAAAATTATAAAATGGATTCTTGTTTTGTTCCTTTAAAAACTTAGCCCGACTTGAAACAACCGGATTATTGGGAGATTCAAACGGTATCCGGGTAATAATGAGTTGCTTGAGTAAATTATCCGAAAAATCAACACCCTCAAAATAACCATTAGCTCCAAGTATTACTGGAACTGCATCCTTGGTTGACTCAAATCTTTTGATCATTTTTTCTTGACTCCCAGAAACACCGGCGGCTTGAATCATAAAATTATCGTTATTGTTCTGATCTAATTTTTCGTACACTTTTTTCAAAATATCCAATGAGTTAAACAGTACTAGCGTTGGTACTGCATTAGCGTTGATAAGCTTCCAAATTGAGTTAGCCAGATAAGAGATATATTCATCATTATCTACACTAGGTGGCATCGGTGTCGTTTCAGAAATCATCATTTCAGCTTGCTTGGAATAATCAAAAGAAGATTTTAGCCGTTTCATTCTCGTATCACTCCGACTTAAATCAAGCTGATCAAAAATATACTGTGACTTTTTTGATGTAAACAACGTCGAACCGGTAAAAATTGCTGGCTTAAAATAGTGATAGATATTTTCTTTTAACTTATTTTTGGAAGCAAAATCGCCAGTCATGAGGATGACATGATTAGGATCTAGATCCTCTGTATAATAGATCCAGTAAAAAGAGGATCGCTCACTAACCCTTTGCCTAACTTGGTCCACGTTAACACTATCAATGTAATCAGTAATTGTAAGTAAATGACGTTCAAACTTCTCAATCAAAGCTCGATCAGAAATCGTCCAACGGTTCTTTTCCTTCTTAACTAACTTTTTGAAAGTATTTATAAATTCTTCTAATTTTACGTTAATATGAGTCAAATGGTTTATTTGATCCTGATGGTCTTTCACAAATTGAAGTAGTTCTTTTGCACTAATCGAAGACTCAGAACGCCTAGTAGTAACAGGTTTCATGAATTTTACCCTAAAATCCTGTAAAATCAACTGATTTGTATCAAAAATAGCATCTAGCTGGGAATCTAACCCATTAAGTCGATTTAACTCATCAATATCGTCAGAAAAGATTTCATTTAAATTTAATCCGTGGGTTTGAAATAAATCATTCTTAACCCTTCCAATATTTTTCTTTAAAGTATTGAATTTAATGACTTTTTCTTGCGATGAAAACGCAACGTCAGCAAGCTTATGAGCTTCGTCAACCACTAAGTATGGCTTTGAAGTCATGTAATTACTTAATTGACGACTATTCTCAAAAAGATAATTATGGTTAACGATAACAATATCAGCACGTTCCACCCTCTTCAATTGAGCGAGTAAGAAGTCAACATCTAGAAAAGAGTTCTTCTTATCCGTCTCCACATGAGAATTTTGATAATTAATTTGATCAATAAATGGAACTTCATTGGGAAGATTTAATTCGTCAAGATCACCCGTGCTTGTCTCAGTTAGCCAGACCAAGATTCGTGCTTTCATGAATTGTGACTGTTTAGATTTATCGTGAAATTGAAGTGTTTTGCTAAACCGTTCTAGATTAATATAATGATTGACACCCTTTAACATGGCAACATCAAAACTAGTATTAAGTAACGGTTCTAGTTGACTCTTAATTGTAGAATACAACTGTTCCTGAAGTCCATTGGTAGAAGTACTGACCACCAGCTGTTCACCTTCATTAACCAAATAAGCCATTGGAACCAGGTATCCCAGGGTTTTCCCACTCCCGGTTGGTGCTTCAATTAATAAATTATAGGTGGGTTTTTCTTTATCATGATAATTATTATAAATTAAGTTCATCATTTTACTTTGTGAACTTCGCCAATTTAACTTACCCATAAATTGGCGTTCTTTCTGCTTCTTAGTCCTAGGATACTTTATCAAATTGTGCTCTGAGATTGAATAGGATGGTACTTGGTTTTTTAGCGCAATCCCATTTACAACCACATATTGCGAATTCAAATTCTTTAAATGTTCCCGCTTAATCTCTTCACGATCTTCAATAAATTGAACCGTATCTCTAGGGAGATCCGGATGAACCTTAAGAATAGACTGAATTGTCACTAAGGGTAATTTTTCAATCTTCTTCATGATTGTTAACAGTAAATGAGCAGTTGCGTCAGCATCACTTTTAGAGGAATGCGGATGGGTGTGTGAAATCCCAAAATGATGACTTAAGTCCTTTAATCGATATCCCGTTAATTCCGGAAAAAAGATTTGACTCAACGTGACCGTATCAATGGCTTTAATATCTAACTCAGGATAACCCACTCTTTCTAATTCCGCATTTAAAAACGGAAAGTCAAAATTAACGTTATGGGCAACGAAGACAGTACCACTCAGTATCTTATAAATATGGGGAGCAACCTGATCAAACGTTGGTGCTCCTTTAATTGTCTGGGCGTTAATGCCAGTTAAGTGGGTGATATCTTTAGGAATCGCTTCACCATTATTAACATATGTTGAGTAGGAATCGACCACTTGACCACCTTGAACAAAAGTACAACTAAATTGAATAATTTGGTCACCATTAGAGACATCCGTTCCAGTTGTCTCCATGTCAACGACTGCATATTTTGTATTCTTGGGCACCTGTCTCACCTACCTTTAAAACTAATTCCACTACAATATTACTACATTTATCTTAATATTTATATAAACCAACATTTAATCATTAGTAAAGTATTCTAAAATATATTGGTCATGTTCTAAATTATGATAAAATAGGTATGTTTGGAAAGTGAGCGATTGAAATATGAACACGACTGCAACCGGGTTGAGTCATGCAAAAATAATTTTTTTAGGTGAGCACAGTGCCGTCTACCAAAAGCCTGCGATTGTTTTTCCTGTGCCACAAATTAAAGTGAAAACCACCATTACTTCTGATGGTAACAATCAACTATTCAGTAAATACTACCATGGTCCAATTAGTGCTCTCCCTTCTTCAATGAATGGATTACAGACACTTATTAATCGTCTTAACCAATCATTAAATCCTAATAACATCCCAATTAATATCAAAATTGATAGTGCAATTCCGTTGGGGAGAGGGATGGGTTCATCCGCTGCAACCGCTAGTGCAGTTACCAGAGCCTTTTTTCATTTCTTTAATCATCAACTAAACGCTAACCAGCTTAAGAAATTTACCGATGTAGAGGAAAAGATAACTCATGGTAATCCAAGTGGAATTGACGCTAAAACCGTCAGCGCACTTAATCCCATCTTATTTGAAAAAGGTCAGTTTTATGATTTCCCCGTTTCAAGCACAGGAAATCTCATCATTGCTGATACTGGTATCTCAAGTAATACTTCCACGGCGGTTTCAATGGTAAGAGATGAAATGGACCATAACTTTCAAAATACGAATGATTTAATTAACGACCTCGGGGATTTAGCTGAAGCAGCTAAACATTCTCTGACATACAATAAACTCAAACAAACCGGCAAATTAATGAATCTGGCCCAAAATGATCTTTCAAAATTGGGAGTTAGTTCAACAGAAATTAATACCCTGGTAAATGCTGCTAATCAGGCGGGTGCCCTCGGTGCTAAACTAACGGGAAGCGGACTCGGTGGATGCATTATTGCTCTGTCAGATTCTAAAACCACCACGCAAAAAATCAAGACAACCCTTAAACAAAGTGGAGCACAAGGAGTTTGGGTCCAATCATTAAATGAAATGAAGTAAGGAGATTTATTATGTCCGACAATACTAATATCTATAGAACCCAGAAGGCTCGTGCTCATACTAATATTGCACTAATCAAATATTGGGGGAAGGCCAATAGTCAACTCATTATTCCAGAAGACAGTAGCCTGTCTTTAACTTTAAATGACTTCTATACCGATACTGAAGTTCGCTTTGACCCATCTCTAAGTTCTGATCAAATCACTTTTAACAATCATCTAATTAATGATTCGGAAGGAAAAAAGATTGTCAGTTTTCTTGACATCGTTCGAAAAAAAGCCAATGTTGATATTCACGCCCATGTTAAGACAAATAACAATATCCCTACTGCTGCTGGGCTTGCTTCATCTGCTTCAGGGTTTGCTGCTCTCGCTGCCGCTTCTAGTAAAGCCATTGGAATGAATCTTTCTAAAAAAGATCTTTCTAGGCTCGCTAGACGAGGATCAGGTTCAGCAACACGCTCTATTTTTGGCGGTTTCGTCAAATGGGAAAAGGGTCATAGTGACGAAACTTCCTTTGCCATTCCAATTGAAGAAGACATTGATTGGGACATTAACCTAGTAGCTGTTATTATTAATCGAAACGAAAAAAAGATTTCTAGTAGAGAGGGTATGAAAATTTCTAAGTCCACCTCCCCTTACTATCAATCATGGAAAAAAGTTACTAGTCATGACATGACCACGATGAGAAAAGCAATTCGTACTCATAACTTCGACTTAATGGGCCACACTGCTGAGGAAAATGCCATGAAAATGCACGCCCTCACGTTCAGTTCCGATCCAGCTTTTACATATTTTAATGGAGATACACTTAAAGCAATTCAAATTGTTCACGAATTAAGAGACAATGGCATCAGTTGCTATTTTACAATTGACGCTGGTCCAAATGTAAAAGTGTTAGTCCAACATGATAATTTAAACCAAGTTGTAAATCGATTTAAAAGCACTTTTGGATCATCAAACGTGGTTGCTACCACTCCAGGTCCTGGAATCGAATATTTAAATTAAGGGAGTAATTAATTACATGATTTCCGCAAAAGCACCGGGTAAATTGTACGTAGCTGGTGAATATGCAGTAGTTGAGACCGGCTACCCTGCTATCATCGCTGCATGTGATCGCTTTGTTCGGGTTGGCATTAAAGCAAGTTCAGATTTTGGAAGCATCTATTCGAAACAGTACGATGAGAATATGCTCCATTGGAAGAGATTAGGCCATCGCATGGTCTTCGATAATCGTGATAATCCTTTTCAGTACATCATTTCAGCGATTAAAGTAACTGAAGAATACGTTGAAACTCTCAATAAAAGTTTAAAAACATACGATATAATCGTAAATAGTGAACTCGATAGTGCCGATGGACGTAAGTACGGATTAGGTTCTTCAGCTGCCGTCACGGTTGCAACCGTTAAAGCCTTATGCGAATTCTACGACATTAACCTTTCTACGATGCAACTCTTCAAGCTAGCCGCAATTGCTCATTTTGAAGTTCAAGGAAATGGTTCATTAGGCGATGTAGCTGCTAGTGTATTCGGCGGTTGGATTGCTTACCATTCATTTGACCGACAGTGGTTAGCCAATGCCCGTAAAGATGTGGATTTAGTGGAACTGTTAGATTTAAAGTGGCCTAGTTTAAAAATTATGCCGCTAACAGCACCAAAGAATTTACAATTATTAATTGGATGGTCAGGTTCACCCGCTTCAACTTCAAATCTAGTTGATCGAGTGGAGCTAAAAAAAGCCAGAAATTCTGAACTTTATCAAGACTTTCTTCACTTCAGTCAGGAGTGTGTCTTAAATATTGTTAATGGCTTTAAAAGTTCTAATCTGGAAATGATCCAAAAGAACATTGAAAACAACCGCAAACTCCTTTTAAAACTCGGTGAATTTGCCAACGTTGAAATTGAAACCCCCAAGCTAAAAGAATTAATTGACATTGCCGATCATTTTGGTGGTGCAGCCAAAACTTCGGGAGCTGGTGGTGGTGATTGTGGGATCGTCATTATTAATAAGGATGATAATATCGATGATCTTGTTAGCGATTGGAACCGCCATGGAATTAAGCTACTAGACCTTAAGATTCATAATAATTAGGAGAAACAAATGACTAACCAACAGTCACATCGAAAAGATGAACACGTCTCGCTTGCTAAAAAATTTCACCATACGGAATCTGAAGCTGGATTCGATCAGGTTCATTTTATGCCAGTAACATTCCCTGAAATGACATATCAGGATGTAGATATCTCGACTCAATTAGGCTCGCTGTCTTTAAGGGTCCCCTTTTACATTGAAGCGATGACTGGTGGCAGTGAGTATACCAAAAAATTAAATTTTCACCTAGCTTCTATCTCAAGGCGCTGTGGAATCGCAATGGCTTCGGGATCAGAAAGTGTAGCAATCAAACATCCGGAACTAATCGATACCTTTTCGATCATTAGAAAGCAAAACCCAGATGGACTGATCTTTGCTAACATTGGTGCTGGGACAACCCCAAAAGCGGCTGAGCAAGCAATTGATATTCTTCAAGCTAATGCATTAGAGATCCACGTTAATTCAGTTCAAGAACTCATCATGCCCGAGGGATCAAATTCATTTAACTGGCTATCCAATATTTCAAACATTGTCCAAAATATTAAAGTACCAGTAATCGTCAAGGAAGTTGGATTCGGGATGAGTTCTAAATCAATTCAAACCCTTTTGGACCTTGGAGTTGAATATGTAAACATTGGTGGTCGTGGCGGAACTAACTTTGCTCAAATTGAGAACTTCCGTCGTCATCAAAAAGAAATGGACTATTTTAAAGACTGGGGGATTACCACGGTGGAATCTCTCTTTGAATCCCAAAAAGTTCCTAGCATGAACATCGTAGCAACTGGTGGCATCACTAATCCCATGGAAATCGTCAAATCATTGTATTTGGGTGCCGATGCTGTTGGCATTGCGAGTCAGATTTTGGTGAAACTAATTGATGACGGTGAAGACAAGACCGTGAAAATGATTAACGATTGGATTATTGGCATTAAGTCCATTTTCACCGCACTAGGCGCACACAACATTAATGAACTGCGTCAATGTGAATCAGTAACCAGTCCAGAATTACAAAGTTACTTAAATCAACGCAAATAAAAAGACCTTCGTTTAAAAAACGAATGTCTTTTTATTTTCTCATGCTTTAAACCTTAATCCCTTAGGGAAAAAGTTTTTTAACGTCCCATTCACGACTTTACCAAATCCAACACTCATTCCGCGACATTGAATTAAGTACCACCCTTTCTTTAAGTTGGGATCCACGGCAACGGTGTCACCATGGACATAACTCTGCCACTGCTGATCAGTAATTTTAACGATGTTTTTTACGTCATTAGGATTAATTGCCAATGCCAATGCATACGAAGGCTCAATCCGATTCTTTTTAATCGTTCCAAGTGGCGTTCCGGGTCGCATTACTTTTAAACCATCTAAATCGGGGATTGCCGGATTAAATGAATACAGGGTACTCCCAAATTCTAGAAGATCTTTTGTCAAAAAATCGCGCTTAAAGTTAACGGTACAGAACTCTTTCCACTCTTTTTTTATACTACTTGAGACGTTACTTATTTGATGCTTAATCTTTTTGGATTTTCCAACATCTGTACTCTGCAACTTGGCAATAAAATGCCCATCACCTTTAAATAAGTTAGGAAACAGACGAGCCGTTTTAGTTAACTCTTCGTTTCCATCCGCCCATTCCGGTTTTCCGTCGATCATCCCATCATACTTCTTAATCGGGAGAGCCTTAAAATCATAATTAGCTAAGATCCAAGCAATTATCTGTTCGTCTTCTTCTGGTGAAAAAGTACAAGTTGAATAAATCAATTGTCCACCTGGTTTTAACATCTTAACGGCTTCTCTTACAATGTCTTTTTGCCGCACAGCACACTCTTTCGGATAATCAATTGACCAGTATTTTGTTGCGTCATGATTTTTTCTAAACATTCCCTCACCCGAACATGGTGCGTCAATCAAGATCTTATCAAAATACCTTGGAAAATGCTTTGACAGGTTATTTGGATCTTCATTCAAGATTAAAGGATCCCACACCCCAAACCGTTCAAGATTTTCAACTAAAATCTTAGCTCGGCTCTGGTCAATCTCATTTGATACAAGTAAGCCCTTGTTTTTCAACATACCAGCCAAATGAGTTGACTTTCCTCCTGGGGCAGCACACAAGTCTAATACCTGATCTCCCACACTAGGATCAACCACCTCTGCTACGTACATAGCAGATGGTTCCTGACTGTAAACGTAACCACTCTGATGCTCGACGGTTTTCCCGCTAATTTTTCCGTAATAACCATTTTGGGTATAGGAAATCGGGCTTGTCATATCCAAACGAACATCAGCTTTAGTTTTGAGCGGATTAGTTCGAAAGGCGTTGTAAGAATCTTCATCAAAAGAATCAATAAAACTTTGATAATCATCTTTTAACAGATCATGATATTTACTTTTAAAATCTTCAGGTAATTTCATATTGATAAGTCCTTATTATTCAAATTGCTTGGCAGCTCTCACAGCCATCTTCCATCCCTTGTATAGTTTTTTTCTTTTATCGTCACTCATATGTGATTCAAAAAAAGTACCAACACGCTTACTTCTTTTAATTTCATCAATATCCTTCCAAAATCCAACCGCCAAACCAGCCAGATAAGCTGCTCCTTGTGCCGTAGTCTCTGAAATTAATGACCGTTCAATTTGATCATTTAAAATATCGGCTTGAAACTGCATTAAGTAATCATTTTTAGCAGCTCCACCATCTACTACTAGTGATTTAACCGGAATCTTAGTCTCCTCTACCATCGTATCAAGAACATCCTTTGTTTGAAATCCTAACGATTCAATGGTCGCACGAACTAATTGATTACGTGTCGTTGATGATGTCAAGCCAAAAATCGATCCACGAATTTCCTGATCCCAATATGGTGCCCCTAGTCCAGTAAACGCTGGCACTACGTAAACTCCGTCACTCGTTTTGGCATCATAAGCCATTTGCTCAGAGGCCTTAGCCGATGAAATTAAACCCATCTCATCCTTTAACCATTGAATTGCCGATCCAGCCACAAAAATGCTACCTTCTAAAGCATATTTAACTTCTCCATTCAATCCGTAGGCAATTGTGGTTAACAATCCATTACTAGAAAACCTTGGCGTTTTTCCTGTATTCATCATAATAAAGGCACCCGTTCCATAAGTATTCTTCGTCATTCCGGGTTGTAATGCTAATTGTCCAAATAATGATGCTTGTTGGTCACCGGCAATTCCGGCAATTGGAATCTGTACCCCTAAAAATGAATATCCCTTCGTATATCCAAAGAAGTGTGACGATGGTTTCACTTTAGGTAACATTTTCTTAGGAATATCGAAGAGCTCTAACAGATCATCATCCCATTTCAAATCGTTGATGTTATATAACATTGTCCTACTAGCATTAGTATAATCAGTGGCATGAACGGTTCCGCCGGTCAGATTCCATAGCAACCATGAATCAATGGTTCCAAATAATAAATCTCCATTCTCCGCCCGTCTCTGGGATCCCTTTACATGATCTAAAATCCATCTAATTTTCGTACCAGCAAAATAAGAATCAACAATCAGTCCCGTCTTTTGGTGAATTAAATCAGCGTAACCATCAGTTATTAACCGATCAGCAATTTCACTGGTCTGTTTTGATTGCCACACCACAGCATTGTAGATGGGCTTTCCACTTCGTCTATCCCAAATTACAGTCGTTTCACGTTGATTAGTAATGCCGATACTTCGCACTTTATAGGGAGGAACTTCAGAGTTAATCAATACCTCAGAAATCACAGATTCAACGGCATTCCAAATTTCAATTGGATTTTGTTCCACCCACCCTGGATGAGGAAAAGATTGTTTAAACTCACGTTGTACTTTTCCCACAATCTGGCCATCATGATCAAATAACATTGCTCGAGCAGAGGTCGTTCCTTCATCAATTGCCATTATGTATTGCTTGCTACTCATATTTTCCCTCGTTTTTTCAAATAAATGTTATGTGTTAATTATACCCTAAGTAATTTAGCATACCAAACGTGAAGTTATACCATAACAAAGGCAATATGGTAGAATACTTACATGTGATTTAATAGGAGGCAATCTAAATGACAAGTTTTAATGAATATTCCGCATGTACCAGCATTTTAGTTGGAAAAGATGCCACGGTTGATGGCAGCACTTTAATTGGTCGCAATGAAGATGCTAAAGCATCATGGCCAAAACGATTTGTTGTCCATGAACATAAGGAGTATCAGGATGATCAGGAATTCAAATCAACTGATAACGGCTTCAAAATGCCGCTACCAAAAACACGGGGAAAATACACTGCTACTCCCGAATGGACCGACCAAGACGGTTTATTTGAAGAGGATGGTATTAACGAATATGGGGTTGCTATGAGTGCAACTGAAAGTACGTACGCTAACGCACGTGTCCTAGGTTATGATCCTCTTGTAAAAGATGGAATCGGCGAAGAAGCCATGGTAACCGTAGTCTTGCCTTATGTCCATTCCGCAAAGGAAGCCGTCAAACGTCTTGGTAACATTGTTGAAAAATATGGGGCCAATGAAAACAACGGAGTCCTTATGTCTGATAAAGAAGAAGTTTGGTACTTAGAGATCGGTTCCGGACACCAATGGATCGCTGAAAGAATTCCTGACGATGAATACGCCATCGTTGCTAATCAAATGGCCATTGAAGAAGTTAACTTTAAAGATAATGATCACTTCATGTGGTCACCAGGGATTAGGGACTTTGTATCAAAAAACAATTTAAATCCGGATCGTTCTGGTTTTAACTTTAGACACATTTTTGGAACCCATGACTTATCAGACACCTACTATAACACCCCTCGAGTTTGGTACGGACAAAAAATGTTTAACCCAGAAATCAAGCAGGATCCCACTTCCCAAGACCTCCCCTTTACAAGGAAAAGTGAAGAATTAATATCGGCACTCGATGCCCAAAAGTTGCTCAGTTCACACTATCAGGGAACTCAGTTCGATCCTATTGGTGCAGGCGAAGAAGCTGATCGAACTCGATTTCGTCCCATTAGTTTAGCCAAAACCCAAGAATCACACGTGCTCCAAATCAAACCTAATCTACCAATTGAAATTGGTGGAATTCACTGGCTTGCTATGGGTGTAGCGGCTCAGAGTACTTACGTCCCATTTCTTGAGGGAATTTCTGATACTCCCAAAGCATATAAGTACCACGTCAAGATGGATTTTGATCCTAAATCGGCTTACTGGATCTTCAAGCTAGTTGGAATCTTAGTTGACCCCCATTACCTTGAATTTGGTGACAAACTTAAAAACGTGCAACAAAGTTTAATCGAACAATACGAACAAATTTTACAGCAGGGAGAACAAGAGGCCCACGACTTGGATTCAATTGAAGA
This sequence comes from Fructilactobacillus sp. X3R5C2, assembly GCF_059901175.1. Taxonomy (NCBI): domain Bacteria; kingdom Bacillati; phylum Bacillota; class Bacilli; order Lactobacillales; family Lactobacillaceae; genus Fructilactobacillus; species Fructilactobacillus sp. X3R5C2. Next base: position 239,163 of record NZ_JBWXVC010000002.1, read on the forward strand.
TTCAATTGAACTAACTCAGCTTGCTAATGAGGCCAGTTCTAAAGCAAGTAAACTCGCTTTGCGTAGCTTTAAGAACCTTGGTCAATACTTGATTACAAACTCAACGGACTTCTCTCCTCTCAACTATCACCAAGATTTAAATCTATAAAAAAAGAGAGTATACTTTATTAGTATTTCCATTAAATTTAATCAAGGAGAGTGACTTTATGTCTAAAGGGAAAAAGCAAAGTAAATTAGGCTTAATGTCTTTAGTTTTAATGATACTCACTGCGATATTTGGCTTTGGTAATACGACCGTCGCCTATGATCAAATGGGCTACGCCAGTATTATCTGGTACATATTTGGAGCACTAGTATTTTTCTTACCGGTTTCATTAATGTTTGCCGAATATGGTTCGACTTTCAGTAGTGCTAAAGGTGGAATTTATTCCTGGCTTAAAGAGTCAATTGGTGAACGCTTAGCCTTCATCGGAACCTTTATCTGGCTATCATCATGGATCATTTGGATGATCTCAACTTCTTCTAAGGTTTGGATCCCATTTTCTAACATTATTTTCGGAACGGACAAAACCCAAACATGGCATTTGTTCGGAATTTTTACCCCAATGCAAACAATTGGAATCCTCGGGATTGCCTGGATTTTAATTATTACTTTGTGTGCGAGTCATGGTTTTGATTCAATTGCTAAGATTGCAAACATCGGTGGAGTATTATCAATTGCTTTGCCACTGATCTTTGCTATCTTATCAGTAATTGTTTGGGTCTTAAATAAGGGCCAACTTGCTGAGCCAGTCAATGGCGCTAAAAGTTTCATTCAATCCCCTAATCCATTATTCGTAACTCCAATCGCCATCATGTCATTTGTTGTTTATGCGATTTTTGCGTATGGAGGAATGGAATCAATTGGTGGAGTCGTTGATAAGGTCAAAAATCCTACGAAGACTTTTCCCCGTGGGGTCATCATTGCGGCAATCATCATGGCAGTCATCTATTCTGGATCCATTTTTTTGGTTGGTATTACAGCTAACTGGCATGAAGTTGTCGGAAAGGGTTCGGTCAACTTGGGTAACATCACTTACGTTTTAATGAATAACCTTGGTTATGTTTTCGCTAAAACCCTTGGCTTTTCAGCCGGATCAGCAATGGAATTTGGTCGCTTCATGGCTCGAGTAGCCGGTTTAGGGATGTTTATTCCGTACTTAGGTTCTTTCTTTGTTCTGATATATTCCCCAATCAAATCATTTATTGAGGGATCCAATCCAGATTTATGGCCTAAAAAAGTGGTTAAATTAAACAAACATGGCATGCCAGGGTTTGCAATGTGGATTCAAGCATTTGTCGTTGTTGCCGTTATCTTTGTCATTTCTTTCAGTGGCAATAATGCTCAACAATTTTACTTAATTTTAACTGACATGGCTAATATTTCGACAACTTTCCCCTACTTATTTTTAGTTGGAGCTTTTCCATTCTTCAAGAAACTAAAGAATGTTCCTCGTCCCTTTGTCTTTTACAAGAACCGAATTGTCACTAACATCATGGTAACCATTATCTTGGTTGTACTAGTGTTAGGAATTGGTTTTACTGCTATTCAACCAATCTTGACTCATGATTACACCACCGCCTTCTGGACCATTGTGGGACCACTAGCTTTTGCATTGGTTGGTTGGTTAATGTATGAATACAACAGTCGAAGAGGTACTAAAACTGCTAAAGAAGTTGATGACCAATAAAAAAAGAGTTCGCAATGCGAACTCTTTTTTTTTACATAAAATTAATGCTTACGACTTGCTTCTTTAATACGAGCAGCCTTACCAGAACGATCACGTAAGTAATACAACTTAGCACGACGAACTGAACCATGTCTAACAACATCAATCTTAGCAATTCGTGGTGAATGTAATGGGAAGATTCTCTCAACCCCAACCCCACTGGCAATTCTTCTTACTGTGTAAGTAGCTTGAATGCCTGAACCGTGACGTTTAATTACAACACCAGTAAACTTCTGAATACGTTCGTTACTACCTTCAACAACCTTTACGGAAACCGTAACGGTATCACCGACACGAAATTCAGGAATATCTGAACGAAGTTGATCACTATTGATCTTATCAATCAATTTATTTTGACGCATAATCATTTCTCCTAACTAGCATTCTTATCTTCTCGACAGCGGAATACCGTTTTATTTAGCCATAAAAGACCACTTAAAATTATAACATACAAACCAAAAAACTCAATACTTACCGATCTTCTTCCTCAATTTTAACGTCCGCCAATAATTCCTTTTGCCTTTTTGACAGTTTATTGTAATTAATCAGATCTGGTCGTCTTAAATATGTCTTTCTTAAAGATTCCTTCTGTCGCCAATCATCAATTTTTTGATGATCACCACTAGTTAAAATCGGTGGAACTTCTAATCCCCTAAAGTCTGCTGGTCGCGTGTATTGAGGATATTCAAGCAATCCACTTGAAAAAGAATCTCCTGGAGCTGACTCTTGATTACCAAGGACACCCTTAATGAGTCGAACGGTCGCATCAATCATTACTAGCGCAGGCAATTCACCACCCGTCAGGACAAAATCACCAATTGAATACTCGTCAGTTACTACGGATTTAATTCGTTCGTCAAAGCCCTCATAGTGACCACATAAAAAGGTCAAATGGTCCTCTTTGGCAAGATTTGCAGCATCGTTTTCATCAAATTTTTTCCCTGCCGGATCAGTTAAAATGACTCTACCAGATGAATAACCCTGTTTTTCTGAAACTTCTTGAGAATGCGCAAAAGCATCAAGCATTGGTTGAGGCTTAAGTAACATTCCAGCTCCCCCACCAAAGGGGGTATCATCCACGTTATGATGTTTATTAGTCGAAAAATCACGAAAATTAGTAATATCAATATTTATGATTTCTTTTTCAATGGCCTTACCGATAATGGATTCACTCAAAGGGCCCTTTAAAATATTAGGGAAAAGGCTCAATATATCGATCTTCATCGTTACTGCATTCCCTCCATTAACTCAACGACTACTTTATGATTAGGAATATCCACTTTTTTTACGACCGAATCAATCTTTGGAAGTAACAAATCATCTTTATTTTTACGCTCCACTACCCAGACATCATTGGCAGGCATATCCATAATATCACTTATTACACCAATTTTATTATCATCTTTATCGATAACATCCATGCCGATAATTTGTTGATAGAAATATTCGCCTGGTTGTAAGTCAGTATTTTTTCTTTGCTCCGACGTAATTTTTAGGATGGCAGGTTTAAGGTATTCAACATCATTTATGGAATTGCGACCAGAAAAATGCAACAGAATAAATCCCTTATGGCTTCTAACCCCGTCAATCTTCAATTCTTCCATTTTTCCGTCTTTGGGGAATACATAAACAAGATTACCAACTTTAAAGCGTTGATCAATAAAATCAGTAGTAGGTTTTATTCGTACTTCACCTTTAATTCCCTGAGTATTTACTAATTTCCCAATTTCTAAGTAATCCATAGTTCACCTATTTCTATAAAAAAACTCTTAAATAAAAACGAGTTTTATCTAAGAGCTAATCTTTGCCATCATCAATAACGAGTTTAATTCGCTTTCCATCATTAACGTGAACACTATAAATTATGGTTCGAATCGTCTGAGCAACTCGACCCTTTTTTCCAATAATACGTCCAACGTCATTAGGATTGGTAGACAATATATATTCGCTAAATTGATCAGTATCCTGATGATTAATACTAATATCATCAGGAAATTTAACTAATGGCTTAACGATTGTTTTAATTAAATTATCAAAATTAACCATAATCAATCACTTATTTCTTAGCTGCTAATTTAGCATCATGTAATTGTTTCATAATACCTGCATCTGACAAAATATTACGAACAGTATCAGAAGGTTTAGCACCTTTTTCCAACCAGTCCATGATTGATTCTTCTTTTAAAGTTACTTGATCAGGTTCAGTTAATGGATTGTAAGTACCAACATTTTCGATAAAACGACCGTCACGAGGACTACGTGAGTCAGCAACCACGATACGGTAAAATGGACGCTTCTTTGAACCCATTCTTCTTAATCTAATTTTTAATGACATAAACACACCTCCTAATAGTTTTCTTAACAGTTACTAATATTACCAATAAATATTAATGATGTAAAGGTTTTTTTCTTTACAGTCTGAAATTAATGTCTTTTTTTATTTTTTCGTCGCTTCTTTTTATTCTTTTTGATCTTGCGACTCATCCGCTTCATGGCGAGATTCGACAATTTACCAGTCATTCCTCCACCCATTCCAGCAGAATCCATCATATTTGACAAACCCGACATATTTCCATTAGACACTTTGTTCATCATTTTCTTCATTTGATCAAATTGTTTAATGAGTCGATTGACTTGTTGAATCGGTTGAGCCGATCCGCGAGCAATTCGACGTCTCCTTGAAGGATTTAACACATCCGGATTGGATCGTTCCTCATCAGTCATTGAATAGATAATCGCTTTAATGTGGTCTAAATCTTTGGGATTAACGTTTAAATTCTTCAATGCCGGATTATTAGCCATTCCTGGAATCATTTTAACCAAATCTTGAATTGGACCCATCTTTTGAATTTGTTCTAATTGATCAACAAAATCATCAAAATCAAAAGAATTTTCCTTGATTTTTTCGGTTAATTCCTTAGCTTGATTTTCATCATACTCTTTCTGAGTCTTTTCGATGAACGAGAGCATGTCGCCCATTCCCAAAATTCGAGAAGCCATTCGATCTGGGTGAAATACGTCCAAATCATCTAATTTTTCACCTTGACCAACAAACATAATTGGTTTGTCAGTCACAGCCCTGATTGACAAAGCAGCTCCACCACGAGTATCTCCGTCTAACTTTGTTAGAATAACCCCGGTAATATCTAAAGCATCGTTAAATCCGACCGCCGTATCAACTGCATTTTGACCTGTCATAGCATCAACAACTAAAAGAATATCATTTGGATTGGCCACCTTTTTAATATTCTTTAATTCATCCATCAAGTTTTCGTCAATTTGAAGCCGACCGGCCGTATCAATTAACACATAATCGTTATTATTCTTGCTAGCTTCCTTTAAACCATCTTGAACAATTTGTACTGGGTCAACATCCGTTCCCTCTTGAAATACTGGAACATCAACTTGTTCGCCCACCTTTTCTAACTGTTCAATTGCTGCGGGACGATAAACATCGGCAGCGATCATTAATGGACGCGCATTATCTTCAGATTTAAGCCTTTTAGCTAATTTACCTGCTGAAGTAGTTTTACCTGCTCCTTGAAGTCCTACCATCATAATGACTGTAGGAATCTTGTCTGATTTAACTAGCGGAGTGGCAGATTCACCCATCATGTTAGTCAGTTCATCGTTAACGATCTTAACAATTTGTTGGGCCGGATTTAATCCTTCAAGAACATCAGCGCCCTTAGCTTTTTCTTGAACCCTCTTTACAAACTGACGAACCACCTTAAAGTTAACGTCCGCTTCTAGTAATGCTAATCTAATTTCCCGCATTGTTTCACGCAAATCAGATTCGCTGACCTTACCTTTTCCTCTTAAGTTTTTAAAAGCTTTTTGTAATCGATCGGTTAAACCTTCGAAAGCCATCTTTTCACCCCTAATTTTCTTCCGTAGTTTCTAAGTGATCCACCAACTCATTTAAGTGTTCATCATTTGGATAATACTTCTTAACGTAATCTCTAATTTCATCGGTTTGCCGATTGCGTAATACAAACAATTGATATAGGTGCATTTTACTTTCATAGTCTTCAAGAATTTGCTCAGTTCTTTTAATGTTATCATAAACCGCTTGGCGACTAATATTGAAATTTTCTGAAATCTCACCTAACGAAAAATCATCTGCATAGTATTCTTGAATATACTCTGCCTGTTTCTTAGTGAGTAATTCACCATAAAAATCATACAAAGCATTAATCCGATTATTCTTTTTAATGTCCATCTAAAGTCACCACTAATTGTCTTGAATTAATCCCTTAAATAAACCGTCAATAAAGCTCTTAGAATCAAATTTACGCAAATCATTAACCGTTTCTCCAAGTCCAACGAACTTTACCGGAATATTAAGCTTATTTTTGATTGCAATTACAATTCCACCCTTGGCAGTTCCATCAAGCTTTGTTAGAACAATTCCCGTAATGTTAGTGATTTCATTGAACATCTTGGCTTGATTCAAAGCATTTTGACCAGTAGTTGCATCAATCACTAGCAATACTTCTTGAGGTGCGTCTGGAATTTCACGCTTAATGACCTTATCAATTTTAGCAAGTTCATTCATTAAATTAACTTTATTTTGCAATCTTCCGGCTGTATCAACAAATAAAACATCATAATTTTCTTTTTTGGCTTTATCTACTGCTTCAAAAACAACCGAAGCTGGATCACTACCAGCGGACTTTTTAACAATATCAACACCATCACGTTTAGCCCATTCATCTAATTGTTCAATGGCGCCCGCTCTAAATGTATCAGCAGCCGCTAAAAGCACCTTTTTATTTTGCTTTTTAAAATTATTGGCCATCTTACCAATAGTCGTCGTTTTTCCAACTCCATTGACACCAACAAATAAAATCACAGTTGGGCCAGTTTGAGATAATTTGATTGAACTATCTTTATCACTTGGTGCATCATACAAATCGATCATCTTTTGGACGATTAGATTTTGAACTTCTTTTGGTTTCTTGGCATTTTTTAATTTAACCTCTTCTTTTAGTTCATCAGTTAGTTGGATTGCAGTTTCAAATCCAACATCGGATTCAACCAGCGTATCTTCTAAATCATCAAAGAAATCATCATCAACTGAGCGAAAATTAGCAAATAGCGCATTTAATTTTTGTCCAAACGAAGACCGTGATTTTGCCAGACCATGTTCGTATGCTTTTTCAGTTGATTCAGGCTGCTTAGTTACATCATCAGTAGACTCTTTGACATCTTCATTTTTATTAGAAGAATGATCTGCATCAACCACAGACTGGCCTTTTTCATCTGACTTGTTATCGTCAGTGCTTCGAACACCATCTTTTGATGTTTGCGTTTGTTCTTCCGGTTCTTCAGAAACATCAGCTCCATCGTTCTCACTCTCACTTGATCCATCATTTTTCTGACTAACTTCATTTTCTTCAGTTTGTTGAGAGTGGTCACCTCGATCAGAGGTGTCGTCACCAGTAGCCTTTGCTTTCTCATCTTCTCTTTTAGACTGCTTGGTTTCGTTCTCGTTGTCGTCAGATTCCTTCTTCTTACTTTTAAAAATATCAAATAAACCCATAATTATTCTCCTAGCTTTTTAGATTCATCCAAGTTGACCGAAACAACCTTAGATACACCCGAATCTTGCATTGTAACTCCATAAAGATGATCCGCATAGACCATCGTTTCCTTTCTGTGAGTAATTACAATAAATTGTGTATTATTCTTTAAACTCTGCATATACCGCGCAAAACGATCCACATTAGCAGGGTCAAGAGCAGATTCAGCTTCATCCAATATTACAAATGGAACTGGTTTTACCTCAAGAACCGAAAAAAGCAGTGCCAAAGCCGTTAGAGCTTTTTCACCACCAGAAAGTAAATTGAGATTACGGTATTTCTTTCCGGGTGGTTTTACCAAGATATCGATCCCGGTTGTAAGTAAATGATGTGGGTCATCCATTTTTAGTTTGGCTTCCCCACCACCAAAAATATTGCGAAAAATATGACTAAACGCAGTTGCAATTTTATCATAAGTTTCGCTAAATTTAACTTTTACCGTTTGATCCATTTCATTCATTATCCCAATCAGTTGGCTCTTAGATTCAATTAAATCATCAAGTTGATGATTCATAAATTCGTAACGGTCTTTCACTTCTGCATAGGCATCAATTGAATTAACATTAATCGGACCCAACTCGTCAATTTCAGATTGGATGGATTTAATCAATGAATCGATTTCGGGTAATTCAAGTTCCACCTTCTTCATTGAGCTAGTTCCTTTAATCATGTTATCACGTTGATAACGCTCAGAATCAAGGTTATCTATAGCTGTTTTTAAATTTGACTCTAGCTTTTGAACTATTCCTGTTTGAGAAATTAAACGATCCTGAAGATCGGAAACTTGCTGATCATATTTTTGATCATCTTGGTTAAATTTATCAATTTTTGAATTAAGATCGTTAACATCCCGCTTAGTACTTTGGATTTGTTGTTCTAGTTCGGGAATATTAGTTTTTACTGCCACCACTTCTTGATTAATTGATTGCTTAAGTCCGTTTATACTATTGGCTAAGCTTTTTAATTGAGTTTCAAAATTCAACCTTTGTTTTAAAAGACTTTCCCTACTGGACTTGAGTTGACTATTTTGTTCCTTTAAGCGAATCAACTTTTCTTTGATTTCAGATGATTTGATATTATTTTCGTTAACATTCCGAGTAATCTTTTCAATCTGACTTTTGATTGAGGTATTCTTAGACTGATTTTGCTTAATTTGCATTTTTAAATCATTAATCTTATGAGAAAGATCAATCTCATTTACACCATCATCACTAGTTGTGTTTTTTAATTGTAATCGAATTGCATCAGCATTTCTTTGAGACTCCTTTAAACTACTTTGATTCATACTAATGCTTTTTTGTTTAGCTTGAATCTCTCCTTTTAATTCATTTAATTTTTGACGAAGTTCATCGTGCTTATTCTGCTTTATTGTGTGCTGATATTGGAATTTTTTGATAGTCTCCTCACCAGCATTCATCTTCTGGCTCATTTCTTCAACTTGCTGATTTAAGTGGACCAATTTTTCTTTTTGACTTAGTAAGCCAGAGGACTGGTTGCGATTCGATCCACCGGTGATTGCACCTCCAGCATTAACGACATCCCCATCTAAAGTTACCACTTTAGCCTTATGACCAATTGTCTTACTGATCTTTGTAGCACTTTTTAAATCAACCGCAGTCATCGTACCACCCAGCAGGTGATTCTTAATCCGTGTCATATTCGATGGCATTTTGACCAGGTCCGAAGCAATTCCAACAAAGCCAGAAATCGACTTTACCTCATTTAACACATTAGAGGATAAATAACGTTCATTAACGGCATTCATAGGCAAGAACGTAACTCTTCCCAGTTTCTTCTCGCTTAAATAGTGAATTGCTTCTCTAGCGTCTTTAACGTTCTCGGTGATAACCTGCTGAATCTGACTTCCCAGTGCTGTTTCAATGGCTAGAACATAACGATCAGGAACTTCAATAAAATCACTTACTGTTCCTTTAATACCAGTTAAATTCGCTTTGCTTTTTAATAAGTTTCGCGTCCCGCGATAAAGCGAATTATGATTTTCCAAGATTGACTTAATACTATCTCGTTCCGTTTTAGTCTCCTGAAAAACACGTAATGCAGCATACCAGCTTGCCTTTAATTCTTTTTCTTTGTCTCTTGAATCTGACAACTTCTTATCAACTTGCTTTAATTCATCCACCATTTGTTTCTGGTTGTTTTGAAGTTTCGATAATTCGGTCTCTTCTGAAGTGATTTCTTGCTTTAAAAGGTTGCTTTGATCTTCAATCGCATTAATCCGCTGGTACTTCTCTTTTACCTCACTATCACTACGCTTGGATAATTTTTGCATTAACTTTAAATTATTCTTGGCACTGGCTAATGACTGCATCAAATCTATGTAATCATTTCTTATATTTTCAAGTTCTGTTTGCTTTTCCAATAAATTTTGTTGAATAGGAGCCGTTTCAAGCTGCTTCATCTTATGAGAATAGTTGGAAATGAGAGCCTGCTTTTTACTAATTTGGCTTTGATTATCAGTAATATTGTTTTTAACGTTTCCCAGTTGCTCTTTTAAATCACTTACTTTACTTTCTAAGTCGTTAATCTTTTGTTGATTAAATTCACGTCGTTGCTCAGACAACTGCTGATCACTATGAGCTGATTCGAGTGATTTAGTGTCGCTTAAAAGTTGATTTTGAAGCTGTTCACGCTTCTGGGTTAAACTTTTAATCTTGCTCGTTAACCCTTGTTTGCGTTCTTTAACTTCCTTAACTTGTATTTTTAGATTAGTAAAAGTAGTATTTTGCTTTTTGAGCTCCTTTTCCAGATTCATTTTCACGTTTTCATGATTTTTAATCTTAATCACTAATCTAGAATACTTCAATTGATCAAGATACTTTTTCTTATTTAAATAGAGCGAAGCAGCATCACTTTGCTCCTTTAGAGGCCCAATTTGTTTGTCCAACTCGTTAATAATATCTGAGATTCGATCCAAATTTCCTTGAGTATCAGCTAACTTTTGTTCAGTTTCCACCTTTTGTTTTTTATATCGATAAACTCCAGCAGCTGTCTCAATAATTGATCGCCTTTTTTCAGCATCATCATTAAGAATTTCGTCAACATTCCCTTGCGAAATAATTGAAAGGGAACCTTCACCTAATCCAGTATCCATAAAAAGATTATTAATATCCTTCAAACGACAATCTTTATCATTGATTGAATAAGAACTATCACCATTTCGATAAACTTTACGTGTGATTTTAATTTCGGTATAATCAGAATCCAAAAAATGATCAGAATTATCAAAATAAATGCTAACTTCTGCACGACTAAGAGCTCTGCGCCCCTTGGACCCAGAGAAAATGACGTCTAACATTTTTTTACCACGTAAAGTTTTGGCCGACTGCTCACCTAAAACCCAACGAATTGCCTCGATGACATTACTTTTTCCGCTACCATTTGGACCAACAATTCCAGTAAGCCCATCCTGAAAGTCAATTGTGGTTTTATCTGCAAAAGATTTAAATCCTGCAATCTCAATTGATTTTAACTTCACCTTAATGCCTCATTTACTTAATACTTGTGCTTACTCCCAGTTCATTGAGTGCTTTCTTTGCCGCTTTCTGTTCTGCATCTTTCTTGGAATGTCCTAACCCGACTCCCATTTCTTTGCCGTTAATTTTTACCGCAACTTTAAATTTACGGTCATTATCAGGACCATCTTCACTAACTAGTTCATAGTCTAAATCGACTGGGCCATTTTCTTGAACAACTTCCTGTAATTCAGTTTTATGATCAAAGAATTCGTCAAACCAACCCTCATCAAGCTTAGGGAAAATCACAATCTGACAAAAATTCCTCACCGTTTCTATTCCTTGATCGAGATACACCGCTCCAATAAATGATTCAAAAATATCACATAAAAGTGAGTCACGTTGTCTGGCATTCGCCTTTTCTTCACCTTTGCCGAGTCGGATATACTTGTCAAAATGACATTCACGGGCGAAACGACTAAAGCTATGCTCATTAACCATCGCAGCCCTTAATCTAGTCAGTCGACCTTGTGGTAATTCAGGAAAACGTCTAAAGATGTAGTCTGAAACCACTAATTGATAGACAGCATCCCCTAAAAACTCCAGACGTTCATAAAATTTTAATCCTTGACCGGGATGCTCGTTCACGTATGATGCTTGGGTCATTGCTTCATCTAAAAGTGCTTCATCGTTAAACTTAATATTAAACTTGTCTTTTAACAAGTCATCAAACTGCTTTTGCAATTCTATTTCCTCCAAAGGTAACATTTTTTCTTTTAATTATATCATTAATGCCTAAATTACGATAATTGCATAATAAAAAATGACCCGTCATAACAACGAATCATCTATTTCTTTGCAATGTGTTTTTTCGTTTTTGGATCAATATCTCGCATAATTACATTCACTAGATCGCCGACATCACTGATATTCTCAGTATTTTCACTGGTGAAAACATCGCCAAACTCATCCTCTAATTCAACGATAAATCCCGCCATATCAATAAAATCAGCGCCTAAATCATTAGTAAAGTTTAAGTCATTCGTTACCTTATCAACCGGAACCTTAAAACGACTTGAGGTGATTTCTGCTACTTTTTTAAATACTGTTTCTCTATCCATCAGTGATCCCTCCTACTGCTCACTATTTTTAATACTATCCATTTCATCAGTATGATTAGAAAAATAATCTTTCACTGAATCAACAAAATTAGAATTAATAATTTGCTGAATTTGAAGTATCGTATTTCTAATTGTCTTAGCCTTACTGCTACCGTGGCTCTTCACCACTGGGGCCTTTAATCCAAGCAGAACGGCACCCCCGTACTTAGTGTAATCCATCTTGTGGGCAATCTTTCTTAAAGTATCCTTGAGTAATAAAGCACCCACTTTGGACTTCACTCCACCATTTATAATGCCGTCTTTCAACATATTAATCATTGACAATGCAGTTCCTTCAATACTCTTTAAAACCGCATTACCGGTAAAGCCATCGGTTACCGCTACATCGGTAACTCCATCCAGCAACCCTCGTGATTCGATGTTACCAATAAAATTAATGTCATCATTTTTTCTTAAAGCACGATACATTTTTTGATGAATCTTATTTCCTTTGTCAGACTCGGTGCCATTATTAATCAACCCAACCCGTGGATTTTTAATCTTTAAGACTCTTTCAGCATAATACTTACCTAGTAGTGCATACTGATAAACGTTAACAACCTTAGCATCAGCATTTGCTCCACAATCAATTAACGTGAAACCAGTATCGTTATCAATTACTGGTAAAGTAGTAACCAGTCCCGGACGATCAATTCCTTTGATTCTACCGATTATCAATAAACCAGCAACTAGAATGGCACCAGTATTTCCACAGGAATAAAATGCATCAGCTGTTCCATCTTTAACAGCTCGAGCAGCCATTACCAGACTTGATCCCTTTTTTTCTTTTACTGCTTTAACGGGTTCATCTTCCATTTTAATAACTTCATCTGATTGAATCACTTTGATATTTTCTTTGTTATTTAACAACGAATTGATTTTATCAGAATCACCAAAGAGTTGAAACTCCACGTGATCCATTTCATCACGAGCAAGCTCAATCCCTCTGACAATTTCATCAGGTGCATTATCGCCACCCATTGCATCAACAGCAATTTTTATCATTATAGGCAAAGCTCCTTAATCAAACTTAACATCTTGATTTAAAGATTTAAGTCTTTTTACTAACTTTCGATTTTGCGGTTCCTGTTCCCAGTTAACATCATCAACAATTTCTTTTGCAACGGTCTGCGCTGTGCTCAAAATATTAATGTCAGCAACTGGATCTCCAACTTTAAAGGTTGGCATTCCAGACTGATTTTTACCGAGAATGTCCCCAGGACCTCTTAATTCTAAATCTTTTTGTGAAATAAAGAAACCATCAGTTGATGAACACATCACATTCATTCGTTTTCTACCAGTTTCATTTTTAGGATCAGCAATTAAAATACAATAAGCTTGCTGGTCCCCTCGCCCCACACGACCCCGAAGTTGATGTAGTTGAGCCAACCCAAAATGGTCAGCATCATAAATCACAATGGTACTTGCGTTGGAAACATCAACTCCGACTTCAATTACGGTTGTAGAAACTAGAACTTGTACCTTATTAGTCTTAAAAGCATCCATTACTTTATTTTTGTCTTCATCACTCATTTGACCATGGAGTAAGCCAACCGTGCATTTATCACCAAGTTCTTGCTGAAAGTTTTGGTATGTATCAGTCACGTTTCTCATATCCACTGCTTCAGATTCACCGATAAGGGGGACTACCACGTAAACTTGTTCTCCATGATTTAAGCGCTTTTTGACAAAATTAAGCATTGCATCAATCTGTTGATTCTTAATCCAAGCCGTTTTAATTGGTTTTCTACCACCTGGCAACTCATCAATTACCGAGACATCCATTTCACCATACGCTGTGATCGATAGAGTTCGTGGAATAGGCGTAGCGGTCATCGATAACACGTTCGTTGATTTACCCTTTTCTCGCATGGCCTTTCTTTGATTAACTCCAAACCGATGCTGCTCATCAATGACAGCTAATCCTAAATTATGGTATTTAACCTCTTTTTGAAACAATGCATGAGTACCCACCACCAAGTTAATCTCGCCACTTTCAATACGGGGTAAAAGTTCATTTCGAGCCGCTCTAGAAGTATCACCAGTCAGTAGTCCAATGTTAACACTAGTATCCTTAAAAAGCTCAGCAAGTCCGTCAGCATGTTGTTCGGCTAAAATTTCAGTGGGAGCCATTATTACGGCTTGTTTCCCAGAAAGAACCGCAGCATAAATTGCGATAGCCGCTACAACCGTTTTTCCGCTCCCAACATCTCCCTGTAAAAGCCGATTCATCTGATATGGACGCTTTAGATCAGATAAAATTTCTGAAATAACCTTTTTTTGTGCCAGGGTCAATTCGTACGGAAGAGAACTCACAAACGTCTGTAATTTAGCACGATTAATGGTTATCGCAGAATTAGGGGCCTGATTTTTCTGATGTTTTAAAGTTTGCATTCGCATTTGAAACAAGAAAAATTCATCAAACTTTGCGGTTCTACGTGCGAGTGCTGCTGCTCTTTGATTTTTTGGAAAGTGCATGTTAAAAATGACATTTTTTAAATTTTCTAATTTATACTTTTTTAAAACCCAATTGGGGATGAAATCTTCAATTTGACCTTGGTACTGATCATAGGCTTCGGTTACCAATTGGCGAATGGTATTCTGGGTAATCTTATGGTTAGCGGGATAAATTGAACCAAATTTTTCGCCATCACCAGCTTTCAAAATTTTAATTCCGGCCATCGATTTTTTATTTGCATCAAACTTTCCGTAAATCAAAATTTCATCCCCGGCTTCAACCTGTTTCTTTAGCCACGGCTGATTAAAAAAGGACACCGGAATCACATCATTACCAACTAGTAACTTAATAGTTAAACGACTTCTACGTCTTCCAAAAAAATTAACCGTTGGATTGATAGCAACCTTACCCTTCAGAGTGACCACCTGCTGATCAGAAATTTCAGAAAGATCTTTAGTTCGAAAATCTTCATAACGAAATGGAAAGTATGTCAGTAAATCATAAATGGTCACAATCCCCAAATCATTTAGAGCTTCAACTTTTTTGGGACCGACTCCTCTAAGCGTTTCCACATGGTCATCTAACCCACTCATCAAATTCACCTCCTAAAAAGACTGTTAATCCACAAGGACTAGCAGTCTTATTAAGTATCTATCTATATAATATTACCTATTCAACGGAAATAATCAACGGATAAACTGGTTGATCCCCCTCATGAGTCTCAACTTCTAATTCATCGTCCACTGATAAGGCAGCATTCGAAACTTTATCAGCATCATCCTGATCAGCGTCTTTTCCAAAAATAATCGTAACGTTTTCGCTATCATCATCTAACATTTTTTTCAGCATCTTAATAGCTGCATCATCTAAAGAAGAACCAAGGACCTGAATGTCTCCATCAATAATTCCCATGTAACTACCCTTTTTAATGTCCATTCCATTAATCTTTGTATCACGAACAGCAGTCGTCACTTGGCCACTTTTAACGGTATCTAAAGAGTCGTCCATCTGGGTTTGGTTTTCTTTAAAAGTATTATCAGGATCAAATGAGAACATCGCGGTTAATCCTTGTGGGATTGTCTTGGTGTGGACAACTTCCATCGGAATGTCTGTGATTCCCTGGGCTTGCTCTGCCGATAGGAAAATATTCTTATTGTTAGGGAGAACGATCGCTTTTTTAGCATTACTGTTATTAACAGCGTCAACAATATCTTGCGTACTAGGGTTCATCGTTTGTCCACCACTAATGATGTTAGTTACTCCTAAGCTCTTAAAGAGCTTCTCTAAACCTGCTCCCGCAACCACCGCAATAATTGCTAAGTCACGCGGCTTTTTATGCTCTTTTTCTTCCTTTAAATCATCGGTCTTTTGAGCTTTTTCATCGCTTTCCATGATTGATTCTTGTTGCAGTCGCATGTTATCAACTTTAACGGTTGCTAAGTCACCAAATTGTTGTCCCCACGACAAGACCTTGCCAGGATGCTCCGTGTGAACGTGAACGCGAACCACTTCATCATCATTAATAACCAAAAGCGAGTCCCCTAATTTCGCCAGATAGTTATAAAAAGTATCGTAGTCGAATTTCTGGGTAACCTGCTTTCCCTTCCCAATTCGCACCATAATTTGGGTACAATACCCATAAACAATGTCTGCTGGGTTTAATTTACCTTGAGCACTCTTATGATGCTCAACATCAATCATTTCGTTCATTTCTTCAGAATTAGGTTGATGTTCACCTTTGTCTTCAATCTTTCGACCATTTAAAACATCATCAAAAGCTTGAAAAACAAATACCAATCCTTGTCCACCAGAATCCACCACTCCCACTTGCTTTAATACTGGGAGAAGATCTGGAGTTTTTTTAAGAGCTTTCTCAGAAGCATCAAGAATTGAGTCCATTACCTTTATAACATCATCAGTATCTGAAGCAGTATTTTCACCAGCTTTAGCAGCTAGTCTAACTACCGTCAAGATGGTCCCTTCAGTGGGCTTCATGACCGAACTATAAGCAGTCTTAGCTCCAGCGATAATAGCATCTGCAAATTCTTGAGCATCAAGATCCTTTTTACCTTCAACGTTTTTTGCAAAACCACGGAAAATCTGAGACATAATGACACCAGAGTTACCTCGAGCTCCCATTAATAGCCCCTTAGCAAGTGCAGAAGCTTTACCGCCAATCGTATCATCATTTGATTTATCGACGTAACTTTCCCCACTTGATAATGACAAACTCATGTTCGTTCCAGTGTCTCCGTCTGGAACTGGGAAAACATTTAACGAATTAATAAAATCCGTATTATTATTAAGAACGACCGCGGCGGCTTGAACCATTTGGTCGAACTCTTTAGTAGTAATCTTAGTTAATGACACTATTATCAAATCCTCCTTATACTCAAACCACTAGTCGTTAATAACCTTAACACCCTGAACAATTACGTTTACTGAATCCGAATTAATCCCTAACATCGATTCCAAATTATATTTAACTTTTGACTGAACATTACGAGAAACTTCAGAGATCTTGGTTCCATAACTCACAATGACGTTGACGTCAACTTGAACTTTCTTGTTAACTTCTCTGACAACTACTCCTTTTGAGTAACTATCCTTTCGAAGAATTTCATTCATATTATCTTTAAATTGGTTTTTGCTAGCCATGCCAACAACTCCATAATTATCAGTTGCGGCACCGCCGACTACTGTAGCAATTACATCATTATCAATATCAATTGATCCATATTGAGTGTTTAACTTTACAGCCATCGTTTGCATCCCCCTTATCCTTTCGAGCTCATAACGATATCTAATGTTACCACACCCCATTATAAAACAAAAATATGAATCATGGTGTCAAGGACATTTACTTGAAAGAAACTTTGCATTTATGACGGTATTATGGTAAGTTATTTAGGTGAACTATTGAATATAAAAGAATTCCAAAGTAAGGAGGGATATTATGGCTAAGGATCAAATTAATGGTAAGAGAACTCATTTCGGCAATCGTCGTTCTCACGCTTTAAACTCATCAAGAAGAAGTTGGAAGCCAAACCTACAAAAGGTACGCATCTTAGTTGATGGTAAGCCCAAACGTGTTTGGGTTAGTGCCAGAACTTTAAAATCTGGTAAGATTACCAGAGTATAATCATTATTATTTTAATTAATTAATTAAAAAACAGTACAACCATTGAATGGTTGTACTGTTTTTTAGTCTCGGCTTTGAATCACCATCAATACTCCTTCATCAAAAACAAACGAAGCACTATCTCCAATAAATTCATTACTTGAATAAGAAGTTGGATACCCCACCCAATGATGATTTAATTGATATCTTTCATCATTGAGCGTTAAATGCATTGGTAACAGCGGACAAAAGTCTAAATATTTCATTCCAGTGATTTTCTTAATATGATACGACCCACTTAGAAAGTATCGGATTACATTTTGACTATCAATGAGTCTCAGCCTTGAAAGATAGGGTTTAATATTTGGCTTTAAGACCATCAAAAAATTGGTCAGCAAGTGATCAAGACGCCCGCCTGAAAAGCCATAAATATCGATCTCATTCTTAGGAAAATACTTGCCAGCGGTCCTGATACCCAATTCAGTATCAGTCTCATCCTTTACCGGATCAACCCGAATAACGTGCTTGGCTTTTTGTAATATTATTTTAAATTCCGAATCTGAAACCGAATCGAAGTCACCAACAGCGTATTCAGGAATAATGCCCAATTTGATTAGTCGTAAACTTCCTCGATCAACCCCAATGAAGGGACCCTTTATTTTTTTAGTCTTTAAGTTAGATGGCCATAACTCAATTGGTCCCCCAACAACGACATTTACCTTATTCATAACTAAAAATTAGTAGCGTTCTTAAGAGCCTGAATACGAGCAGCAGGATCTTCTGCATCAAAAACATATGAGCCAGCTACAGCGACGTTTGCACCAGCTTTATAGGCGTCAACCACCGTCTTATTGTTAACTCCACCATCAATTTCAATGTCATAGGAATATGAATCATTTTCTTCACGTAATTTATTTAATTCTCTAACCTTACTAATCGTTTCAGGAATAAACTTTTGACCACCAAATCCGGGATTAACAGTCATCACAAGAACTTGATCAACCATGTACAAGACTGGCTTAATCATCTCCACTGGGGTTCCCGGATTAATTACCACTTCAGCTTTAACGTTTTTATCTTTAATCATTTGAAGAGCACGATGAATATGGGGAGTTGATTCAACATGAACCCCAATAATATCTGCGTTAGCATCAGCAAAAGTATCAATATATCTTTCAGGATTCTCAATCATTAAATGACAGTCAAGTGTTAATCCAGTAATGGGGCGAATCTCTTTGACCCAGCCTGGACCATAGGCAATCGCTGGAACAAACATCCCATCCATAACATCGATATGTAGTAATTCCGCACCACCCTTATCGACCTTTTCAATGTCTTTTTGTAGGTTTACGTAATCCGCACTTAAAATTGAAGGAGCAACTTTAATCATGTTTAATTTCCTCTTTTCTTATTATAAATTGGCTTTTGTGCTTTTAATAAATGATATTCTTGCAGATAATCATCATACCTGCTCGATAGAATTGTACCACTTTCAACCCCAGCTTTCACGGCACAACCAGGTTCATTAACATGCAGACATTCACGAAACTTACAGTTGGGTGAAGCACGTACAAATTCCGGAAAATAATTTTTTAATTCATTTGACTTAATTTCCAAAGTATCAAAAGAAGAGAAGCCTGGTGTGTCAGCAATCAAGCCGCCATTTACCGTTAGTAAAGACACCTTCCTAGTGGTATGCTTCCCTCGACTTAAAGACTTAGATACGACTCCAGTTTTAAGCTTTAACTTAGGGTCAATTTCGTTAAGCAGTGTTGATTTTCCTGACCCAGTCTGACCCATTACGATTGATTGTTTGTGAGGAAGTAACTTCGAAACATCGCTCACTGCATTTACATCATCTTTTTTATCAGGCAACACAACTTCATAACCAATTTTCCTATAATCAGCCGCAACCGTTTTAAAAAAATCAACCTGCACTTTTGACGTTAACAAGTCAGTCTTACTAAGATAAATAATTGGGATAATCTTCTGCTTTTCGAGGGCCACAAGTTGCTTATCTAATAGTGAGAAAGAAAAAGCAGGTTCAATGGCTGAATTAACTACAATTGCTTGATCAGTATTAGCAACTGGTGGTCTAACTAATTGATTAAACCGTGGTAAAACCCTTAAAATGTATCCCTCGTTCACATTAGTTTCATCAAACTCAACCAGGTCGCCAACGATGGGTTTAATATTTCTTTTTCTAAAGTTCCCTCGTGCTCTCGTCCGGTACATTTTTTCATCGGACTCAACGTCATAGAACCCACTCAAAGATTGATAAATCTTGCCTTTTCTCACATTAATCTCCTATTGAATCCTCTGAAAGCCCGCGATAAAGAAGCCATCAGAATCATAGTCGTCTGGATAAATTTTTAAAGCATCTGTATCACGATTTGGCTTTAGGTCTTTTCTTGTCTTAACCCAAACCGGTTTAAAGTTTTGGTGCTGATCTAAAAACCTGCCGACATTCTCACTATTTTCTTGATTCATGATGGTACATGTACTAAATACCAACTGTCCGCCCACTTTGAGTGTTGGTGCCACAGCATTCAAAATTTCAGTTTGAATCTTTACAAGATGTAAAACGTCATCAAGTGTCTTATCGTATCTAATCTCTGGTTTACGCCTCATCAATCCAAGTCCCGAACAGGGAGCATCAACCAGGATTTTATCAAAAGTACTTTCACCAAATAATTCAGAAACATTACGAGCGTCAATGGCATGAACTTCAATATTATCTTTCACACCCATTCGGGCTGCATTTTGCTCAATTTTGGTTAATTTTTTGAGGTGCAGATCTAAAGCTTCAACCTTACCAGTAGTCAAATATTCAGCAATTTGCGTGGTTTTACCACCAGGAGCCGCACAAGCATCTAGTACATAGTCATCATTTCTAATGTCCATGGATTGAACTGGCAACATGGCACTTTCGTCCTGAATCGTAAACAAACCCTCTTTAAACAGAGGACTACCACTAGCACTTTTACCGGATAAGATAAGCGCATGATCAGCTACTTCACTACTCTTAACCTCATATCCCTCTTGGAAAAATTTCTTCTTTAAGTCATCATCAGAAATCTTACGATGGTTCACCCGGACTGATTGCTTAGCTGGCTGATTAATACTTTTAAGTATATCAACCGTCTTATCCATACCAAGTTGCTCATTAAGTTGCTTTACAATCCACAGCGGAACACTATAAAAGATTGAGTCGTAAGTGGCAGTGTCTTTAATTTTATCAATTGGAGGCAATCCATTTCGTTGGATGTAGTGAAGGACTCCGGTAACAAGTCGTCTAATACCATCATGCCCACGCTTTTTGGCAATCTTAATTGATTCATCAAAAATCGCACGATCTGGTATTTTGTCTAAATACTGCATTTGATAAATTGCCGTATACAGTAATTCTTTGACCCAACCATCAAGTTTGTCAGATCTTTTTACTAAATGGTCAACATAATAAGCTAACGTTAACCGGTGCTGAATCACACCATAAACGATATTAGTATACAGAGAAATATCTTTGGGACTCATCGTGCTAGAATCGATCACATTGTTGATTTGAAGATTAGAATATGCACCGCCATGAACACGCTCTAGTGTTCTTACGGCTAAGTATCGTGGATTACTTGAGTTATTTTCTGTCAATAAATTGATCTCCAATTTCTAATTTCTGGTTGCCGTTCAAATATTCGGTAATTGATTTTTTTGACTTCCCAGACGGTTGAATTTCTTCAATTCCCAAAACCGTTCCGTTCCCAGCAGCAATTTTTAAATGGTGTTTATCTTTACTAACCACCTGACCAGGATCTAAATCAGTCTGCTCATCAATAACCGTTGTTTTCCAAATCTTATTTGGTTTCCCATTTACCATTGCAAATGCGGTCGGATCGGGTCTTAACGCTCTGACTTTTGCATCAACCAAACTAGCAGGTTGAGAAAAATCTAACTCTTCTTGTTCTCGCTTAATGTTTGGCGAAAACACAACTTGCTCTTCATCCTGTTTTTGGGAATGTGCAGTTCCATTAATAACTTCTTTTAAAGTCTTTAAGAGAAGGTCACGTCCCACTAAACTCAACTTTTTAAACATACTATCAGTATCGTCGGTGTTTTCAATCTTAACAGGTTGTTGAGCTAAAACATCACCAGCATCCATCTTTTTGACCATGTACATGATCGAAATTCCGGTTTCTTTATCTCCGTTCATAATGGCATATTGAACCGGAGCCCCACCACGATATTTCGGCAGTAAAGATCCATGAACATTGATATCCGCAATTTGCGCTGCTTCAAGCAATTTAGTCGGCAAAAATTGGCCAAATGCAGCAGTTATAATAAAATCTGGCTTCATTTGAATAATTTCTTCCATTTCGGGACTTCCACCTAATTTTTGCGGTTGTAGTACCGGTAACCCCAAATCTTGACTAGCTTTCTTAACCGGTGATTCTTCAATTTGATGTTTTCGCCCAACCGGTCGATCTGGCTGGGTTACCACTGCCAACACTTTGTAGTTCTGATTTAAAGCTTTTAGGATTGGAACACTAAATTCAGGCGTTCCCATAAATACAATTGATTTCATAATAATTCACCTACATAAAACTGACTGGTTCTGGATCAATCCCGATCCGTAAACCCTTTCTAACTTCTTTTTGTGATATTTGTAAAATATGCTTTAAGCTTTCATTGAGCTTTAAGTCACGTTTGTACTTAATAATGATTTGGAAATAATAACGTTTTTTCATTCGAGCAATCGGCCTAGGGGTTGGCCCCAAAATAATGGTAGTTTGATCAAGCGACTTTTTAAGATAATTAGCAACCTCATAAGATTCATTAGCCGCCTGCCTCTCATTTAGTGAACTAATTGAAACTTTAATGGTAAAGAAGTATGGAGAATAATCAGCTAAATGTCTTAAATGCATTTCTTTTTGATAAAATGCTTCATAATCCTGGTCTTTAGCCAATTGAATCACATAATTATCTGGATTATAGGTCTGAATAATGACTTCTCCATCCTTATCAGCTCGTCCAGCTCGTCCGGAAACTTGAGTTAATAAATCAAACGTTCGTTCACTAGAACGAAAATCAGGTAAATCCAATCCAGTATCAGCATTTAATACCCCCACCAAAGTTACATTCGGAAAATCCAGTCCCTTAGCAATCATCTGCGTTCCTAGTAAAACATCAGCATGATGTTCACCAAATTCACGAAGTAACTTCTCATGAGAACCCTTTTTCCGGGTTGTATCGACATCCATTCTGATTACTCGCGCTTTTGAAATGAGTTCATGTAATTGTCGCTCTACCCTTTCAGTTCCAGTACCAAAGTAACGAATATTTTTACTGTGACAGTTGGGACAATACTTAGGAATTGGTTCCTCAAATCCGCAGTAGTGACACTTCATCGTATGAGAATCCATGTGAAGCGTCAAAGAAATATCACAGTTGGGACACTTTAAAACATAGCCACAATCTCGACACATCAGAAAAGACGAGAATCCCCGACGATTAAGCATTAACACTACTTGTTCGTGCTTTTCAATTGTTTGCTTAATCGCACTAAGTAATTGGTGCGAAAAGATTCCATCATGAGTCTCTTCCTCTCTGGTCATGTCAACAACTGAAACTTCTGGTAAACGCCTTTGATTAATGCGATCGGGAAGGCGTAAAAATCTATAAACTCCCTTTCCGGCACGAGCCCTTGACTCAAGCGAAGGTGTTGCACTCCCAAGTACGACTGGGCAATGATGATAATTGCCACGCCAAATGGCAACATCCCGCGTGTGATAACGCGGATTATCATCCTGCTTGTAACTTGTATCGTGTTCCTCATCAAGAATAATAATCCCAATATCAGAAAGAGGAGCAAAAACTGCTGATCTTGCCCCTACTACTACCTTTGCCTTTCCATTATTAATTCTACGCCACTCATCATACTTTTCCCCAGTTGACAAACCACTATGAATTACAGCAACTTGATTACCAAACCGATTTTTAACTCGATTAACCATCTGGGGGGTTAAAGAAATCTCTGGAACTAACATCAACGCCGTCTCACCTAAATCCAGAGCCTTTTGGATGGATTGAAGATAAACCTCAGTCTTACCTGATCCAGTTACTCCTTCAAGTAGATAGGTTTCATTTCGATGGGCTTCAATGGAACGATCAATTTCACGAACGGCATGTGCTTGATCAACGGTTAACTTTTTTGGTTGATCAATTGTAATATCATGTTTGTACGGATCACGATACTTCTCAACCTGAACTTTTTTTATCCAATTCTTCTTTTCAAAACTATTAATCGCCGAATTAGATATTTTAAGATCATTAACGAGATGGGTCTGAATAATTGGTTGATCAGTATGGTGCTCTAATACAGAAAGTAATTTTAATTGAGAAGTGGCATTCTTACGAAGTTGTTTTTTTGCCTGACCAAAATCACTTAATTGATTTAAAATGGCCGTTTCCGTTTTCTTTTTGGCATCATTTTGAACTTTGTAAATCACTTGGATTTTATTGTTCTTACGTAACTTAGCAAGTTTCCCCATCTCAGTACTATTAAAATGCTCCTTGTCAAACGGAACCATACTCTGGTCCTTAAACTTATCATTAAGCTCTTGATCGGCAAGATTTCCAGTTGCTTTTACATAGGTTGTATATCTTGCCTTCATCGCATTAGGAAGCATGGTCAAAAGACAACTAATTCGAAAAGAATAAGTTGTATCAGCCAACCACTTAGAAAGTTCAATCATTTCGTCGTTCAACACTGGGCTCAAATCCATGGTACTATCAATCTTTTTGAGTTGCTTAAGCTGGTCCGGTTTCTCATCTGTAATATCAACGACAAAACCTTCAACTTTTCTGTTTCCATTCCCAAATGGAACAATGACCCTCATGCCTCGTTTCAGTTGATCTTCTAATCCAGTAGGAATTAAGTATGAATAGGGTACATTTGTTTGCATGGTCGGAACATCAACAATCACTTTTGCAATTTTCAAATTACCCCTTCTTTCCATTCTTGCATATTACAGATTAGCTATAAAAGGTCAACAACGACATTTAACACTTCACTAGCAACTTTTAATTTAGACTCAACTTCTGTCTTTTTGACCAAACCATCCTTTGAGATGATTGAAACCTGATTATCATCACTATTAAAACCAATTAATGAATTGGAAACATCATTTAATACCACTAGGTCTAATTTCTTTTTCATCAACTTTTGCTTAGCATTTTTAAGAGGATCATTGGTCTCGGCCGCAAAACCGACCACCACCTGATTAGGGTTCTTCTGTTGTGCCACTTTTGGAACAATATCATCGTTCTTAATTAGATGGAGATCTAAAGAATCATGGTCTTGATCCTTCTTGATTTTTTGTTTTTCCGCATGAGCAGGTTTAAAATCACTAACTGCAGCAGCCATAATCAAAACCTGATTATCTGAAAATAAGCGTTGTACCTGGTGCTCCAGTTGATCAGCAGAACTAACTTTGATAACTTTCACACCATCTGGAATCTGGCACTGACTGTTGGCACTTACAAGTGTCACTTTAGCCCCCATTTCTTTAGCAACCTCAGCAATTGCATATCCCATCTTTCCTGATGAATTATTTGATAAGTACCTAACCGGATCAATTGGTTCTCTAGTACCACCAGCAGTTACTAGTATATTAACCCCAGAAAGAGGTTGGTCATCATGATCACTTAATTGACTAACCACAAACTGATAAATTTCTTCTGGTTCAGCAAGTCGACCTAGAGCTGAATATCCTTCGGCTAGTGGACCAACTTGTGGCTCAATAAATTCGATACCATCATCTTTTAATCTTTGAAGATTTCTTTGGGTAGCTGGATTTTTTAGCATGACATCATTCATTGCTGGCGCAAAATACTTGGGGCACTCCATGGCTAACATAGTCGTACTTGCAAAATCATCCGCAATCCCATTTGCTGTTTTAGAAATAAAATCAGCGGTAGCAGGGGCAACAATTGCCAAATCGGCCCATTTAGCTAGCCCAATATGATTAATCGTTGTTGAGTCATCAAAATAACTTTGATCATCATAGACATCATTCTTCGATAAAACTTGAAAAGTTAATTTCGAGACAAATCGTTTGGCAAACGGTGTCATTACAACTTTGACACTAGCACCATTCTTTTTTAAAAGTCTCAATAAATAAACTGCCTTATAAGCAGCAACGCTACCAGATACAAATAAGACAATTTGCTTCCCGTTTAACAAAATTATACCCTCCAAAGTATTTCTTATTAATTATACTACACATCCCTTATTATTCATTTAATAAAAAAAGACCCTGTGATGAGATTCATCACAAAAGTCCTTTCTTACTTACTTTTTGGAGCGATGGTTAACACGCCGGCAGCAATTTCTTCCAACGCCATTCCAACTGATTTTACTGACTTATAATGGGAAAGCAGTGGTTTCGCACCTTGATCAAGTTCTTCAGCTCTTTTGCTGGCTAACATAACGAGCGAATATCTTGAATCAACGTGTTGCAATAAATCTTCAAGTGGTGGATAAATAAACATTAAACTTCATCTCCTAATTTATTAAGATAATTTGGCATAACACGGTTTACCTTTAAACGTTCACTTTTAACAATTGTTTTAATTCGGTCTACCGCATTTGAAACCTTATCATTCACAACTGCATAATCATAGTTTTGCATCATTCGGATTTCCTTAGAAGCTTTTTCAATTCGTTTGTTGATAACTTCAATATCATCAGTCCCACGGCCAACCAAACGATCCCTAAGTGAATCAATGTCAGGTGGAGTTAGGAAAATAAAAACTCCATCGGGGCAGTTGGCACGCACCTGCATGGCACCATTAACTTCAATTTCCAGAAAAACATCTCTTCCTGAATCTAATGTCTCGTTTACGTATTGTAACGGGGTGCCATAGTAATTGTCAACATACTTAGCATACTCCAGCATCTTACCATTTTTAATATTCTGTTCAAATTGATCCTTTGAAACAAAGTAATAATCAACCCCGTTAACTTCTCCCTCACGGGGTTTTCTGGTAGTCATCGAGATTGAATACTTGAAATCGACATCAGGCTCATTAAAAAGGGCTTTTCTAACCGTTCCCTTCCCCACTCCACTTGGACCAGAAAGAACAATTAACATTCCTCTTTCACTCACTTAAACCGCTCCTTTTTCGTAACTTCTTTATATATATTATGCAATTTATAAATCAATTAATCAATAAGAGATAAAATGAATGCTATTTAATTTTTTGTCTTTTTTGTTGATTGGCCAAGTTTAAAAGTTCAGAAGCGTGTTCCATGGTTAACTTAGTAACTGTGGTTCCTGCTAACATTCTAGCAAGTTCCTTAACTCGTTGCTCACCTGATAAGGGTTGAACCGAAG
This sequence comes from Fructilactobacillus sp. X3R5C2, assembly GCF_059901175.1. Classification (NCBI taxonomy): domain Bacteria; kingdom Bacillati; phylum Bacillota; class Bacilli; order Lactobacillales; family Lactobacillaceae; genus Fructilactobacillus; species Fructilactobacillus sp. X3R5C2. Next base: position 266,121 of record NZ_JBWXVC010000002.1, read on the forward strand.
TTTCCGTTCGATTATTAGAATCAACATGCTTCGAGATGAAATCATGATTATCAGCCATGGCGGCAACCTGTGGCAGATGGGTGATACACAAAACCTGGGATTTCTTACCAATTGCACTAATTTTATCAGCAATTGCTTGAGCCACTCTTCCCGAAACCCCCGTATCTACCTCGTCAAACACGATTGAAGTTACTCCTTGGACGCGGGAAAAAATCGTTTTAAGAGCTAACATAATTCGAGAAAGTTCACCACCTGAGGCAATTTTGGATAACGGTGCCATGTCCTCACCCGGATTCGTTCGGATGTAAAACTCAACTTCTTCAATTCCATTTCGATTAAAAGTATCTTTAGGTAAATTGGAAAAACGAACTTCGAACTGCGTTTTATCCATGTACAAATCAGATAATTGTTGATGAATTTCAGCCGTTAACTTTTCGGCTTGCTGATGTCTAATATCACTTAACTTTTTCCCAAGTTTATTTAATTCTTTGACGGAAGCATTGAAGCGTTCTTCTAAATTATTGCCACTCTTTTCATCCGTCTCCATATCAGTTAATTCACCAGAGATTTTATCGTAATACTTTAAAATCTGTTTAATCGAATCACCGTATTTTCGTTTTAACTCAAAAATAGTATTTAAGCGTTGCTCAACTTCGTTCAATCGGTCAGGGTCAAACTCCAAATTATCCATCTGATTACTAATCTCTCCAGAAGCATCTTGTAGCGTATAATAAGCATTTTTAACATTCTCAGAAATTGACTTAAACTCATCATCTAACCGTTCTAAATCTTCAAGAGCATTCATGGCATCCCCGATCATATCAATCGGACTAATACTTTCATCACCATTAATATCATTAAAACTTCTTCCTAGACTATCGCTAATGGCTTGAAAATTATTTAAACGATCCCTTTCGGCTATCAGATCTTCTTCTTCGCCATCCGTTAAATCAGCCGTTTCAATTTCATTTACCTGGTACTTAAGCATATCAATGCGTTGAGCCCATTCTTTTTCATTTTTATTTTTATTATTTAATTCTTTCTTTAATTTAAGGTATTTTTCATATTGTTCCTGATAAAGCTTAAGCGTAGGTTTGAGGCTGTCGCCAGCAAATTCATCAAGTAACCCAATGTGCTTATCAGGTTGCATCAGCGCTTGATGTTCATTTTGTCCATAAATATCAACCAAAGTTTCGCCAACTTTTTTTAGCGTATTTGTATTCACCAATATACCATTGATGCGACATACGTTGCGGCCATTACGATATAATTCACGCTGTAAAATTACCGTATCATCATCATGTTCGATCCCAAATTTATCCAACACATGAGCAGTAAGACCATCTTTAGGAATAGCAAACATTCCCTGTAAAATTGATTTGTTCGCACCCTTTCTAATAAAGTGAGACGATCCCCTACCACCAGCAAGTAGACCAACGGCATCAATAATAATCGACTTTCCTGCACCAGTTTCTCCTGACAGAACTGTCATCCCTGAGTAAAAATTAACTTCCAATTGATCAATAATCGCAAAGTCTTTGATTGAAATTTCCTGTAACAACTTCTCACCTTCTTAATTATTTAAACTTTTATAAGCCCGATCCATGACACCATCAACTGCAACATCGTTTCCTACTTCAGGGTCATCAGATGACTTTAGATAAATCAAGAATTCGATATTTCCTTCACCACCCTTGATGGGAGAAAAATCAAGTCCTAAAACAGAAAAACCAGCCTCAGTCGCAAACTGAATGACGTTATTAATCACCTGTTTATGCACGTTTTTGTCCCTTACAATGCCATGCTTACCAACGTTTCCACGACCAGCCTCAAACTGGGGTTTTATTAATGCCACTACTTCCCCATTTTTAGCTAAAATTGATTTTAAGGGCTTTAAAATTAATTTAAGAGAAATAAAAGAAACGTCAATTGAGGCGAAACTAGGTTCTCCACAAGTAAAATCTTCTGGTTTACTGTACCGAAAATTAGTATTCTCCATTACAACAACACGAGGGTCATTTCTAAGCTTCCAAACTAATTGGTTTGTCCCAACATCTAAGGCGTAACTCAATTTAGCTCCATTTTGTAACATTACATCCGTAAACCCCCCGGTGGAGGATCCGATGTCCAAAACGATTCTATCACGAACACTAATATTAAAACTTTTGAGTGCTTTTGCTAATTTTAATCCACCCCGACTGACAAAGGGAAGTGCATTGCCCTTTAAATGCAGCTTGGTTTCAACTGGAATCTTCACCCCAGGCTTATCCATGCGTTGTTCATTTTTTCCAAGTACTTCACCAGCCATGACGGCTCTTTTTGCCCTTTCGCGTGTGTCAAACAATCCTTGCTTGACAAGTAAGACATCAACCCGCTCTTTATCCTTTGCCATTATAACCTCACTTTTTCACCACAAAATAAGATAAAAATGAATCTAACAAATCGGGTGAAAATTCATCCGGCAACTTACTTAATGCCTCTTGACTTTTACTAACAGTCTCATCTAATTTTTGAATTGCTCCATTAATTCCCAACAAATTTACATACGTATTTTTATCAACATCATCCTGATTTTCAAGGTTAGGAGCATCTTTAATATCATCAAATATTTGAAATGCTAGCCCAAAATTCCAAGCAAACGCAGATAAACATTCCCGACTTGCTTTATCAGCATCAGCAATGATCGCCCCTGCTATAACACAATAATGAAACAGCTCACCGGTTTTGTTTCTATGTAAATGCATTAATTCATCCAGATTCAAATGTTGGTTATCTGAACTAACATCTACAGTTTGACCAGCTACCATTCCATCTGGACCAGCAGCATGGGACAATAACTGAATCAATTGAACTCTTTTTACAGCTGACAAATCAGCTCTTGAAAGCCAGTTAAACGCTAACGTCAACAATCCGTCTCCAGCTAAAGTTGCAATATCAGCGCCAAATTTTTTGTGATTGGAGAGTTGACCACGACGATAATCATCATTGTCCATGGCTGGTAGATCATCATGAATTAAAGAATAGGTATGAACTAACTCAACCGCAGAACTGGTTTTAATGGTGGACTCGTCAACTTCGTAATTCAAAGTTTTTAGGGTGGCTAACGTCAATAATGGTCGTAATCGTTTTCCACCAGCCATCAAAGAATATTTCATGGCATCTACAATTAATTTTATCGAGCTCGACTTATCAATGTTTGTTTCTAAAGTTTGATCGATTTTCGGAATATATTTATCTTTAAATTCTGAAAGAGTTTGTTTATTGGGTGTCATCACTGTCTCCACCTTGTTGATCACGATCAAATGGGATTTCATTATCACTGTCATCCATCATTTTAGTAAGCGTTTTTTGTGCATTTGAAAGTGTCTTTTGCATTTCGTTACTTAACTCAACTCCATCTTTAAATTCTGAAAGGGCTTTTTCTAAAGGTACGTCCCCCTGTTCAAGTTGATTAACAATTTCTTCTAATTTATCCATATTTTCTTCAAAAGTTGGTTTTTTATCTGCCATTATTTACAGTCTCCTTTAAGTCCAACATGATCAACGGTTGCACTAGCGCTTCCATCACTGAACTGAATACGAATGTGTTCATCCCTTTTTAAATCCTTAGCCGACTTAACTAATTTATCATGATCGTTTGTAACCATCCCATATCCAGAACTCATTAAACGTAGTGGGCTTAGATGATCGAGTGCACTGACGTTTGAATTTAACTGATTCCGTTTTGTTTTCAAAATCACTTGAACGGACTTTTTCATCGATTCAAGATAATAATTAACCTGTTTTTGGTTTGCATTGATGCTATGAACCGGTGAGTTTAATTTTAGTTGTTCTAAATAAGCTTGAAGTTGATTATGGTAATGATTTAGTAAATCTTTCATGTTAGTACCCAGTTTGGTATTTAAAGTATCTAATTGCTGGACATAGGATTCATAAAGACGTTCGGGCTGGTTAAAAACGTAAGAATTCATTACTTTATCGTATTGTGACCTCGAACGGGCCAAAATGTTATCCATGGCATTATAAATCCTAGTCTGTTTAGTCTTTAAATCAAGAATTACATCACTAAGCACAGGAACTGCCAACTCCGCAGCTGCGGTCGGGGTTGCTGCCCGTTTGTCAGAAACTAAATCAGCAATCGTTGTATCAGTTTCATGTCCAACTGATGAAATCACTGGAATTTTACTATTATAAATAGCTCTTGCGACAATTTCTTCATTAAATGGCCATAAATCTTCAATAGAACCACCACCACGACCAATAATAAGAGTATCGAAGCCGCCAATTTCGTTGACTCGGTTAATTTGATGAGCGATCTCACTCGCTGCATTCTCACCCTGAACAGCTGCTGGAAACAAAACAATTTGAGCAATCGGGAATCTCCGTCTAACGGTGGTGATGATGTCCTTAATAACTGCACCACTTTGAGACGTGACTACGGCAATTCTCTTAGGATACATTGGAAGAGGTTTTTTATGAATTTCCTCAAACAAGCCCTCTTTGGCAAGTTTATTTTTTAACTGTTCGTAGGCTTCATAAAGTTGACCCACTCCATCCGGTTCCATGTGATCAATATAAAACTGATACATTCCGGTTTTTTCATACACGGAAACATGTCCAGTAACAAGGACTTTCATTCCCTCTTTTGGCATGAATTTAACCTTAGAGAAGGCCGATTTAAACATGGTAACGTTAATTTTTGAGTTGTCATCCTTTAAACTAAAATATTGATGAGTTGGTCGCAAGCGAAAGTTGGAGATTTCACCGGTAAGGTAAACTCGTCCTAGGTATGGGTCAACGTCAAATTTCTTTTTGATATACTGCGTCAAAGCTGATACAGTTAAATATTTACTTGCCACTCTTTTTGCTCCATTCACACATATCAACCGTTTGTTGCATCAAGGTTGCGATTGTCATTGGTCCTACGCCACCCGGCACCGGAGTGATATATTCGATATTGTCACTTTTTGATTTGTATTCGACGTCGCCAGCCAATTTACCATTCTCATCCATATTTTGACCAACATCAATAACAACGGCACCTGGTTTAAAATCATCATCATTTAATATGGCATACTTGCCGACCGCTGAAATAACTACATCAGCTTGCTTCGTGTACTTTGAAACATCATCAGTGTGACTATGAACGTCAATCACAGTTGCATCGGCGTTAAGCATCAAAGCTAACATTGGCTTTCCAACAATTGAACTACGGCCAACAATCACAACGTTTTTACCATCTAAGTCAATATGGTACTCCGATAGTAAAGTCATAATGCCCTTCGGAGTACATGCAACCGGGTAATTCTCCTTAAGATTAAGAAATAACTTACCGACATTAACGGGATGAAAACCATCCACATCTTTTGTAGGATCAATTGCCTCAATCACTTTGTCTTCGTTAATATGATCAGGAAGTGGCGATTGAACTAAGATTCCATTGATTTCAGGGTTCTCATTCAAACTTCTCACAATTTGGATCAATTCGTCTTGCGTGGTTGATTCAGGTAAAGCTTTCTTAATGGAATAGATGCCTAACTCTGTTGCCTTTTTTTCTTTGCTTCGAACATATCTTTGACTTGCCTGGTCATTTCCAACGATTACTACCGCTAATCCTGGAGTAATTCCAGCTTGTTTTAGTTTAAAAACTCGCTTTTTTGTTTTTAAGTTCAGGTCTTTTGCAACCTTTCTGCCATCAATTATGCTAACCACGAAAACATCTCCCGATACATTATTATTAGTACAATTTTAGCATATTATTTTTGTTCTAGCTAAATGTAAAAAAATAAGAACCCATCACGGGTTCTTATTTTTCAATCGCACTATCTAAAACGCCATTAATAAAGTTTCGTGACTTATCATCACAAAACTTTTTAGCTAATTCTAAAGCTTCATTAATGGCAACCTTATTTGGCGTTGCTTCTTCATACTTAATTTCATACAGCGCAATTCTTAAGATAATTAGGTCAGCTTTACTAATTCGATCAATCGACCATTTATTCGCTAAGTGATCCGTAATGATCTTATCAAGTTCACTCTTATGCTCTCTTACCCCATTAACGATTTCCAAGTAATATTCTGGTGCCCTTACATCTTCATTAGTAAGATAATCAAAAAATTCACTTGGTTCAACAGCATCATTACTTTCCATCGCAAATAAGGTTTGAAAAGCTAACTCTCTAATTTGATGTCGACTTATTTTCACTTTTTATCCTCATTATCGAATAATTTATCAGTATCAACTTTACCAGTACTCTTTGGAGGAATCATTCCTTCAACGTGAACATTTACGGAACCGATACGAAGGTCAGTCATAAACAACAACTGTTGTTTTACTTGATTTTGAATCTCTAAAGCAACTTTAGGAACCGAAACCCCGTAATTTAGGTATACAAAAATATCAACATTCAATTTGCCATTCTCAATTGCTAATCTGATGCCCTTACCGCGCTCTTTTCTTCCAAATAATTCGTTAACACTGGAAGAAAAACTACCACGCATCCGGTTAACTCCTTCAACTTGCACGGCCGCAATTCCAGCAATGACCTCAATCACACGAGGTGCAATTTTAATCGACCCTAGGTCTGATTTCTTATTGTCGAGTGTAATGAAACTTTCGTCTGCTGCCATAATATAACCCCCAATTGGCTAAACAATCAGATCCTTCTGACCATTATGCCCGAGAAATGTAAGTACCGTCATCAGTATTGATCACTAACTTATCACCCTTATTTACAAAGAATGGAACTTGAAGCGTTAAACCAGTGGTCATAGTAGCAGGTTTTGATCCACCAGAAGCAGTATCACCCTTAATTCCAGGTTCAGTATCCGCTACTTCAAGTGTGACCGTCTTAGGCACTTCAACTCCCAGAGTTTCACCGCCATACTGAATAACTTGAACTTCCATATTCTCTTGTAAGTAGTTCATTTCTTCTTTAACTTGCTCTCTTGGAATCGTTAGTTGTTCATAATTATCCATGTCCATAAAGACAAGGCCACTACCATCATCGTAGAGGTATTGCATCTTTTTGGTTTCAATGTTAGCTTTTTCAACTTTAGCACTAGCTCTGAAAGTCTTTTCCTGAACGGCTCCCGTCCTTAAATTCTTTAACTTAGTACGAACAAATGCTCCACCCTTACCGGGCTTTACGTGTTGAAAACTAACAATCTTCCAGATGTTATTGTCAGCTTGAATGGTCATACCATTTTTTACTTTTACAATTGAAATTGACATTTTCATGCCTCCCACATATTTATGTTCCTATCATATCAATATCGATCACGTAAAAGCAAGTTACGATATTGATAAAAAAAGAGACCCCTGCATTAACGCTAGGCCTCTTTGGATTTACTTAGTTGCTACTTCTGCTTCAGGGTAAACAGAAACTTGACGTTTGTCACGACCTAAACGTTCGAAACGAACAATCCCATCAACTAAAGCAAATAATGTGTCATCTCCACCACGTTTAACGTTCTTACCTGGATAGATATGAGTTCCACGTTGACGGTATAAAATTGTACCAGTTGTTACTGATGAGCCATCAGCAGCTTTAGTCCCTAAACGACGTCCAGCTGAGTCACGACCGTTAGATGATGAACCACCGGTTTTATGGTGAGAGAAAAATTGTAGATTCATTTTTAACATGCGTTTACACCTCCAAATTAAAAGTGTTATTTTACTTCAACGTAATTCGAATACTGTTTTGAAATATCCATAAGTCCATTCATAAAGCTTTTAAGTAACGTTTGGACCTTAACATCATTCAAATGTTCAACCGGAATCTTAACTTGGAGATATCCTCCATTTTTTTCATCCTGTTCTACATATGGATCAATGTCACAAACGGTAATTAACCCGTTCACAGAAGAAATTGCTAACGCTGATACTGCTGCACAGACGATATCATGCCCATACTCACCAGAATCAGCGTGGCCAGTCACTTTAAATCCAGTTATTAAATTATGATTTAAATCAAATGTAGCTTTAATCATACGACTTAAGCGTTAATCTTGTTGATAGTAACCTTAGTATAAGGTTGTCTATGACCCTTCTTTGATTGAGCACCCTTTTTAGGTTTGTATCTAAAGATACGGATCTTCTTACCCTTACCTTGCTTATCAACTTTTCCTTCGACTGAAGCACCATCGACTAATGGTGAACCAACCTTAGGGGTTTTGCCACTAACAAAGACAACATCATCAAAAGTAACCTTGTCACCTTCGTTAGCATCAAGTTTTTCAACAAAGATGGCTTCACCTTCAGAAACTTTGTATTGCTTGCCACCTGTTTCAATAATTGCGTACATGTAGTGCACCTCCTTATAATTTGCTTAGACTCGCCAGTATTAAGTGCCCACTGGGCTTTAAAACTCAAACTGAGCGGTTGTAGCTGTGGAAGTCCACAATTACAACATCATAAGTATATAAAAATTAATGTTATAAGTCAAATAAAAAAAGGACACGCCAGATATTAAGCGTGTGCCTTTTTTCGAGATGTCGCAGGAGCGATTCGAACGCTCGACCTACGGTTTAGAAGACCGTTGCTCTATCCAGCTGAGCTACTGCGACATAAACTCAAACAACAAGAATAATTATATTGAATATCGAACTATAAGTCAATGGTTTTTAGTACATTGCTTGATTTAATGATCATTTAAAACCAGCTTTAAATCATCTTGCAGTAGACTATTAAATCTATCGATGATTGTATCTGGGCTAAAGCCTAAATCAACAATGCCGAACTTTAAGAATAAAGTCCAAGCGTGCTTATATCCAATCTTGCTTTTCTCATAATAACTTTTTAGTAACATATTCAGCATCGACAAATACAAAGAATTAAGGTCGTCAGTCTTTTTCATTCCTGATAACTTATTTAACATCTCATCATCCACAGTAATCACATCCACCCAACTTTGTAGGTTAGCAATTAGCAAAAAATCCCTGAAAGTCCTAATGTAACTTTCGAGCTGGTTGTCACGATTATTCTCAGAACTAGTGATGTCCGTTTTAAGCATCCCAGAATTTTTAGCCAATTCAGAAAAGTGAATGTCTAAAGAAACATAAGAACTTGAAACATGAGTTCCAGGTTTCCAAATTGTTTGATTCTTAGCATCTAACTGCCGATATAAGTTGACTGTGTCCGAAACCATTTTGTTAATATCCATTATTGTTTTGCCACTCCTTAATTTGTTGTTTAATTTGAGTAATTTCTTCGGGATGTTGAACTAAATCATACCAAGTAACGTCCATCTTGTTTCTAAACCACGTTAGTTGTCTCTTAGCGTAGTGTCTTGAGTCTTGCTTAACATCTTCTACTACTCGATCCAAACTTTCGTTACCATTGAAATAAGGGATGAATTCTCGATACCCAATTCCCTTACTAGCAGGAATTTTACTCCCACCATTTTCAAAAAGCCATTTATTTTCTTTAATTAACCCGTTTTCCATCATCTGGTCTACTCGTTGATTAATCCGCTGGTATAGGACATCACGACGCGTATTAAGTCCCACAATCAATTCATCATACTGCTGTCCCTGATTATCCTGCTTGGAAATTGGTTTTCCACTAACAAGGTATACTTCGAGAGCCCGTAAAATGCGTCGTGTGTTTTGCATAGGTGTCTTTGATGCCGTTACGGGATCAACCTGATTTAATTTATCCCACATTTTCATTGGACCAAATTCGTTAAGTTCATTAATCAATGTTGCTCTAATTTCAGGATCATTCTTACTTCCTAAATTTAATCCCCTTAAGAGTGAATTAAGATAAAATCCAGTGCCACCAACAATAATTGGAAGATGCCCTCGATTCGTAATTTCCTTAATTAATTTTTCAGCAGCTTCAACAAAATCAACCACCGAATATTGTTCGTCAACATCAATGATGTTTATTAAATAATGAGGAATTCCCTGTTGCTCCGTTCGAGAAATCTTGGCAGTCCCAATATCTAGATGACGGTAAACCTGCATTGAGTCGCCAGAAATAATTTCTCCATTAAACTGTTTTGCAATTTTAATTGATAAGTCCGTTTTTCCAACAGCCGTTGGACCAACAATCGCTAATAATTTGTTCATAAATTCACCTAATTAATGATGTTCTATACTGGATATATTAGCGCAAATAACGCATAATAGACAAGTAGATAATAAAAAAGGAGGCAATGACTATGAGTAAATTTACACAAGGATTTACTACGGGAGTTGCAGCATGTATTGGAATCGCTGCAGGAGTTTGGCTTTCATTCAAGAAAACGGTGGTTCAACCAATGGAGGAACAAGAGTCCAAAATTAATGAAAACCGTAAAAGAGCAAACAGAAAAAGTCATTCAGCTCATTTAAGTTAATTATTAATAATAAAAAGAGAACTCGATCGAGTTCTCTTTTTATTTAGCCCTTTTTAATTTTGCCATCCCATCGCTGGTAACCCTCGTTAAGAATTGAAATATTTTTAAAACCCTTTTTATGAAGGAATTTGGCAACTTTCATACTCAAAGTCTTATTCTGATCGTACAAATAAACTGGTAGATCTGGTCTCAGTTCTTGATAAAAACTTCGAAAAGTTGAATATGGCATGTTTCTTGAACCAAGAATATGACCATCATTAAAAGCTTTACTTTCACGTAAGTCAATAACTTGCGATTTGCGAATCCCACTTTGAAATTCATCTTCATTTAAAAACTTACAATAACGTTTGGCCATTAAAATAGTAAATTCATGGTATAACCACCAAATTAACAGAACCACTCCTAGAGTGATCAGAAAATAAAGAACTGAAACTATCACACTACTCAATTAAAATCTCTCCAATACTTTTATCTAAATTGTAATGCTAACGAAGCTGCACCAATTACCCCAGCATCATTACCCAACTGAGCTAATTTAACTTTAGTTGAATCTCTAATTGATGGAAAGGCATTTTCCTGGAAATATCTAGTAGTTGGTTGAAGCAAAGTGTTTCCAGCATTAGAAACTCCACCACCAATAATGATACTTGCTGGGTTCAAAGTATTTCCAATATCAGATAAGGCTAGTCCAAGGTAAAAACAAATCTTATCCACAACCTGATTAGCAAAGATGTCGCCATTATCTGCTAGGTAAAAAACCATTTTTGAAGTGATTTTTTCATCAGTATTTTCGAGATCCTTTAACCGTGAATGTCCCTTAAAATCTTTAGACATATCCTTAGCTACGTGAACAATTCCAGTTGCTGAAGCGTACTGTTCTAAGCAACCTCTTTTGCCACAGGTACAAAGGTAACCATTTGGTTGAACAGCAATGTGTCCAACTTCACCTGCTCCACCATTAACACCATGAAGGAGTTTACCGTTAGCAATTACTCCACCACCAACTCCAGTTCCTAACGTAACAAAGACTACGTCGTCTTCAGTACTACCTGCACCCTTCCAGTATTCACCTAAGGAAGCCACATTGGCATCATTGTCTAATTGAAATGGTAATCCAACCCCATTCTGAATCAATTCTCGAACTGGTTGTTCATCCTTCCAGTTAAGGTTAAAAGCTTCGGAAACTGTCCCCTTTTCACGGTTTACAGTTCCTGGTGTTCCCATTCCAATTCCAACAAAATCATTAATGGTTTTGTCAGAATCCTCGATATGTTTGTTGATTGACTTAACAATGTTCTCAACGATGTGAGCGCCCTTATCACTAGTATCAGTGAGTACTCTCCATTTATCAAGAACCTCACCATTTTCGTCCAAAAAAGCCATTTTAGTAGTGGTACCACCTAAGTCAATCCCAATCAAATTCTTTGCCATTCTATAGACCTCCCGTCTCATTTTTAGATTTTAAGTTTTTTTCTTCAATCCTGTGTTCACGTGTTAATACTAGTTTTGCGGATGTAAACTCTCGATCACTAACTACATGAGCATCATGAAGATGGTCGAGTTCTAAGGCCATTACTTCAATATCCCAAAGTCGTTTACCGACATATACATATATTCCAAATTTTTTTAACAGTTGTTGAACATCATATAGAGTTGTCATTTTAATCATCATCCTAAATTAACTATGTACAACGTGTCAACGAACAGAACCTAAATAGTACATTATTATTATACCAATAATTAAAGCGGTTGCATAAAATAATCTCATAATTTTATCTAAATTGATATTGTGCTTTAATCCTACAACAAAACTAATCAGGTAACCACCAATGAATCCGCCAATATGACCAAAAATATCAATACCAGGCGTAAAGATATCAAATACAAGGTTAATTACTACAAAAAGAATAAACGTCTTTGCAGTACTTCTGACAAATGAATCACCACGATACTGAAAAGCAATCATCAAAAAGGCACCGAATAATCCAAAAATAGCGGTACTGGATCCTGCTGAAATTCCACTTCCAAACGCGAAGCTCATTAAATTTCCACAAAATCCTGCAACCATAAAAATGACAAAATATCTTAAATGACCAACGATTGGTTCAATTAATTTTCCCAAATAATATAAGGTGATTCCATTAATTAAAATATGTTGAAAACCAATATGAACAAAAATGGGAGTAATTAGACGCCACCACTGACCATCTTTTACTAAGGGGTTATATTGTGCACCAAACTTTAGTAGATTAACGGTATTCTCTGAGCCACCACTTAAAGTCATCATTAAATATACAACTACCATGATGAACAGTAATAAGTACGTTACCCAGGGATAATTATTGACTCTTTTAAGTTTTTGTTTGATCATCTTAAATCCTCTAAAAAATAATCCGATCCAATCTAACGTCAAATGGATCTGGCTTCCAATTTAACTCAGAAACGATTTGTGCTTTTTGGGCCAGTGAAACCTTATAGCCGTCAAATCGAGATAAATAACGATCATAAAATCCCGCACCATAACCAATTCTCTGATTACTATCAGGATTAAAAGCAACTCCTGGAACCACTATCAAATCAATCAAATTACTGATGATCGTCTTTCCATTAACGGGCTCCCAGATCCCAAACTTAGTCTTTTGAAACTTTAAAGTATGGCTAAGCTCAACAAACTCCATCTGATGCTTAGGAAGTGTATGAGGAACCACCACCTTTTTCCCATCATTTAAAGCCGCAAAAATTATGGGAGCTGTAGGAATCTCAATGGCGGTATTCATGGTTGTGGCAACCACCTTGGCGTTCTGCCATTCTTGAAGGTCAAAGAGCGCTTCATACAACCCATAAAAGAATTGATCCGATGGCTTAGCATTTTTCATTCTTTTTAAAACCAATTCTCTAACTTTATTTTTATTCATTTACATCACCCATTAATTTTATAATAAAAAAGATTTTGGGTAAAAACCCAAAATCTTATTTTGTTTCGCGATGTAAAGTAACTTTTCTATCACGTGGGCAATACTTTTCTAATTCTAAGCGATCGGGATTATTTCTACGACTCTTAGTTGATAAGTAATTGCGTTCGTGGCATTCAGTACATTCCAAAGTGATATGAACACGCATGTCAAATACCTCCAAACATATTCGTTTTTTATAACTAATTCAACAATCATAATACTAACATCTTTAGCACTATATATCCAGTCTCATTTAAAGAACGTTAAGTAATTTTACTTAACAGTATTTTATGGCTTATTCTGAACATCATCCCAGTATGCTTGATAAATTTGTTTAGCAAGATTCAAATTATTACTTTCAGCGTCAACCGGGAGATTAGGAATGGCTAATGCAACCACTACCTGTGGATCCTTTGATGGTGCATAGGAAGCCAAACTCAGAGTAACAGTTGGTTTTCCATTGTAAAATGTTTGGGCAGTACCCGTCTTAGCAGATACTTCGGGAGATAGGCTTGACAAATCTCCACCGGTTTTATATTTATTGGTACCATGAACTACTTGATACAATCCCTGGGTAACAACGTTTCGTTCTTGTTGTGTCATTGGAATTTCATTTAACACCGTTGGCATCGTCGTATTCTGAACAGCTCCAAGTTGTCCGTTCTTGGTATTGGTTGATCTTACATTTTGAACCACATGTGGCTTCAAACGATATCCGCCATTAGCAATGGTGGACATGTATTGGGCTAATTGAATCGTAGTGTACGAATCATAGTTACCAAATGATTCATCCAAAGATTTCCCAATATTAGCAAACGTTGATGGTCCTTGAATGCCAGCAGTTTCACCCGGTAGATCAATCCCAGTCTTAACACCTAAACCAAATTGATTGAAGTAGTTTCGTTCGATGTTAAAAATGTTGGGACTCATGTTAAGTGATCCTCCCGCTTTATACCTGAAGCCCCCTTCTTTCATAGCAAGTTGCATCATGTAAGAGTTAGAGGAAACCTCTAGAGCACCCTGGGCGTTAACCGGCATATTGGCCTCACCATTTTTGTTAAACCAAGAACTCTTTTTAGCTCCACCAATATCAATTGGCATATCTTCCATTGTACTGTTATTCGGTGTAATAACCTTATCCATTAGGGCACCTGAAACCATCGCACCCTTAACAACCGATCCCATTACAATGGCACTGTTGATGGTTCCTAATTCGTTTGGTGTTACTTTACCAGTCTTAGGATCACGGTTAACACCAGCCATTCCAATTACCGCACCGGTCTTTGGGTTCATAACAACGGCATAAGCTCCCGTTGAATCACCAACGCCACCAGACTCTGCACCCTTAACCAAATCTTGGAGTTTATTTTGAAACTTAGAGTTAATGGACAACTGAAGATTCTGGCCCCGTTGGCCTGGATACTTCTTAACTTCTTTAACAATTTTGTTATCCCCTCCAACTTTAACCTCGGTCTGAGACTTAGAGCCACGTAAAATTGGTTCATATTGTTGTTCCAAATTACTTTGTCCAACTGAATCATTTCTTGAATACCCTTCAGCTAAAAGTTCATTAACCCGATCAGAAGGTAACCCAGTTTTACTAGATGAAACATTTCCAACAATACTTTGAATCTCGTTTCCAGATGGATAATCACGAGACCAACTTGTTCCAACCTGAACTCCAGGCATTTCAGAAGCATGTTCACCAACTTCAGCAATTTCTTTGTTACTTACACCATCCGTTTTAATGTTGGTAGTTGATAATTGATAAGCCCCACTCATTTCCGTAAAAATAGCAGCTGCGTTCTTCATTCGAGGAGTAACCTTTACAATTTTCCCATTCTGGATCATATCTAAAGCTTTATTGTAGGCTGCTTGTGGCGCTAACTTTGTTCCATTAGGAACTTCCTTAGTAGCGTTTGTAAGGTTAGTCTTATCGGCCAAGTAATATTCACCAATTTGCTTTTTAGTAAGCCCTTTAGTTGGGAGGGTGATGTAACTCCCAAGTTTATTGGCATCATTATAAATCTCCTGAGGCATTACGCTTAATCCTTTAGTATAGGTGATGGCCCGATGAGTTTTGTTACCAACTAAAACTTTCCCGGTTGAGTCATAGATCATCCCCCGCGGAACATTACCATACTTAACTGAATTATCGCTCTGATTAACATCAGATTTATAAACTGATCCTTGAAAAATCTGCATGTATGCTAGTCGAAATACTAAAACTGCAAACAATATTCCAACAATTGCGAAGATAAAATTCAGTCGAAATGGAATTTTGGAATTACCGTTTCGCCGGCTCGAATCCCGACTCCTTCTTCTAAATAACCGATCAAAAAAGTTTCTCACGATGCTAACGCTCCTTAACTAATTAATAACTCGAATTCATCACTTATGGCGCTTTTCTTAATTTATATATGATACTCTATTTATTAGAAAAACGACAAACCTAATCTTATTATAATTCATTACTTTATAAATTAATGAGGTAATTAAATGCTTAACCAAAAAATAAAAAAGAGCCTATCTAAAAACTTCGCATTAATCCTAAGCTTTTTAATACCACTAGTTATTATGGCATTATACGCAGCATATCGCAATATGGCACCCTTCGGAAATAATACGATTCTAACGGTTGATTTAGGACAACAGTACATTGATTTTTTTGCATATTTTAGAAGAGCCATCTTGCACCATCCTTCATCAATTCTTTATTCGTTTTCTAACGGACTAGGGAATGAAATGATCGGGACTTGGGCTTACTATCTAATGAGTCCATTAAACCTTATCTTACTCTTTTTTAATAATGCATCCCTCCCATCAGGGATTCTCATCCTATTACTTTTAAAGATTGGCTTATCTGGTTTGACCTTTACCATTCTAGTTCGCAAACTTCATCTTACTAATTCTTCACTCATACTGTCATCATTTGCAACTGCATATGCATTAAATGGTTGGATGATTGCAAATAACCTAAATATCATTTGGCTCGATGCCATGATTTTACTTCCTTTAATTGTGCTTGGTTTAGTTAAACTCTTAAAAAACAACCAAAAACTACTTTTCATTACATCATATACCGCTATGTTGATCATCAACTATTATATGGCATACATGATTACGATTTTTATCGTAGCACTAACTATCTACTATTTAGCCATCAATGTTTCAAATATCAAAGATATGTTTGTTGGATTTTTGCGACTAGTCGCAAATGGATTAATTTCGGTGGGATTAGCTGCTTTCATTCTTCTGCCAACCATTTATTCACTGATTAACTCCAAGGGCCAGGGATTTTCTGATAAATTGAACTTTAAATTTGAATATCCAATGCTTGACTTAGTAACTAAATTTGCTCCTGGGACCTTTAATTTTGACCAAATGCCCAAGGGCTTACCAAACCTTTTTATTTCAGAAACGATTTTGGTACTATTTTTGTTCTTTTTTGTTAATAAAACCTTCTCCAAAAAAACTCGAATTTTCACTTTGGTAATGACCATCTTTTTACTGTTGTCAACGTGTTTTCAGCCACTCGACTTATTTTGGCATGCATTTCAGTTTCCAATCTGGTACCCCTACCGTTTTTCGTTTGTAATATGTTTTTGGTTCATCATGGTCGCGCTAGTTAGCTTATCTCACATTCAGGCAATTAGTTTTAAGCAAATTGGAACGTGGCTCATAATTTTATTGCTTGCACTAATGGTCGCTTATACCACCATTAGAATGCCTCAATATAACTATCTTAAATGGTTCACAATTGTGATTGAGGGACTTATGATTTTAGCCGCCATCATCGTTTTATTAACCCACTTCCGGAATGAAAAATGGTTTAATTTGGGTGTTTTTTCACTAATTGTCTTTGGCATTACCATTAATCTTATTCTCTCTTTAAACAACATCTCATACTTAAGTAACTCTGAATACCGTGGTTACGTAAATAAATTAGATCATGTCACAACTTACCTGAAACATCATTCTTTAGATGGCCCATATCGAATCAGCAAGGACTTTTCCCGAACTAAAAACGACCCCTTTAACTTTAATTTTTATGGTGCTTCCTTATTTTCATCCGTCATGAATCCTAAAATGTCTGATCTAGTTGGAAAAATTGGTCAGCCAAATGGCGATGGCGTAATCGAATATTCCAGTGGAACCATGGTTTCAGATGCACTGCTCTCAATGAAATACCATCTGGCTCGTCCCTACACAGCTCCAGTTGACGTTCCAGGTATTAGAGAATTCCCAGAACGATATGACCAAAACTCATACAAAAACATGGGATCATCTGAGGGATTTTCAGTATACGAAAATCAGTATGCGTTACCAATGATGTTTAGAGCCAGTGACCAATCAATCCACAAAAATGCTGCCAGTCCAGATCCCATTCAATACCAAACACAGCTATGGTCAAATCTAACGGGGGACAACCAAGTCCAAAGCCACCTCTTTTCGAGCATTAACTTCAATCACGTTAGATATAACAACGTAACCAAACACAATCAACTTACTGGCACCATCTTCAACAAAGTCAACGTCTTACAGCCGGCCTCTCTTGATCTCACGTTTAAGCCAAAAACTAATGACTCTTACTATTTGACGATGGGAACAGCGTTAAATAACGGTAATTGTGATTTGTCAGTTGATGGTAACCAACTGTCACTTAGTCCTGAATCTAATTCGATTAAGGTCATTAACATTGCCAATAACGCAAAAAACAAAAAGATTAAAGTAAAAATCAGCTTGAAAAAGTCATCACTTTGGTTAGAAAACTTTACTTTATACCAGCTAAATAATTCTTTATTTAAGCAAACCGATCGAAAACTTCGATCGGGAACCAAAAAAATATCCAGCCCAAACGCACGAACGGTAAAGGCTGATATAAAGACAAACGGTTCTAATTCAGTAATTGCTTCAAGTATCCCGTACTCGAAAGGCTGGAGTGCCCAAATAAACGGAAAGAAACATTCAATCACGAAATGGGATCATTACTTCATTGCACTTAAAACTGGAAAAGGAATGAAGCACATTCAGCTTTCATATTGGCCACCATTCTTAAATATGGGAATAATCATTAGTGCTTTGACACTTCTCACCTTAATTTTAAGAAGTTGGTTTAAAAAAAGATATAATAAATAGGGCAATCGTCACTTGAGACGATTGCCCTATTTTAAATTAAAATTATTATTTAACTGATAATATCTTGACATGCATTACGCCAGCAGGAATATCAATATCAACGTTTTCCCCTACTTTATGGCCAAGCAAAGCCTGTGCAATTGGAGAATCATTCGAGATTTTTCCACTCATCGGGTCAGCTTCAGCAGCTCCGACAATTGTAAATGTCTCTGGCTCTTCATCAGGTAGTTCCTTAAACTGAATTTCTTTTCCAACGGTCACTTCATCTTCGTCGGTCTCTTCTTTATCAACCACTTGAGCATATTGTAACATGTGCTCTACCGTAGCAATTCTGCTCTCTAACATACTTTGTTCGTTTTTGGCAGATTCGTATTCAGAGTTTTCAGATAAATCGCCGTAACTTCTAGCGACTTTGATTCGATCAACAATCTTTGGTCTTTGATTGACCTTTAAATCTTTTAATTCAGTTTCGAGCTTTTCTTTCCCCTCTTCAGTCATCGGGTACATTTCATCTTCAGCCATTCTTACACCTCACTATTTTATTCAAAATTAAAATACCATTTAAATTAAAGTTTGGCAACTTAATTATATTGTCGTATCAATTGCATTACTAATCGGATCGTCACCAACGTCATTTAAAATTGACTGAATTTTAGTAACTAGTAAGTCAATCGCTACTTGATTTTTGCCACCCTCAGGAATAATTATATCAGCATATCGTTTCGTGGGTTCAACAAATTGGAGATGCATGGGGCGAACGGTTGCTAAATATTGTTGAATTACCGAATCAAGCGTTCGACCACGTTCTTTGGTATCCCGCTCAATCCGCCTAATGACGCGAATATCAGCATCAGTATCTACATAAACTTTAATATCCATTAGGTCCCGGAGCCTTTTATCATCAAGGATTAAAATCCCCTCAACAATAATTACATCACGTGGTTCTTGAGTGACAGTTTCACCACTCCGGGTGAATTTGGAATAATCATAAACCGGTTTCTCAATTGATTCATAGTTTAACAGCTGCTTCAATTGCTTAACCATTAAATCAGTGTCAAAAGCAAGCGGATGATCGTAGTTAACCTGTCTTCTTTCGTCCATCGTCATATTGGATTGATCCTTATAGTAAGAATCTTGCTGCAAGATTGCAATTGAATGTCCCAGCAAACGATTCAAGATTGACCTACTTACCGTTGTTTTACCACTACTAGAGCCTCCGGTAACTCCAATAATTACGGGTCTTTTTTTGCTTTTCACTATTTTAATCCTCCACTATCGATCCATATGAGTTTTAATGTTATTTTGCTGTTCTTTTAAGGTTTTAGCGTAATAAATCTTTTTAGTTTTCGGATCGGCCAAGAAATATAAATATCCTTTAGACATATCAGTTGGATATAGCACAGCTTGGACTGAGCTTACCGAAGGGTTATCAAATGGTCCAGGACCAAACCCTTTATTAACATAAAGATTATATTTGGAATTAACCATTAAATCACGTTTTGAAAGTGTCTTTGAGTTTTTATGAAGTGCATACAAAACAGCCACATCCGATTGAAGTGGCATCTTTTTATCAATGCGATTTCTTAACACACCAGCCATCTTATTACGATCATTTTGACTTACACCTTCACGTTCAATCAAAGATGCTAACGTTAAAGTTTGCTGAACCGTCAGCTTTTGCTCTTTCATTCTTTGATAATATGGACCATACATTTGATTGCTTTTAGCGAGCATTAAACTGACCATCATCTTTAACGACGAATGTTTAGGGACGGGATATGTCGCTGGATAAAGGTATCCTTCAAAAAGATAACGGGTCCCCTTGGCATCTTTAGCGGACCCCAGTAATTCTGGATAATCCTTGGTCATTTCATCAAAGAAATTACGATTCTTCATCAGGGAAATAAATTCTGCCCTAGAAAAATCGGTATTTTTAGCCACAATATCCGCAATTTGGTCGATGTTAGCTCCTTCTGGAACGGTAACTTTACTATCAGTGCTTTGAATGGGTTCGAAACTTCCACCCTTTTGTAAACTCTTGGCAATCGTATCTAGGGACATTGACGGCTTTAATTGATAATATCCTGACTTAAAACTAGTGATGTTGTGTGATTTTACATAGTAATTAAATACCATCCCACTTTTAACTACTTCTGACTTCTGTAAGATTGCCCCAATCTTTTTGGTGGAAGCGCCTCTTGGAATGTTAACTTGAGTCACTTCATTATCATGAGGATCCAGTGGTTGAAGTGAAGTTTTAAAATAGTGATGTCCAAATAACGCAATTGCAATTACTAAAATTACAATAATTGCAATCACAGAATAAATAATTTTCTTCCCAAATGAACTAGTTTTAATTTTGGAAATAAAACCACCCAAATGCCTTTTTCTCTCACTCATTATGAATCCACCCTTATCTAATCTCAGCGCTTAATTCAGTGGTCAAACGTTTTTGTATTTTATCGACCGCTTTATCAACAGTCTCGTCTTTCAAAGTGGCGTTAGGATCTTCAAAAGTCAATGAATAGGCAATTGATTTTTTGCCTTCAGGCACATTTTGCCCCTGATATACGTCAAATACGGTAGCATTCTGTAAGTAGGCGCCACCTCTCCTAATAATTACATTATATATGTCCTCATTAGTAATGGTACGATCCACTAACATAGCAATATCACGATGAATAGCAGGGTACTGACCAACCTTTTGGTATTGTTGTCCAGACTTAGGAGCCACATTTAAATAATCAAGGTCAAGTTCAAAAACATAGGTTTCTTTAATCTTAAATTGTTTAGCGACTTCTGGATGAACTTCTCCCACAAAACCGATGATGTGATCATCTAGTTTAACAAGCGCTGTTCTACCTGGATGCATTTCGAGAATTTTATCAGTCGCAACATAAGTAACGTCACCCTTTAAGGAAAGACTTTCTAAGTATTTTTCAAGAATTCCCTTAATTTGATAAAAATCAACTGACTTAGCTTTATGGTCCCAGCTTGGAGCAACTAACGATCCAGAAATGGCACCAGCAATATGTTCCACTTCGTCTGGTCTTATCTGATCAGGAGTTTGCTTATAAAAAACACGACCTTGCTCATAAAGTGGCACATTAAGCACGTTTCGAGCCTGGTTATATGCCACATCATCCAATAATCCTGAAATTAAATTCATACGTAAAACGGCATGATCCTCTGTCATTGGCCACTGCAAATTAGTTTCATGACTACCATTTATCATAAACATCTTTGCCTTGGCTTTTGTAGTTAACGAATATGACATAGCATGCGTTAATCCAAGTCCCTCAAGTGTTTCTCTAGATTTTCGAATCATTAATTGCTTTGGTGTTAGTCCACCTTCAGTCGTTTGAGTGATTGGTAATGTTGACGGAATATTGTCATATCCATAGATTCTGGCAACCTCTTCAATTAAGTCAGCATCAATTTGAATGTCCCAGCATCTAGTAGGAACCGTGACCGTCAGATCGTCTCCAGATGCCTCAACTGAGAAACCTAGACGTTTAAAGATTGAAATGATTTCCTCGTCACTAAGATTAGTCCCAAGAACGTGATTAATGTGAGAAGTTGAAATTGAAATCACTCGTGGCTTAACCTCAACATCACTCCCACTAACAACCCCTTGTTGAGATTGACCAAGAGCTAAATCTTGGGTCATTCCCGAAGCATACTCAAGTGCTTGTTCAACGTTTCCATGGTCAATTCCCCGTTCAAAGCGTTGTGAGGCATCCGTGTGTAAGAGCTGTTTTTGTGCCATCTTCCTGGTTTTAACCGGATCAAAAACTCCTGCCTCCAATAAAATATTTTTAGTGTCAGAAGTAACTTCCGAATTTTTTCCACCCATTAGTCCTGCTAAAGCAATTGGCTGGTCAGCCGCAACAACAACATCCGTGTCGGTTAATTTACGGTCATTGCCATCTAGAGTCGTAATTGACTCACCATCTTTAGCATTTCTAACCTCAACCTTATTAGTTTTTAATTTGTCAAGATCATAGGCATGCATTGGCTGTCCAACCTTAGTCATAACAAAATTAGTAATATCAACGACATTATTGATTGGTTTAATGCCCGAATTCCATAATTTAATTTGAAGCCAAAGTGGACTAGGCTTCACGTTTACGCCCTTAACAACTTTAAGCTTATAAATTGGCGCTAAATTAGTATCAGCCTTTGCTGAAACAAATTTCTCGCTGTCGTGCGTTCCAGTTGGAGCACTAGCATGTTCGATGAAGTCAACCGACTCATTAAATACCGCCCCCAAATCATAAGCAGTTCCACGAACACTTAACATGTCTCCACGATTAGGAGTGACGTCCAAATCAATTAACGATTCATTCATTCCCAAATAGTTATAAACCTCGTCACCAATTCGGGCATTATCTGGTAAGAAATAGATTCCGTCTTTCCATTCATCAGGTACCAATGACTTATCAAACCCGATCTCATCTAAGGCACAGAGCATACCGTTTGATTCAACTCCACGCATCTTGGACTTCTTAATTTTAACGTTATTGGCAATTCGCGCTCCAGATAAAGCAACAATAACCTTTTTGCCTACCTGAACGTTTGGCGCACCACAAACAATCTGAATCGGTTCTTGTTCGCCGACATCGATCTGCGTAATGTGAAGGTGATCTGCATCGGGGTGATCCTTAATGGACAAGATTTTTCCAACCACGATTTTCTTTAATCCATCACTCCGCTTAAAAACGGAGTCAACTTCAACTGACGTTTTTTCAATTTTGTTAGCTAGTTCTTTTGGAGAAAGCTTAATTTGAACGTAGTCTTTCAACCATTCATAAGATATCAGCAAATTTATTTCCTCCCTTAATCAAATTGTGACAAGAAACGTAGATCATTAAGATAAAAGTCTCGAATATCGTCTACTCCGTATTTCAGCATGGCAAATCGGTCGGGACCCACCCCAAAGGCAAATCCACCATATACACTACTGTCTACTCCAGCCATTTTTAAAACGTTAGGATGAACCATTCCTGCCCCAAGGACCTCAATCCAACCAGTATTTTTACATACATCGCAACCCCTTCCATTACAATTAAAACAGGTAATGTCTGCTTCAACTGATGGCTCGGTAAACGGAAAGTAACTTGGTCTGAGACGGACTTTAAATTTATCCCCAAACAATTTGTGTGTCATTACCTCAAGAGTTCCCTTTAAATCGGCCATCGTAATGTGCTTATCAATCACAATTCCCTCTACCTGATGAAATTGGTGAGAATGAGTTGGATCATCAGTATCACGTCTATAAACTACGCCCGGGGAAACCATCTTTAAGGGGCCTTTAGAAAAATCATGTTTTTGAAGTGCTCGTGCCTGCATCGGTGAGGTATGAGTTCTCATTAAAATATCCTTGGTAATATAAAAAGTATCCTGCATGTCTCTTGCGGGATGGTTCTTCGGCAGATTCATCATTTCAAAATTATAAACTTCCTCTTCTACTTCAGGACCCGAAAGAACCTGGTAGCCCATTCCAATAAAAATATCATCAATTTCATCAATAATTTGTTGGATAACATGAGGATGCCCCTTTGGAACCGAGTCACCTGGCAGGGTGACATCAATCTTTTCATCCTTTAACTTTTGGTTTAGAGCGACTTGATCTAATTCCAATCTTTTGGAATCAATCTTTTTTGAAAGTTCGTCTCTAACTTTATTCGCCAAGCTACCAATCTTCGGTCTTTCTTCGACTGGAAGTGATGATATTCCATGAAGGGCTTTAGTAATTGAGCCCTTTTTTCCTAAAAGTTTCACCTTTAAATCATTTAAAGCTTTACTATCACTAATAGCCTCAATATCCTGCAACCCACTGGATTTAATTTGTTCTAAATCTTCTTTTAAAGCCATACTAACCTCCAATTCCATAAAAAAAGCTCCATCCCAAAAAAGGGACGAAGCATCGCGTTACCACCCAAATTCACACCAAAGTGCGCACTTATAATGATGAATAACGACATCGACCGAACATTTTAATATTCAATGCTAACATCAAAAAGCGAATTCAACCGTAACGTCCAATTTCAGCTAACATGAACTCTCTGTGTTCGTCGGTCTACTACTTCTTTTATCATTGTATTTAAATAAATATTATAGCAATTTTTATCACTGGTCAAGCATGATCAGGATCACACCACTTGTCAGACCATCCATGAACCGCCTTCATAATCGGACGAAGCTCTTCACCCTTAGAAGTTAACTGATAATAAACCACTCCAGAGTTCTTATCAGCTTGTCTTTTTACGATTCCCACTTTAGCCAACTCTTTTAAGCGTTCGGTCAATACACGATCACTACATTCCTCAACTTTATTGGCTAATTCGCGAAATCGAAGTGGTCCGGCTAATAAAAATGATTCAATGATTAAACCGTTCCATTTTTTCCCTAGAATTTGAAACGCCACTTGAAATTTAGGACACAAATGAATGATTTCTTTATCAGTTAAATCCATTCTCATATCCTCCTAACTTATCTTTTTAATAATCCTTTAACTTTTTTCTTCATCGGTGAGAAAAATTCATCAACTGCCGAATAATCATCAACAAGTGAAACAATCACACTTTCCATGTACTTGGGTCTTGCAAGGGTTAACCCCCACATATGTTTTAGAATAATATCTTGTTCCTTCGGAGTGATATCAGTGATCTTTTTGGCGTTTCTTAGGGCAACACGTGGATGAATATATGCATGTGAACCTAAATCAAACTTAGTAGTTCGCCAATCATAATAGAATAGATCATGCAATAATCCGCCACGGGCAGCCGCTCGATAATCTAAATTCATCTTTTTAGCAATTTTATAACTCTCATAAGACACTGCAATTGAATGCTTCAATCTAGTCGAATGGTGATGTTGGGTGTAATCACCTAATTTTTGAATTTGCGGACTTTCTAACAAATCAGAAATGATTGAAACATATTCAGGGTCATCTTTCCACGATTCTGTTTCCATACTACATTACTCCAATCCGTCTCTAAGTTAATTCTACCCAATTAGATAAGTTCCATTCAATCATAAGAACTCACTTTAAGAAACAATTTAATTTTTGATTCGAAACATGATAACAGCAGCCGCAATTGCTACATTTAAAGATTCAGCCTTCCCCTCAATGGGAATATACAAATTATCATCAGTTAATTTTAGTAAGCCAGAGCTCATTCCATTCCCCTCATTACCCATAATTAAAGCGAAATCATTTTTAGAAGGGACATCTCGATAGTTAATGGCACTGGAATTAAGCTCTGTCCCATATACCTTAATTTTTAGCTTCTTAAACATCTCAACGGCATGTTCTAGATTCATTTTAATAATCGGAAGATGAAACTGACTTCCCTGCATGGCACGTAAAACCTTCCCGTTATATTCACTAGAAGTTCCGTCACCAAAGATCACTCCAGAAAAACCTGCGGCATCCGCTGTCCTTACCATCGTTCCGATATTACCGGGATCTTGAACGTTATCAAGCAGAAGCCAAGCTCCGCTAACTTTAGCAACATCAATCTTTGGTTCTTCAATCTTACACACGGCAAAAATTCCTTGAGTTGTCGAAGTATCACTTAATTCAGTAGCAACTTCATCTGATATAACAATGATATTTTCACCAGAAAGGTCATCTCCATGAGCCAAATATTGATCTTCGGTTGCTAAGATGGTTACCAACTGATCTGCTTTAAGATAATTCATTGCCTCGGATACCAGATGCCAACTTTCAATTAAATATTCCCCGCTCTTTTTTCTTCCTTTACTGGTATGTAACTTTTTAATATCTTTAATGGTTTGGTTTTGTTTAGAATTAATTCTTTCCATTTATATTCCCCTTAAAATGAATTAGAATTGATATTGTTGTTCTTATAATATCACAGTTACGGTAAACGCTTTTAAGGAGAATCATTTTGTCAAACAATCAGTCAGTCAAAATAATCGTTTCAGGACTTGTCCAAGGCGTTGGATTTCGATATAGTACTAAAAAAATCGCAGATCAATATTCGATTACTGGAAGTGTCCAAAACATGCCCAACGGAACCGTTTTAATCATCGCAAATGGGACTAAATCGGAGTTAGACGATTTTATTCATTCAATTAAAACTGCACCTAATAGTTTTGCTAAGATCCAAAACATTAAAACACAGTCAATTAAACTTCCAAAAGTTCCAAATTCATTTTCAATTAAAATCTAACTTGAAATTGCTGAAATATTCTTATTAGGTTAGTATGTAACATGTTACTTAAAAGTTAGGAGTTAACTAAATGAAAAAAATTAAGAAACTAGGTTTATTCGGTTTTATTGCCATGGTTGGCATTTTTTTAACTGGATGTATAAGAACCGATTCAAAGGGACGTCCCTTTGGATTCGTTTATCATTATTTAGCCGTTCCCGGGCAACACGTTATGGATTGGCTAGCACAATACGTTGGTGGCTATGGATGGGCTTTAATTGCAATTACCGTAATTGTTAGAACCTTGCTTTTACCAATGATGATTAGTCAGATGAAAAAATCTACTATTCAACAGGAAAAAATGAATTTGGTTAAACCACAAATGACCAAGATTCAACAACTCCTAAAAAAAGCAACGACCAAAGAACAGCAGGTTGCCTTAAATCAGCAGATGATGCAACTCTATAAAGACAACGGAATCAGTATGACAGGTGGGATTGGATGCTTGCCATTATTGATCCAGTTACCAGTGTTTGCTGCTCTGTATGCAGCTATTCGTTACTCACCTGAAGTTTCTCATACCGTCTTTATGGGAATTAAACTAGGTCAATCCAGCATCTTATTAGCCGTCTTGTCATTTCTGGCTTATGCACTTCAGGGATATCTTTCAACCGTTGGGATCCCTAAAGAACAGAAAAAACAAATGGCGATTATGATGTTAATTAGTCCGATCATGATTCTATTTGTTACCCTTTCATCACCAGCTGGATTAGGAATTTACTTCTTTATTGGTGGATTATTTGCCTGCGTTCAGACCTTTATCATCAATTTGTCCCGTCCACGAATTAGAAAACAAATTAATGAAAAAGCCAAAAAGAATCCTCCCAAAGTTGTCATTCCAAAGGAATTAGAAGAAGAGATTAAGACAGGAGCCGAACCAAGTTCAACAAACAGCTCCAAAAATACAGTTTCTAAATCCGGAGAATCCGAGACTGAGATTGAACACGAAAACAACCGAAAACGTAATGCGGGCAAACAACAGCATCATAATCATAACGAGTAAATAAAACCGACAATTAAATTGTCGGTTTTTTAATACAAAAAAGAACTTCAAAAACCCATGGTGTTTTTGAAGTTCTTTATTTTAAATTAACCCTTTTTGGCAACTACTTCTTTACCGTCATAGTAACCACAGTTAGGACATACAAAATGTGACTTACGTAGTTCGCCACAGTTAGGACATGGGCTCATGCCAGGAACTGATAAACTGTCATGCGAACGACGCATGTTTCTTCTTGCTTTAGAAGTTTTTCTCTTTGGTACAGCCATTATTCACAACCTCCTCTTAATTTGATTTCCACTAGTGAATTTTTAAGTCTTGTCATCGTCTGAAGGTTTGAAATCCTTTAATTTTGCAAGACGTGGATCAACATTTTTATCTTCTTCCACCTGTCGATTAAAATCATCTTCAGAAATAACTTCCCAGTCATTTCCTTCAGGCATTGCTTTACCCTTCTGCTCTTCTGGTGAAAGAACTTGCATCGGAATGTTGACAATTATGTTATCGACAACTGCTTTATCAAAATCAATCATCAAGTCATCACCAACAACTAACACTACTTCTTCATTATCATATCGGTTTAACGCAGTTTCAGTTAACACATAAATCTCACTAATATTAAAATCCATGGGTAACTTAACTGGAGTTAACGATCGTGAAGAAGGAACTGTTACACTACCTTTGACGTGAGCATCTATAATCACATCTCCGTTGTCAGGAGTGGCAGATACATCAACGTCAAAGGAAGTGGCATCAAGAATACTTTTCGGATATCGATTCATTAAATCGTCTTTTAAATCCACTGTCTCATGGGTTGTAAACGGTTCTTTCTTATATCCTAGTAGTTTTTCAAATGACCACTTCATAATTTAACCTCCAATGCAACACGACTAATTATACATACCATAAAATTCATTGTCAAGGTCCTATCCTTGATAGCACGGTCTTCTATATAACAATGGGATAAGTAAATTTATCTTGCATTCGACCATTGATCATTCCATAAAGAATTCCAGAACGGCATTCTAGTTCCAACGTATTATTAAATTCTTCTTTTCCAATTCGATCAACGATCGGATATGGGATTGCTTTTTTAACTTGATTCAGATAACTTTTCCCGGTATCGTTCATTCCCAAAACTCGGACAACCGGATTATAACTAGTCATTTGTGTTTTCTTTATTTTAAATAACGTATAGACCAGCAGTCTTTGAATCCTAGTGTAGGTATACCGTTTTGTCTTAACATCTTTAATAAACGCCTGATAGGTTGTGTCTTTAACCGCCATTTGCTTTAGACGATTCTCTAATCCCTCAGTCATCTGATAAATTTGATTTAAATCAGCTATCGAACTCTGAGTCAATTCATAACGTAAAAAGGGCCAAAAGTCTGACCAGAAAACTGGTTTTTCGTTGTCTAGGACGACAGAAGAATTGGGAATAAACTTTTGGTAACGACGATCCTGTGATTTAATTGAAGCGCGAATAGCTTTGCCACTCGCAATTTTTCCACTCAACTCTCCACTATTATGCTCACTACTGTACCGCTTAACCGGAACTAGCTTTAAAGGGGAACCCAACTTCTGATTGGCCTTTGCATACCAATACGCAAGTGTATCATTTGGCTTAATTAAATCAATTCCACTCTGTTCTTTAATTGTTCGTTGAAATAATTTTGGATAGGAAAAATTATAATTATGAAAATTATCAGACGGATGAACGTCAATAGATGCCAACTTCGTAAAATTCCAGTCACTGTGCTCACTACCAAACGATAAGTATGAACAGCCCAAAGCTTCTACAAGTTTCATCGACCGCTCTGCAAAAATACTGGCAGGTTGAACCGCATCCGATATTGAAAGTTCAATTACTAAATCAACTCCGTTATCTAAAGCCATCTGAGTGCGGATCCATTTATCATAGATAGCTGGCTCGCCTCTCTGAGTCCAATTACCACTCATAAATATTACCGTTACATCCGCTTCAGTTCGTCTTTTAGCTTCCTGTAATTGATACAGATGACCATTATGGAAAGGATCATATTCGGTTATTATTCCAACAGCTTTCATTTGGATTATTCCTCACTACATACAAAGAACCAACGGGTAGTATCATCTTTAACCTTATCTTTTCCAAAGTTACTCGTCACCTTAACGTTATTAAATCCGACTTCATTCAGTGCCTGAGTGTATTTTACCAAGGGATAGGTTCGTTCTTTATGGGTTTCATTATATTCATCAAAACCGTTAATATTCCGATTGTAATCAAAAAAAGATAGATCATGTTCCACTGAATGAGGAAAATCACCAACAAAGGTATTCCACATAAAAGCATGGTCACCATCGTTGGTGTTAAACATATAGCCTGGATAAACAACATCGGTCTGATAAGGGGTGATCACATCAAATAAGAATTTACCATTCTTAACAAGATGTCCTTTAACCTGAGCAAACATTGTTTTAACTTGCTCAATATTTTCTAAATAACAAATCGAATCGTCAAAACACGTAATGGCACCATAATTGGGTACACCATCCAGGTCTAGCATATTGGCATTAATTAACGCCACGTCAAACACATGGCTTTCATTTAAATGATCATTTGCGATGGCCAGCATATCATCCGATAAATCAGCTCCAGATACGACATAACCTGCTTTTTTTAAAGTAACCAAAAGACGACCAGTCCCACAGGCTAAATCTAAAATATGCTTTTCTTTAGGGACGTTATCAGCTACAAACTCATACCACTTTCGATATAGATGATTGTCAAATAATTTATCATAAAATGACGCAAACTCAGAATAAATCATATCAGTCTTCACTGACCCAATCAGTTATATCAAGATCAGGAGCGTCAGACCAAAGCTTCTCTAAGTTGTAAAAGGAACGTTGTTCACTCTTAAAGACGTGAATAATAATATCACCGAGGTCAATTAATACCCAAGATCCTGTATTTAGCCCTTCGACCCGTAAAACTTCAACGTGCTCCTCACTCAATCGATCAATAATATCATTTGCGATTGCCTTCACCTGACGAACACTAGGAGCATCCATAATGACAAAATAACGACCGACCAACGACAATTCTTCAATGTCTAAAACCACAATATCGTGGGCGCGTTTACTATCAGCAGTTTCAACAATATTTTGTAAAATCTTATTATTATCCATATAATCCCCTACTTTTTACCAGCAACAATTACATTAAAAGCTGTAATCGCACCGGGATAAATTGCCTTTCCGTTGCTTGCCAAATATGAAATGGTACTTTTAGTTTGATATTTAACACCATCCCATAAATTTTGATTGGTAATCTTACGAGCTTTTTCAACCCCATCAAAATCACGGGCCGGCTCAATGTAGTCAGCCATATAAGTAATCTGTGCAACTTTGTCCATGTCAGGCGATGCGATCGTATGATATTTAATCGCGTTTAGAATTCGACTATCATGAATCCCAAGTTCTGATTCCACAATCAGATAACCCACGTAGCCATGCCAAATAGCATTTCCATAATTAAGTAGTTCTGGATTCAAATGATGGGACTTAATAATGTCAATAAATTCCGAATCCGGCCGTTGTTTGGCATAATCATGAACCAGACCACTAAGTCCAGCTAAAGTTTCGTCCACATTAAACTCTCGTGCTAAGGTAATGGCGGTCTCTTCAACTCGCAAGCAATGTTGAAACCTTTTCTCTTTTAACGTCGCTTTTAGTTTGGCAACAATTTGATCACGATCATACTTAGAATATTTTTGATAATTAATTTTCTCTTTATCCATATAAATCATGCTCCTTAATGTACCGTAACACCGCATCTGGCAACAAATATCTGACACTTTCACCCTTTTCAAGATGTGATCTAATTAAAGACGATGAAATAGCTATCTCAGGTGAGTCAACAAAACTTACTGGGTACTTAGAAGACTCAGAATTACCCGGACGATTAACGCCAACAAATTTAACCATTTTAATAAGATCATCAATTCGATACCATTTTGGCAGATATTCGACCATATCGCCACCAATGATAAAGTAATAATCAACATCGGGATGAATTTTAGTTAATTCCTTAATCGTATCATAGCTATAACTTTTCCCCTTGCGATTTACTTCAATCATTTCAATTTTAAAATTAGCGTTATCCCTAATGGCTAAATTAATCATGTTAACCCGATCAGAAGCATCAATTGCGGACTTATAATCAACATGTGGTGGCAAATAATCGGGCATAAATAGAACTAAATCGAGGTTTAATTGGGTTAAAGCTTGTTCAGCCATAATTAAATGACCATAGTGAATGGGGTTAAAAGTTCCACCTAAAATTCCAACCTTTTTGCGCATCAATCAATCTCCTACAAATTTGCCACTTCAATCGATAATTTACGATAATTGTCCTTACTTGATTCCTTAAACAATAAAAGTGTCTTACCAATCGTTTGGACAACTTGGATGTCCAAGTTATTCTCAATAAATTGTTTAACGTCACTCACATCCACATCGGCAGATTGTTGAAGATTAATTTTAATTAATTCACGGTGATCAACAGCATTTTTAACTTCATTCATCCAAGTCTCATCTAACCCATTCTTTCCAACTGAGAAAATGGGCCGCATATGATTCGCTTTTGCTCTTAAAAATCGTTTTTGTTTTCCCTTTAAATTCATTATTAAATACTCCTAAAACATTGCTTTTCTAACTAACACTGACACACCCTTAGGAGCATATCCAGCAACCGTGGAACCTTTCGGAACGGTAATCCATCCCAGTCCTTCAATCACTAAATCACTTCTGTCAGTAATTTTAAATTCATGTCGTTTTAACTCAACGACGTTGTCCTTACCAGTTGGTGGGGTCAATAATTCACCGGCATGTTTCTCAAAAAATTCATCAGCATTTGTTAATTTGGTTCGATGAATCATCAGATTATTGTCAGCATAAACGGTAAAGCCATGACGTTCCCCCGAGATAAAATCAAACCGGCCAATTGCACCTAAGAATAACGTCTGCCCTGGATCCAACTGATAAGTCCTGGGTTTAATCCGTTTTTGCGGTGAAACATACTTCAAGTCTTTAGAACTTAAATAGTGAGCCATCTGATCTTCATGAACAACACCAGGTGTATCGATCAACTCTTTTCCATCTTCCAACGGTATTTTGATCAAATCGAGGGTAGTACCAGGAAACTTAGAGGTAGTAATAACCTGCTTCTCACCAGTGCTTTGTTGGATAATTTGATTAATTAAGGTAGATTTGCCAACGTTAGTTACTCCAACCACATAGACATCTCGGCCCTTCTGATTTTTTGAAATGGCTTTTAACAGATCGTCGACTGATTGATTCGTCTTGGCAGATACTAATTCAATATCAATAGGTCTAATTCCATTCTTATTTGCCATTTGACGTAACCAATCTTTAACTTTGTTCTGGTTGAACGACGATGGCAACAAGTCTAATTTGTTACCAACTAAAATAATCGGATTGTTACCAACAAAGCGCTGAATCCCAGGAATCATACTTCCATCTACATCAAATACATCCACGACGTATACTACTAACGAATCAGTGTCGCTAATTTCACTCAATAACTTTACAAACTCGTCATTTGAGATGCTGATTGGTTCAATTTGATTATAATGACGAAGCTTAAAACAACGCTGACAGTATAATTTTCCAGAATCAATTCCCTTCTTGATTGCTGATTTAGGCGTGTAACCAGCCTGTTTCGGATCGGTATCTTGAATTTGTGCCCCACACCCAATGCAATATAAGGGCTCATTATTTTCATCATTATCCATTAATCAATATCATCCTTCCACTTTAAATCACTGTACTTTCGCATCAATTGTGCATATACAAACGTTTCAAAGAAACGATTAATCCGTGTGTTCCACGCATCTGAAGTAACCAATGGCTTTACCAAAATACTTCTAATTCGAGTATTATTAGCGGCCCATATATCCGTTAAAATTTGATCTCCCACCATTACCACTTGGCTTCGTTTTAAACGATACGTTTTAAGAGCCCTTAAAATCCCAAAAGTAAGTGGTTTTAAAGCCCGGGCAATAAATGGTAACTCAAGACTAGTAAGAGCTTTCTCTAGTCTTTCCCGATTATTATTTGAAACCACAATCACCCTGATTCCATGATCTCGAACTCTTTTGAGCCAATCGTGCAGTTCTACGGTTCCCTCAGGATTATTCCACGGAATTAGGGTATTATCTAAATCGGTCAGAATTACATTAATCCCGTAACTTTCAAGTTTTTCTGGGGAAATTTGATAAATATTGTTAACCATCCAAGTCGGTTTGAATAATGATAGCATATAGACCTCTCTGTAAATAAGAATTGATGTTTCTATTTTAAATCATTTATGTATAGATTGGGAGCATCCCAATCCGATAAAAAAACTTCCACCAAACAAGAGCGGTGAAAGTTTTTTAGGCTTATTTTAATGCTGCTTTGGCTTTTTCCGCTAATGCAGAAAAGGCATCAGCATCGTTAACTGCTAAGTCAGCTAACATTTTTCTGTTCATATCGATGTTAGCAAGTTTCAAACCATGCATGAATTTACTGTAACTCAATCCATTATTTCTAGTGGCTGCGTTAATTCTTGCAATCCAAATCTTTCTGAAATTACCTTTATTGGCACGACGGTCACGAAAGGCATATTCCTGTGACTTCATTACTTGATCTTTAGCAGTTTTGAATAAACGATGCTTAGCACCGCGGTATCCCTTAGCTAATTTAAGAACACGCTTACGACGATTACGTGTGGTAGTTCCACCTTTTACTCGTGGCATATTAAAATCCCCCTATACAAACTATATTATTCGCTTATTTTTGTAGTAATTCTTTGTAAGTCTTCAAGTTTGACTTAGCCATCATACGTGTTCCACGTAAATGTCTACGTTGTTTCTTAGTTTTACCGTGAAAACGGTGACTAGTGTAGGCATGACCACTCTTTAAACCACCATTAGCAGTTTTTCTAAAACGCTTTGCGGCAGCACGATTTGATTTCAATTTTGGCATATTATATTCCTCCTCATCGATTCATAACCCAATTAAATGAGTTATTTCTTTTCATTCTTACTTGGTGCAAGCATTAAGAACATACTTCGGCCATCCATTTTTGCTCGTTGAGTAACATCAGCAACGTCAGAAGTAGCTTCCGCCATTTTGTTTAAGACGTCTCTTCCAATACTTTTATGGGTAATAGCACGTCCCTTAAATCTAATAGAAACTCGAACACGTTCGCCCTTAGTCAAAAATTTCTTGGCATTTTTAAGCTTGGTATTGAAGTCATTACTATCAATTGTCGGACTTAACCTAATTTCTTTAACACTAACAGTTTTTTGACGCTTTCGAGCTTCACGCTCTTTCTTTTGGCGATCAAAACGATATTTCCCGTAATCAATAATCTTGGCTACGGGTGGTTTTGCTTTGGGAGCAACAACAACTAAATCCAAATTAGCTTCTTCAGCAATTGACAAAGCTTCTTTAGTAGATTTGATTCCTAATTGATCTCCATTAGCACCGATTAATCTCAACTCGCGAGCATGGATACCCTCGTTAACCATCTTATCTCTTGCTATGGTAATTCACCTCCAGGTAATTTTAAGCAGAAAAATAGCGGATGCTACAGAGCACCCGCTACACCTAAAAACATTAGGACTTTCATTCGTAGAATGCCCAGCGATCAAAATCACTCAGGCGAGAAGCGGGAAGCTTCTGCTTTTGACTACATAATAGTACCAACTTTATTTAATTTTGTCAACTGGCTTGGACTCTTCTTCATCGTTACGTGAATAAGTAGCAATATCATGAAGAACTTCTGAAATAAAGTCATCAATTAACATATCGCGACTGTCATCTTCACCATACTTACGAACAGAAACGGTATTATTCTTAATTTCATCATCACCAACAACTAACGTATATGGAATCTTCTTGGTTTGTGCGTCACGAATCAAGTATCCCATCTTTTCACCACGTTCGTCGACATTGGAACGTAAGTTTAACGCACGAAACTTTTCGTTTAATTTACGTGCGTAATCTCCGTGTTTTTCATCACTAACCGGGATGATTTGAATTTGATCGGGTGCAAGCCATGTCGGAAAAGCACCTTTATACATTTCAATTAAGTAAGCAGTAAATCGTTCCATGGTAGAAACAATTCCTCTATGAATCATAACCGGACGGTGTTCCTTACCATCTTCACCAACATAATGAAGATCAAATCGTTCCGGTAACATAAAGTCAAGTTGAATGGTAGATAACGTCTCTTCATTTCCTAGAGCCGTCTTAGTTTGAACATCAAGCTTAGGACCGTAAAATGCAGCTTCACCCTCGGCTTCAACGTAATCAAGGCCCAAGTCATCCATAGCGCCCTTTAACATCGTTTGCGCTTTGTTCCACATTTCATCATCGTCAAAGTACTTTTCGGTATTCTTGGGATCACGATAACTTAATCTGAACGTATAGTTATTAATGTCAAAATCATGATAAACTTCCATCATCAAATTCAAGATTTTTTTGAATTCTTCTTGAATTTGATCGGGTGCAACAAACGTATGACCATCATTTAAAGTCATTTCACGAACTCGTTGAAGACCACTAAGTGCACCAGACTTTTCGTATCGATGCATCATTCCTAGTTCAGCAATTCGTAGAGGAAGCTCTTTATAAGAACGAATATGATGATTGTAAATCTGAATATGAGATGGACAGTTCATTGGACGTAATTCCAACATTTCGTCATCATCCATCTTCATTGGTGGAAACATGTCGTCTCGATAGTGATCCCAGTGACCAGATTGCTTATACAAATCCAAATTAGCTAATACTGGGGTATAAACATGTTGGTAACCATGAGCAATCTCTTTATCAGTGATATAACGCTCAATTGTACGACGAATCGTTGCACCCTTTGGCATCCAGTAAGGAAGACCAGCTCCAACCTTTGGATCGACAAAGAATAAGTCAAGGTTATTCCCAATAACACGATGGTCACGTTCTTTAGCCTCTTTACGCTTCTTCAAATCTTCATCTAGGTCATCAGCTTTAAAGAAGGCCGTGCCATAAATTCTTTGAAGCATTGGATTGGATGACTTACCTTCCCAATAAGCACCAGCAACAGACAAGAGCTTAAAGTGTTTTAGGTCTTTCAAACTTGGAGCTACTACCCCTTGAGCTAGCGTTTTAACCCCATCGATACTGTAAAAAAGAATATTATCAGAATCAATATTGGCAATTAGTTGTGCTTGATAAGGATCACCATCAACTTCTTTTAAAGCGTCCTCCTTACTTAGATAAACCCTTTCGACGATAGCGTTATTTTTGATGATCTTTTTCATTTTATCAGCTAATTCATCTAGTTCATCTGAACTAACTTGACGATCTTCCTTGTCAGTATCAACAAAGAAACCATCTTCATCAGCGGCAATTTCACCAATGCGAATATCATGATACTTTTCTTTGACCGCCGTTTCCAGTAACTGAGCAGCACCCTGTCGTAGGATTTTAAGACTCTCATCAGAACCGGAAGTAATGATGTCAATCTTGCCACCATCTTTTAGTGGTTGCATCAAATCAACAACTTTTCCATCAATCTTAGCCGCAACTGCCTTTTTGGCTAGACTAACTGAAATTGACTTGGCAATATCTGCTGCAGTAACCCCCGAATCAAATTCTTTCTTGTTACCATCTGGAAACTCAAATGATAATTTAGCCATTTTACTCATTCCTTTCATAAAAAAAGTCCCTAGTAAATCAATACTAGGGACGCCATTAGCGCGGTTCCACCCAAATTCGTCCATTTATTTGGACATCTCGTTTAAAACCTATTTATTAATGTCATTTAATAAAGGTGGTAAGTAAGTTACTCCAAACAGATAGTTTCCAGAAAACCTATCCTCTCTGTGAAATTCGTAATCACTCATGTCCTTAACAATTAACAGTCTAAACAACGACCTGTTACATGTCAAGAATAATCATTATTTATTCCTGCGATTCCTACCATCAAGTTCAATGGGCTTTGCTAAAAATTTAATTCGTTCCATCAATCGCTTAGCTTTAAGTGGTTCCACATCTCCCTGAGCATTAATCTTTAAATGCTCTTGTTCCAATTGATCCATGGAAAAGTTAGAACTAAAAAAGGTGGGAAGCTCATTTTGCATTCGATACTCTAAAACAACCCCAAGAATGTCGTCTCTGATCCAAGATGACATTGAGTCTGCTCCAATATCGTCAATCATCAAAATTGGAGCAGTTTTAATTTCATCCAGCTTACCGCCAACTTGATTGTTTCCAATTGCATTTTTAATTTCAACGGCAAAACTTGGAAAATGAATCAAAACCGAACTATAACCGTCAGAGGCCAAACGATTGGCAATTGCTCCAAGTAAATAAGTTTTACCTACGCCAAAGGGACCATATAGGTACAACCCCTTCTGAAAATGCTGAGGATTATTTTCATATGAACCAATAAAATCAAGTGCTCCTTCCAAAGCTTGAGCTCGTTCAGCTGTCTGTTCATAGTCACTTAAATTTGCCGATTTAATTTCTTTGGGCATTGAAATGGACTTAATGCGTGACGCAAATTGTTCTCGCTTCTGCTTGTTTAACAACGCTTGCGTAGGTTCGTACGAAACGTCAATCAAATGGTCACTTAAAACCAAGGTTGGTTGGTATCCCTTAGCAAAGTTAGCGTTTCCCTCTTCCAACTTTTTCTTTTCATTGACAAATTCATACAGTTTTGATGCCGACCGTTTCACAACATCATCACTTAACTCACTCTCATTGTCACTTAAAAATTGTTTAACGTCTGGATCAGAATAAACCGAATTCATTAACTGTTGGTAATTATGATTCAAATTTTTCTTTTTCATCAATTGGCTCATCTCATCACTAACATTCTTCATGATTACTCATCCCCAGACTTTTTATTTAATGAATTTAATTTCTCAGCAATTCGTTTTCGCTGAGTAGTCGAAATTTTTTCATTACCCCGACTTTTATTTTCCTTAGCCCAGTCAGGCAATGTTTCTTTGACATTTGTACGCCTTCGGTATCTTCTTTGTCGATTGTTTTTACTTTCAGTAACCTGTTCCTGACGGTGCTTAATATCGTCAATCGCTTTCGATGCACTATTAATTTTTCTTTGCGCCCAATCATTTGCAATGGTGTCAATTAAATTTTTATTAATGGTAGGTTTCCCCTCGTCAATCAAGATGTGATAAACAAGGATATTGATCACTCCATTACTCAAAGTGTTGCGATTAATAAGTTCAGATAGAATCCTTTCTTCAGCGGAAGTAGTAAAGCCACCTTTTTCACTCTTTAAAGAATCAAGAAATTCTACTGGAGCGGAAGAATCAGCAATTTGGGCCAATTGCTGTTCCTTGGCCGTTAGCTTACTTTGTAACTTGTCTGCCTCATGGACATGGTTTTGCTTGGATTGATTTTCTGCTGGAGCCTTTATTTGATTTCGTCTAGAAATTAATATCTTAAACTTTTTAGGGTCAAAACGATTGTTAACCAAGTTACTGGCCTTCTCAATGTATTGTGCCATCTCAAGTTCACCAATTCCATATAATCGGTTGGTGTTACTAAAGAGTGTCTCATACTTTTTAACACTTTCATTTTCGACAAAGGACTTATCCAAAATATTCATCAATAGCTTAAAGTCAAACTGATCATTTGAAAGCTTATCATCAAAGGAATCTTTTTTTACATTAGCCTTGCCTTGAACTGCCTTGATTACACTTGGTTGGTCATTTACTTTCTCATTATTAACTGAAAATACTTGCAGGAAATTACGAGTTTGATCATCTAACCCACTAAAATCAAAATGTTCTGGTAAGAGTTCATCTGAAAGTTGTAAATAGCGATCTTCACCAACCATTTCAAGTAATAACAGACTCAAAAGACTATCACAAAAAAATTGGTCAGGATTAAGTGGCAGTAAAAGTTGATACTCATACAAGTCGATTTCAAAAGAATGATCAACATACGTCTTAAGCAAACCCGATCCTTCAAGTTTCATAAGTGAATCATCTAGTTCTTTGGCATCAATGCTAAGATCAGACATTAATTCAAAATTAACGTGCTTCTCATCATCAATTAACCATAAACAATTGTATAAGGCATATGCATTTTTACCAATGACTGGCATGTACAACAAATCGACATAATGACGTTCAACATCACTAATGGGCTGTGATCGATAAACTTTAAAATCAGTTTTAGGATTAATTCCGTTGATCATTCTTTATTCTTATCCTCATTATTTTCGTCTTCATCATCCATTAATTCTTTGAGTTTATTATAAAAGACTGACATATCCTTAAATTGGCGGTAAACACTTGCAAACCGAATATAAGCAATTTCGTCAACTTCTTTTAGTCCTTTCATAACACCCTCACCAATAGTTTGGCTAGCCACTTCATGGCTGCCATCATCAGCGTCATAAGCTATTTTTTCAACCTTATCAACAATATGGTTCATCTGTTCCATCGAAACTGGACGCTTTTCAGATGATCTGACAATTCCACGCAAAATCTTAGAACGATTGAATTCTTCTCGATCACCGTTCTTTTTTACAACTAACAAGGGGCTTGATTCAATCACTTCAAATGTCGTAAACCGAAATCCACATTCTTCACATTCCCGTCTTCGACGAATACTTTCACCATCTTTGACTCGACGACTTTCTAAAACCTTTGAACCGATATGATGACACCGTGGACATTGCATTTTTTCACCTTCACTAATTACATAACAATTACTAAATCATACCAATCTTTAACCGACGACTTCAATTGATCGAAAGTGCCAGAGTTATCAATACACCAATCAGACAGTCGTGCTTTTATTGGTTGTGCCCATTGAGCACCAATCATTTTACTAGCTCGACTTATTGAAATATCATTTCTTCTAACTAACCGTTGCAGTTGAACAACTGGATCACACGTAACCATCAGATTAGCATCAGTTAAAATCTGAAATCCATTTTCAAAAAGGGTGGGAGCGTTTAAAATCACCAAACGTTGATCGTGTAACTTGTTT
Source organism: Fructilactobacillus sp. X3R5C2 (assembly GCF_059901175.1). Classification (NCBI taxonomy): domain Bacteria; kingdom Bacillati; phylum Bacillota; class Bacilli; order Lactobacillales; family Lactobacillaceae; genus Fructilactobacillus; species Fructilactobacillus sp. X3R5C2. The sequence continues at coordinate 306,868 of NZ_JBWXVC010000002.1, forward strand.
AGCCGAGTATTAACTTCACGAAAAAGGTATGGGTTAACAATTTGGACTAACTTTTTCATACCATCACGATTTGAAAAAACAATCTTACCCAAAACACCTCGATCAATTTGCCCGTTACTTTTAATCACTAAACTGCCAAACTGCTCACTAATTTGATGAATTAACTCACGATTATCTTGTTCCAATTCATGTGTGATGGAATCTAGGTCTAATGTAGAAACCCCTAAAGTAACTAAATAATCACTTGCAGCCGATTTGCCGGTTGCAATTCCACCGGTTAATCCAATAACTTTACTCACTTAGATCACCATGAACTTTTTGACAATGAGGACAGAAACTAGTACCTCTTTGTGCAACCTTGATTTTTTCAATAGTAGTTCCACAACGCTCACACGGTTGTCCTTTTTTACCATAAACATGAAGATGATTTTGAAAGCTGCCCTCTTCACCAAAGGCATTTTTATAAGTAAACACCGTTGTTCCATGACCCTTGATGGCTAACTGAATTTCTTTAATGATGTTTTCCCTTAAAGTTTCAATTTCCTGATCACTTAAATAGTTAGTAGCCTGTTCCGGATGAATCTTAGATAACCACAAACTTTCATCAGCATAAATATTCCCAATCCCAGCAATGTTAGATTGATCTAATAAAAATGCCTTAATTTTTCGGTGAGACTTATGCAGTTGCTTCTTTAAATAATCAAACGTTAAATCATTCTCAGTTGGCTCCGGTCCAATTTTGTTCAATCCTGACAAATCATAAACCTGAGAATCCTTAACTAAATTCATCTTTCCAAATTTTCTTGTGTCATTGTAACGAAGCTTTCGACCATCGCTTAAATGAAAAACAACGTAAGTATGTTTTTGATTCTCAGTACCCTCAGGTACCACATCATATTTACCTTCCATTCGTAAGTGAGAAACTAAAGTATAATCGTCACTTAGCCGGATTAAGAGGTATTTACCCCTCCGATCAATTTGTAAAATATCCTTACCAGCTAACAAATCTTCAAATTCTTTTACTGGTAAATTCAACATTTTTGGATACAAAGCATCCACGGAAACAATCTTTTTACCCTGTACAAGATTGGTTAACCCTCTTCTTATCGTTTCAACTTCAGGTAACTCAGGCATTCCTACACCCCATTATTTTTTTATATCATACCAATTTGGTCCGTAATGACTTTCAACTTTTAGCGGTACATCCAGATCAACCGCAGAATCCATAACACTTGGAACTAATTTTTCTAAAATTGGAATCTCTTCTTTTGGTGCTTCAAAGATTAGTTCATCATGAATTTGCAGTAACATCGTGGCCTTTAAACCGTGTTTCTTAAGTTCTTTTTGCATTCTGATCATTGCAACTTTAACAATATCGGCAGCACTCCCTTGAATGGGTGAGTTCATTGCCGTTCTTTCGGCAAACGAACGCTTCTGAAATTGCTTAGAATTAATATCCGGCAGGTAGCGACGACGTTTCATGATGGTTTCAGCATACCCATGATCTTCGGCGAACTTAACGCTATCTTGGGTGTATTTTTTGACCCCTGGATATTCCTTAAAATATTTATCAATAAATGCTTGAGCCCGTTTTCGTGATATGCCAGTATTTTTAGCAAGTCCATAAGCACTAATTCCATAGACAATCCCAAAATTGACAGCTTTTGCTTGTCTTCTCAACTCGGGAGTAACATCCTCGTTGCTTGGAAGTTCAAATATCCGTCGTGCGGTCGCTGCATGAATATCTTCCCCATTTTTAAAAGCTTCCTGCATGTTCTTATCTCCAGAAATGGCAGCTAAGACACGTAATTCAACTTGAGAATAATCCGATGAAAATAGTTGCCATCCCTTATGACGAGGAACAAACGCTTCACGAATTTTGCGACCTTCTTCAGTTCGAACTGGAATATTTTGAAGGTTTGGGTCAACCGAGGACAATCTTCCAGTTTGAGTTAAGGTCTGTAGATAACGGGTATGAACTTTATGATCACGAGAATAAATGTCTTTTTTGATTCCATCAATATAAGTTGAAATCAATTTTGACAGTTGCCTGTACGCCAGGACATTATCGACAATCGGATTCAGACCCGCAATTTTTTCTAACACATCAACCGACGTAGAGTACCCTGTTTTGGTTTTTTTCACAACTGGTAATTTCAACTTATCAAACAGGATTTCACCTAACTGCTTTGGTGACCCGATGTTGAATTCTTCTCCAGCCTCGTGATAAATCGACTGCTCAATTTCTGATAAATGCTCAGTAAATTTACTCTTCAATGCTTCGAGGGTATCTACGTCCACCGTAATTCCTTCAATCTCCATTGCACTTAGCACATAAGACAATGGAACTTCTATGTTACGGTACAAATCTAATTGATTGTGTTTCTTTAAATCATCAATCATTTTATCTTTTAAATCATTAATTGCCAATGCTTTCCTGACAATGTGAGCAAAAAAAGTCTCATCATTTTCTGGCAGCTGTTTTTTCTTTCCAGTTCCATAAACCTCACTATCTGGTTTAACCCCATAATATCCGTGCCGATTAGCCACTTTAGCCAAATCATTACTATTATCAAGGGTATTCAGTAAATATGAAGCTAATAACATGTCAAAATCAACGTTATTTAACTGAATATGTTCGCGATTGGCAGCCACAATTTGCGCTTTAGCATCGAAAACATTTTTTTTAATATCGTGATTTTCTAAAATGCCTTTTATTTTCGGATCATCTAAAAGATCAATATCCTTACTTACAAACCAATGATCCTTATCCCCAATAACAAAACCAACAAATGGAGCAGTATGGTAATTTTCATCCAACATTTCAATGTTAAAGACAACATCTTCTGACAAGTGATCTAACTCGGCTAAATTGTCTTTATTTAAAATCGTATATTTAACATCTGGAAGTTTCTCAGCCGACTGACTCTCTGATCCTTCCATTTCCTTTAAAAAGGATTTCATGTTCATTTTCTTATAAAAATCAACTAACTTATCATTATCGGGACCATCATACTTTAAATCTGATAATGAAATTGTGAGGGGAGCATTGCAGTCAATGGTGGCTAATTTTTTAGACAAAAATGCCTGGTCTTTATCCTTAATCAAATGCTCTTTCAATTTTTTACCAGAAACTTCATCGATATGATTATAAAGATTATCAATACTATCAAATTTTTGAATTAACTTGATCGCGGTCTTTGGACCAACTTTTTCAACACCCGGATAGTTATCCGAGTTGTCTCCCTGAAGACCCTTTACGTCAATAATCTGTCTAGGAGTAATTCCCATCGTCTCTTTTACAAAGTCTGGCGTGTATTTCTCAATTTCACTCACACCCTTCTTTGAAATCGCAACGGTAACTTTATCCGAACAAAGTTGGGTAAGATCACGGTCTCCCGTTATGATAGTAACTTGATAGCCGTCATCAGCCGCTTTCCTTGAAAGCGTCCCAATAATATCGTCAGCTTCATAGTCTTGCAATTCATAGGTTTTAATTCCCCGATCATGGAGCAGATCCATTACAAACGGGAATTGTTCACGTAATTCGTTGGGCATTTTTGCCCGTCCGGCTTTATAATCTTCGTACATTTTGGTTCTAAAGGTTGTTTTACCTGCATCAAAAGCGGCAAGAGCTGACGTTGGCTGAACATCCTTTAAAATGTCATCTAGCATTCGATTAAAACCATAGATCGCACTGGTGTGCAATCCGTCTTCATTGGTAAAACGTTCCAAGGAAGTAAATAACGCAAAGAATGCTTTATACGTTAAAGAATTTCCGTCAATTAATAATAATTTCTTGTCTGCCATAAAATTCTCCTTTAGAATTAATTACTATTATTTTAACACTTATAATCAGTTCAATTGCGAAAAAAAACATGGTCAATCGACCATGTTTTTTTATTAATCTCGATTATTTCCAAAAATACCAAAGACCTCAAGAAGAAATGTAAATAGGTTTAGAAAATCAAGATACAACTGAAGTGCCCCAGAAATTGCAAGTCCGTTTACATTAATGTTACCAGAGTACTGCATGTACATTTTCTTTAAGTTTTGTGTATCAGTAGCACTCAACGCAGTAAAAATAATGATCCCAACGGCTGAAATAAATAACTCAATCCATGGATTTCTCAAGAATAAGTTAATTACCATCGCAATAATTAAAGCAATTAATGCTGCAAACAATTGCGTGCTTAACTTGGTTAAATCTCTGTGAGTAGTGAAACCAATCGCACTCATTACCAAGAAAATACTAGCACTGGATACTAACGCTGCTCCAATGGTACCAAGATTAAAGGCAATGAAAATGTAACTAAGTGAAAGCCCTGTTAAAACCGAGAAAACCAATAATCCGATAAAGCTTAACGTCGGATTACTTTGTGCAAATCCCGAAATCACAAAGGAAATTATGAACCAAACGATTAAAATTACTAATCCTGAGGCCCCACTACTGATGTTTGGCATAAAAACACTACTTAAATACGCAGAAATAGCAGAAATTAAAACCGCAATTCCCATAATCCCATATACTTTGGTAAAAAACGCGTTGAGTCCAGCATTATCGCCAACTACCCGACGACCACTTTCTCCATCAAAATTATTCATTTTTATTCTCCTTTAATTAACCTTCTTACTTAAATGACTTAACAATTCCTCATAGGCTCTTTCGTACTTTTGAATATCTCCAGCACCCATAAATATTACCACGGCATCGTGATATTGCAACAGTGGAGACATGTTTTCTTCCTCAATTAATCCACCATCTTTGGTAATTTTATTAACCAAATCCTCGCTCTTAACGTGTCCCGACTTTTCTCTTGGAGAACTATAAATTTTAGTAACGTATACCTTATCTGCTTTGCTTAACGTTTTAGCAAAGTCATCAAGATAGGCAATCGTTCGACTAAAAGTATGGGGCTGAAAAACAGCAATGATCTCCTTATTGGGATATTCTTGTCTAGCGGCATCTAAAGTGGCCTTAATCTCAGAGGGATGATGTGCGTAATCATCAATAATTGTCATATCGCCAACTTTAACTTGAGAAAAACGACGCTTAACCCCCTTGAAAGTTTGAAGTTCACGCCTGATTTCGTCCAAATTAACGTCTTCAAAATATGCAACGGCAATTACCGCCAAAGAATTTAAGACATTGTGTTCTCCATACAAAGGAATACTGAATTCCCCTAGGTCCTTTCCGTCATATTTAACGTGAAAAGTCGATCCAGCAGTTGTTCGCTTAATATCCACCGCCTGAAAATCGTCATCATCACTAGTTCCATAGTAATAAATTGGAACTGAAGCTTTTAACTTCCGTAAATTCTGATCATCGCCCCAAGCAAAAATAGCCTTTTTAACTTGGTTCGCAAAGGTTTGAAAGGCGTCAAAAACGTCCTCAATTCCGGTATAGTAATCCGGATGATCAAAATCAATGTTAGTCATAATGGCATAATCCGGATAAGTTGCCAGAAAATGGCGGCGATACTCGTCGGCCTCATAGACAAAGAAACGCGCATCAGTGGTTCCTTTCCCAGATCCATCACCAATCAGATAATCAGTTGGTGCGATCCCGCCTAATACGTGAGAAAGTAGTCCAGTGGTACTGGTTTTTCCGTGAGCACCACATACTCCGATGCTCGTGTACCCCTCAATTAATTCTTCCAAGAAATCAGGATAACTATAAATTTTTAGTCCTAACTCTTCGGCTCTTTCAATCTCCGGATGCGTATCAGGGAAAGAATTCCCTTTAATAATCGTCATTCCCTTTTTAATATTATCAGGATTGAATGGTTCAATCTTAATTCCAGCATTTTCTAATCCTTGCTGAGTAAAGGTATATTTTTCAATGTCAGAACCCATGACCTTACAACCGCGATCATGGAGAATGAGTGCCATCGCACTCATCCCAGTACCCTTAATTCCTACAAAAAAATAAGTAGTGTCTTTATTTATGTTAGTCATTTAGTTGGAATTCCCCTTTTTATTGTCTGGTTTAATAATACCAATTAAAGTAATGAAAATCTAAAAATTTAAATATTCAATTTAGCAAGTTCATTTTTCGTCAAATAAACATCTCGCGGTTTAGAGCCATGCTCACCTGAAATAAAATTATTTTGCTCCAAATCATCAATAATACTAGCAGCTCGATTGTATCCAATGGAAAACACTCGTTGCAATTTTGAAGTTGAAATTCCATCTTCGTCTGCGATATAACTCAAAACTGATTTCCACAAGTCATCATGTTGTTGAGCTTGTTCTGCACTTTTAAGCAATGATTTGGGCTGAAACTCGTACTTTGGTGTTTCCTGACTTCGAACTTGATCACAAACTCGCTCAACTTCTTGGTTAGTAACAAAAGCACTCTGAAGTCGCACAGGTTGACTGGCACCACTACCCAGATAAAGCATATCTCCCTTACCGAGTAGTCGTTCAGCTCCGCTTTGATCAATGATTGTTCTTGAATCAATCTGGCTTGAAACCATAAAGGCAATTCGTGTTGGAATATTATTCTTAATGGTCCCAGTTACAATATCAACGCTCGGTCTTTGAGTAGCAACAATCAAGTGAATCCCAGCTGCCCGAGCTTTTTGTGTAATCCTAACAATATAATCTTGGACTTCTGTTGATGCAACCATCATTAGATCAGCAAGTTCATCAATCACAACTAGGATTTGAGGCAACTTATCCGCATCACGGCCATTTTTATGTGCCGCTTGATTATACTGAGTTAAGTTTCTTACCCCAGCAGCAGCTAATCGCTCATAACGGTTGTCCATTTCCTCAGTGACCCATTTTAAAGCAGCAGAAGCCTCTTTCGGATCTGAAACAACCGGGGTTAACAAATGTGGAATCCCATTATATGGCGCTAATTCAACCGCCTTAGGATCAATTAAAATCATCCTTAAATCACGGGGCGAATTGCGATACAACAATGAAACAAGCAAACTGTTTATGAACACACTCTTTCCAGATCCAGTTGCACCAGCAATCAAAGCATGTGGCATTTTTTGAATATCGGCAGTCTTAGAAGCGCCGCCAATACTCATCCCTAATGCTACTTCTAACGGTGAATGACTAGATTCAAATTCATTTGAATCTAGAATCTCTGAAAGCATCACTGGTCTAGGCTTTGGATTAGGAATCTCGATTCCAACCGTCGACTTACCAGGAATTGGAGCCTCGATTCTAATATCTTTGGCTGCTAGGGCCATCTTTAAATCATCAGTTAGGTTAGTGATTTTGCTTACTTTAACACCAAGCTCCAACTTAACTTGAAATTGAGTAACGGTCGGTCCATCGGTCCAATCGACTACGTGACCATGAACCCCAAACGCCCTTAATGTATCATCAAGTGTTTTAACTTGCTTTTCAATCCATTCACTCAAACCATCATCAGAAGTCGAAATTGGTGGATTAAGCAGGTCACGACGAGGAAATTGATAATTAGTCTGACCCTCCTGATTGCTTGAAGTGTCGGCCAAATGCCTATGATTCGTTGTGGTTTCACTTTTTGAATCAGTAAGTTCGTTAGCAGGTTGAAGAAGTGCTTTTTCCTCATCTTGACGCTTATCAGTACTATCAATTGGAGAAGACGTCTTCTCGTTATCGCTTCTTTCATCAGGTTCTTTTAACTTATCTTGTGGATCCGATTCACTTAAAGTGGGATTACTTGATACCGTACCTGATGCGTTTTGATCATCATTATCTCTTCTATCATCACTAAACAAAGCTAGATTAGCCGCTAAGCCACTCTCCTCTTTAAAGATATCTGCGAGCGAGTGGCCTAATTCACGTTTACTGGCTGAAGATTCTTTATCATCTTCAGAGTTATCCACAGGCTTAGAGTTATCCACAATGTTTTCATTCTTATTTACATTTTCTTTAACAATTGGTTGAACGTCATTTTCCCATAAATCTAGATCATCAGCTGGAACGGCAGTTGGATCTTTAGGATTTAGATAAAGAACAAAATCATCATCATTCTTCTCCAATTCAACGGCTGCATCTTGATATGGTTTTCCGACTGACTGATGAACGGAATAGAAATTACTATTTTGGTTACGGGAACGCGGAGTAAATTCTTTTGTTCTTTCCACTAAGGAATTTCGGGACTCAACATAGTGCTTTTTATCATCTTTAAATCGCAACTGAAATCCGCTCTGATACTTTGGTTGATAACGAGACTGATAGGCTGATTGTTTAACATTAGAATCGTCACTACGGATAATTTCTTGATTTGATTTTTTTGTTGTTCTATGAAAATCATTGATTTTTTTATCGCTACTCTTAAAGGGAACTTTCCCATTAAAGTATTTACGATAAAATGCCGGTCCATCATAATGTTCCAATTTAATCACCCTTAAAGAATTATGTATAAAAAAACGAATAGAAACTATTCGTCAAAAAGATTTTTTGCTTTATCAAAATCAAATGGTTGCCCAACTTCATAAGAATCGGGTAAAACTAAAGCTCCTGGTTTATCGGGTGCATTAGGAATGTCTAATTCTCTTCCAGAACAAATCATTCCATCACTTTTTACCCCACGAAGCTCTCCTGGCCAAATAATTTGTCCATTTGGCATCATGGCTCCAACTTCCGCTACGACAACTTTGATTCCCGGTCTCATATTGGGAGACCCACTAACAAGTTGCAGCATTTCCCCATTCTGGACTTTTGTTTGAGTTATGTGAAGATGATCAGACTTCGGATGATCTTCCATTTTTTCAACGTAGCCAACCACAAACTTTGGTTCGGTACTAGTAGGTAAGAAAGTTTTAAACCCAGCCTCTTTCAACGCATCATTTAAAACTTCAACATCGTTACTTGAAAGATCAACTTTTCCATTCTCTGATTTTAAGTTCCCTAAAATCTCACTGGCATTGAAAAAATTATAGCCAACTACGTGTCCCTTCTTATCTTTAATCTGAACAATATCATTTGATTTTGATATTTTCTGTGGTTCCGATCCTTCTCCAAGAATGACAACCAAAACATCACCCATTTGGCTTGGATTATAACTTGCGATCATCAAATTTAGCTCACCTCCGAATTTATTGTGGAAGAGATTTAATAAAATCTTCTACTTGTTCCTTGGTTTTTCGATCTTTATTAACCAAACGACCAGTCTCAATCCCATTATCAAAGGCAACGAAGCTTGGAATTCCAAAAATGTTCATTTCCTTAGCTAAATCGAGATTTTCATCCCGATCAACTGCAATAAAGTCATAGTTTGGAAAATCTTTTACAATTTCTGGCATAACAGGCTTGATAAACGCACAATCTGGACACCATGTGGCAGAGAAAAATAGGATGTACTTTCCATGCTTAATTTTTTGCTTTAATTCGTTAAGATTCATTACTGGTAATTGTTCCATCGTATCCCTCCTAAACATTAATATTATAACCCACTCGTATTAAAAATGTTATATAATAAATTCAACAAATTCAATCGAAGGGATGCTTTTTATTATCATAAAACACAAACTAGCTTTTATTACTGGATCCGTAATTGCGGGAGTTTCGCTGTATTCACTTATTAAATTCAAGCAAGAACGCGACCAAGATCGGGTTAGACGTCACTTGTCCGATACATTAAGCAAAAAGTTTGATAATAGTGAGTTGTATGGTTACTGGATCGACTTTAACCAAAACGAAGATGGCCAGTTCCTTGGCGGAATCAACATTTTAGACGATGATAACCATGACATTAAATCATATGGATTTACATTCGATTTGACCACAAATAACCTCGATAACGTTCAACTTTTAAACACAAAGTCGATTAGTTAATCAACAAATTGGGCTACAATCTTATAGATTGGGCCCTTTTCTTTAAATTTCTCTTCATATTCAGTTTCTACATTATCTTTAGCAGCATCGCTAGCATGCAAGTCAAGATTAACGGATTCAAACTTCATCCCAAAATTATTCAAACTAACCAACGAATACTCAAATAATCCACGATTATCAGTTTTAAACTCCAGTTTAGCTTGGTCAGGTAACACGTCTTGATAACTCTTAAGAAAACGCGGCGAGGTAAGTCGCCGTTTTGTATGTCGTTTCTTTGGCCAGGGATCAGAAAAGTTTAGAAAAATTTTTGAAACCTCACCCTTTTTAAAAATGGTGTTCACAAGACCGCCATCAGTATGAATCAATTGAACGTTATCTAAACGACTATTTACGACTTTTTTTAGTGCCATTGCAATTACTGACTTTTGAATTTCAATCCCAATAAAATTAATATTGGGATTTTTTTCTGCCATTTCAGTAATAAATTTTCCTTTACCACAACCAATTTCGACATAAATTGGGGCGTCTCTAGAAAAACGTGTTTCCCACTTTCCCATGTATTTTTCTGGATCATCAACAATTAATTCAGGATGATCTAAAATAAATTTATTTGCCCAGGGCTTATTTCTAACTCTCATCATTTAACCTCAGTTTCTAATTTGTTTAACTTTTTTATTTAAATAGGGAATCGTTAAGACATATCCCTCAACAATCCAAATTACCACCGTTATTAAGATTACAGGAGCCGACATCCGAGCGATTAACATTGCAATCAGGAGGATAAAGCATTCAAACAAAAGTAAAATTTGAACGATCTGTCGAAAATCCGTCAGCTGGATCTTCTGACTAACCGGATAAATATGGGTAAACACATTACTTTCAAAATGCTCATAAAATGGGATTAACTGAAATCCGACTAAATAAACAAAAATAATTGTCATTAACGAAACAATAATTTGATTAGGAATAATCAATACCAAAATAACGGCAATAATTATTAAGCGAAAGTATAGTGAACCTGGTCCACTGTCTCTTAATAATGATCGAAGATACAAATTCGAATAGACGTGACCTTGATCTTTTTTTAACAACTTAAAAATTGGATCCAAGTATTTTCTGCGGTGAATCCGACCTGAAAGTTCAGGGACTTCGGTGAATAAACTATAAAAATGATAAATCCGATTCATACGAGAATCTTCATGTTCAATTGCATAATTCCAGTTTAAGATCTTATTTTTGGTTAGAATAGCGACATACATTAACAATGCAGCCACAACTAATGCTAATAGTGCAGCTATAAAAACATTAAAGTACAATGCTAATACCAGAATAATAAGGGGGATAACCCACTCAGTTACACCGGCTAATACTACATGTCGATTTAACTGAAAATAGAGTTTGATTACTTGATATGACATCCAACCGGTTTTCAAAAGCAAAATTACGATTAACAACCCGATTAACTCTGAAATTGTCCATCCAATCGAAACACTTAAAAATGGCATTAGTACAAACCACGTTACTAAATCAATCAGTAATGCCATAAACAAACTATAGAGAAATGCTCCCTTAAAGTAACCAGCAAATTGGTATTCCTTAGGGGCCATAAAAACCTTATCAGCGGACTTGATTAAAGTTGCCAGTCCACCAAGTTGAAGCACCACTAGTAAAATCAAAATTGCAATCGGGCGCTCCCACCATAAATTGCCTGATAATTGCTTTAAAAATCCAGAGTAAGCGTAGCCAAGGCCACCCACAAAGAACATAATCGCAATCACAAAAAAATCGTTAAAAACATATTTAAGGTATTTAGTCATTTCGATTAAATGATTGCTTAACCTTTTTTGGAAAATCCTATTCATTTTTATCATCCCTTGCTAAAGACAGATAAATATCTGAAAGTGACTTCCCATCATTTGGATACTCTTTTCTAATCTGTTCCATCGTTCCTTCCGTTTGAATCTCACCTTTGTTAATTAACACAAAACGATCACAATACTTTTCTGCGGTATCAAGAACATGAGTCGACATTAAAATACTGGCACCCTTACTCTTCTTTTCTTCAATCAACTGCAAAAGATCATCGACCGCGAGCGGATCGAGACCTAAAAATGGTTCATCAATTACATAAAGCGACGCATTAGTAATGAACGCACAAACAATCATCACTTTCTGACGCATTCCCTTAGAAAAGTTGGCAGGAAACCAATTAAGTCGTTTATCCAACCGAAAAGTCTTAAGTAACTGATTAGCTTTCTCCCACGCTACTTGTTTATCCAAATTATAAGCCATGATAGTAGTATCAATGTGTTCTTTTAAAGTTAATTCTTTGTATAATACTGGCATTTCCGGAATATATGCAATTTGTTGTTTGTATTTTTCAATGTTTTGACCAATCTGCAAACCATTGACTTTAACGGTTCCAGTAAATGGCTTCATGAGTCCAATAATATGATTAATGGTAGTTGACTTCCCAGCACCATTTAAACCAATTAAAGAAACTAATTCGCCATCATTAACATCAAAAGTCTCATTTTTTAAGACTGGCATACTAGAGTAGCCACCAGTCAAGTCTTCTACTTGCAAACTCATATTTACCCTTCATTTCTTTTCATTATTGTAATCAGTATACCATAATTGCCTGCTATCACTTATTATGCGGGTAATGTTAGTGTATAATTGGATTAACTTGAAGGGAGAGATTTATATGACTGATTACGATCCAAATTGCGTTTTTTGTAAAATTGTTAAGGGTGAAATCCCTAGTTATAAAGTTTATGAAGATGACGAAATTCTTGCATTCTTAGATATTTCCCAAACAACTCCTGGCCACACTCTGGTGATTCCTAAAAAACATATTCAGGATATTTTTCATTTTGACTCAGCCACAGCTAGTAAAGTATTTGCGAAAGTACCAGAAATTGCACGTGCGGTCAAAAATTCTAACCCAAACATCAAGGGAATGAATATTGTCAATGATAACGGGAAAATTGCCTATCAATCTGTTCCACATGCTCACTTTCATTTAATTCCCCGTTACAGTGTGGGTGATACTTTTTCAATTAACTTTTCTGATAATTCTAAAGAATATGACGAAACTAAATACCAAGAAGTTGCCGATTCAATTACCAAAAAATTGGGGGATTAACTCATGAAAAAAAAGACCGCTTGCTTAGTTAGTGCCGGAATAATAGTTGGTGTTTCTGTTACGGGTCTACTCCTTTTAAAAAGGAAGTCTAATCCCACAGATAACGTAACCACTGCCGACCTTAAAAACATTTTTCATTCAGCTAGTTCAGTTAAACAAAATTTAAACCAATTCACAAAAGCTTTAAATGATGCAAAACCAATAATAGATGGTCTTAATCGTGACGTACAGGAAGCCCAATTTCAGCTAAAGCCTAGAATTGATCTTTTATCTAACGAAATAAATAACATTTAATTTCAATTAAATTATTCGACCAAATATTAATTTGCATCAAATATATGTTATATTAAAAATAAATGGAGTACTGAATGTCTTGAGTACTTTAATATTTTGAAGAAATGGATGTGCTAATATATGAAGAAAAAATGGCTCGTTGGAGTTGCAGGATTACTTTTAAGTGTTTCACTGGTTGCCTGTGGTAGTAAAACAGTTGCTACTACTAGTGGTGGTAAAATTACAGAAAGTCAATATTACAATAGTATGAAAAAGACCCCACAGGGTAAAACAGTTCTCCAAACTATGATTTTGAACAAAGTTCTTAACAAAGAATATGGTAATAAAGTTAAATCATCTCAAGTTGATGACCAATTTAACCAATACAAGTCACAATATGGTTCTCAATTTAAAACCCTTCTCAGTCAACAAGGTTTAACTGAGAAAAGTTTAAAAGAACAAATCAAAGATAATCTTCTGTTAAAGCAAGCTGTGATTGCTAACACAAGTTTCTCTGACAAAGATTTGCAAAACCAATTCAAGAAATATCAACCTAAAGTAACCGTTAATGAGATTACCACCAAAAATCAAGGTGACGCTGAAAAAGTAATTTCTGGCTTAGAAAACGGTCAAAAATTCTCTGACTTAGCCAAGAAGTACTCAACTGAGGCTAACAAGAAAGACGGCGGCAAGATGGCTCCATTCGATAATATGGATCCAAGTCTTGACAATAACTTCAAAAATGCTGCCTTTAAACTCAAAAATGGTGAATACACCAAAGAACCTGTCAAAACTAAAGCTGGATACCAAGTAATCCAAATGGTCAACCACCCTTCCAAGGGTAAATATCAGGATCACAAAGCTGAATTAAAAGACCAGTTGGCAACTGAACGCATGAGCGATAGTAATGTCTTACACGCTGTCGTTTCAAAAGTTCTTAAAGATGGAGATGTAAAGATCCAAGACAAAGACTTACAAAACATCTTAGCTGATTACACATCAACTCCAAAACCAATGAAATAATCAATCATAAAAAGAAAATGGTCAGTAACTTAAAAGTTACTGACCATTTTCTTTTTTATCAGGTTTATAAAACTTATTTCGATCCATTCCAAAAATTCGTTTACTAAATGATCCTGCTTCCGTATCATTTAAAGCCCCAGTAATCATGTTAATTGAAGCATCAAGTTCATCTAAATCATGGAGAATCTGCGCTTCCAGCAATTCAGGCGTAACCGGGGATCCATACTCCTTAATCCCATGATGTGAGAGCACCATATGTCTTAAAAGTAATAAATCTTCAGAATGCTGATCGATTTTTAGTTGGTCAGCAGCTTCAACAATTTCCCCATCAATAATACTGATATGTCCTAACAGATCACCTTCACTAGTATAAGATGTCGAAACGGGTCCTGACAGCTCAGTAGTCTTGCCTAAATCATGAAGGATGGCACCTGCACACAGAAGTGAAGAATTAACTTGTGGATAGAGCTTAGCGACTTCCTTGGCCAACTTCAATATCGAAATGGTGTGAAATGCTAATCCACCTGCATAAGCATGATGATTCGATTTAGCTGCCGGAAAAGTAAAGAATTCATCCTGGTGCTTTTTAAGAAGTACCCGAACAATTCGATTCCACGTTGGATTAATAATTTCGAAAATTGTCTGACCAATATATTCTTCCATCTCAGAACGAGTCATTTGAGCATGTTGCATAAACTTAGATGGATCACTGGGTTCACCAGATTCTGTTTGTCGAAGATGATTAATCTTAATTTGTGGACTTCCCTGGTAAGCTTCCCGTTTGCCATTAATGTGAACGACCTGCCCAGCTTTAAAAGTCTTTACATCCTCATTACTGGCACCCCAAAGTTTTCCACCGATCTCTCCGGAATTATCTTCAAAAACAAACGAAATGAATTGTTTTCCGTTCTTAGCAATTCTAGTATCGGCCGACTTAACCAATACAAACGCATCGATTTCTTCATCCATTTGATATTCTTTCAATTTTTTGCTCATTTGACTCCACCTCCACTACTTTAATTCAATTAAATGATCGCCACTTACATCGTGTCTAATTCGATCATCAGCCGTAAAATAAATCACCTGCGTGCTTTTAGCCAAAGCTTTCATTAATTCAATTGCCTTATCAGTTCTAAAGTGATCAAAGTCAGCAAAACCATCATCAATCATAATTGGCATTGGATATTCATCACTAAAAGCCAACGTTAACGCAAAAACCAACGATAAGTATAACTGCTGCATGGTTCCTTTTGAAAGTTCCTCAACCTTGAACTTAACCCCATCAGAGTTAACAACCGTAATACTTCTCTTATTATAATCAATTTTACTATAATGACCGTCCGTTAGTGTTTCAAAGAATTTAGCTGCATCCTTTCTAACTTTAGGAATTCTTCCACTACTAGCGGCATCGAGTACTTTTTCAATCCACTGATTAGTTAACTGGTAAACCAACCACTTTTGAACCAATTCGTTAACTTTAGTATCCATACTGGCCAATTCCTGGGTCAATGAATCAAGCGTCCCATCTTTTTCCATGTGATTAATTTGCACGTTAAGTTGCGCCAACCGATCAGATTGATCGGAAAAATCTGCGTCCAACTGTCCAATTTGTTTCTGAAGATCATTAATCACGTTTTTTAACTGATTAACATTATCGTATTTTTGTAATCTTTCAACAATTGTCTGATCAAGTGAGTTTTCTAACTCCATTTTACGTTTGTTTTTATCCGTAGCGATCCGCTGCTCATCGTATAATTTTTTAAAATCACTACTACTTGCAACGTTTCGTTCCCTTAGGAAATGGTCAAGACGATCACTTACTTCTTTCAACTGCTCACGATGGCGATCAACCATTGAAGTTAAACTACTCAATTCATGGCTCACCTGTTCTGCATTTCGCTTTTGATCATTTACATTTGAGATGAACTGTCTAATTTTACTTAACGCTACCATTTCATTATCAGAATCACTTAAACCAATTTTACTGGAAGCAAAATTCCAACGATCGAGGTAACTCTCAACCTTCTCATTCATTGTCTTTTGGTTTCCAATGAAATTCTGTAAACTATCACGATCTAAGTCACGTCGTTTAATGGAGTTTTGTAAAGCACTTGTCCATTGGTTAAATGGAATACTCTGGATGTGATGCTCGTTTCCCATTTGACCCAACTCTTGCTCAATCTGAGTCAATTTTCGCTTTAAATGGTCAGTATCATTCTCCTCTTTAACTGGTTGGTTCGATTTTTGCACATAACGATAAATGCCAAAACCAATACACAATAACCCAATGACCACCAAAATAGGAAGAGTTACTCCACCCATAAAAATTCCAATTCCAATAATTATTAGACCAACCGCATCAGCAATTAATGATAACGAATTATCTCCGCTCTCATTTGTGGGCATCGCATGAACCTGATAGTTTATTTGTGCTTTTACATTTTGATACTCATCTATTAAGGTCGATATTTTGTCAATCTCATCATCATTAAACGGAATACTTTCACTTCCACCAGCATCAAATTCATCATTAGCCAAACGAGTCTGATATGTTTTGATATCATGATCAAGCTGTTCAATCCGTCTGACCTGTTGGATTTGGCCGTCCAGTTCTAAATATAAATTACGAATTAAATCAGCATTATCATTGTAAAATTTCAAATCAGAATTGGATTCCTGATGCGTATTCTTAAAATCAATAATGTTTTGTTCATCATTCTTAACATCTAATTGAATATTACTAATCTTATTTTGGATGTCTTGAAATGTTTCAAAGTCATGCTCAGAAAAGCCGTGTTTAACCGCTAATTTATCGTCTTGTAATTGTCTTAATTGAGCATATTTATCCCAGTTCGCTAAATCTTGATTAACCTGATTTAATCGCTCAGAAAATTTATTTCTTTTATTGCGATTCTGAGTCTTTTTTTCTTGTTCTTTTTTAGCTTGAATGGTCAATTCATGGTACTTGGGATATTCATTACTGGCTTCATGTACTTTCGCGTTCAATCTTTCTCGATCAACTAAAAGTCGGTTTAACTCAGGCTTTTTACCAGTCGGCTTATAGATCTTACCACCATTTTCCTGATTTTCGTCCTCTAGTTCAATCCAGTTATCAATCCCTACGACCCCAACACGCTGGATTCGTTTTGACAATTCTTCACGATTTAATCTCGAAATATCATTTAAATCAACGTTGCCAAAATAAAACAGGTTATCATATGATTCCCGATTGATTGGACCTAAAATTTTATCCAAAATTCCAGCAGGTAATTCATTTTTATTTTGATCAAAAACGGTTAATAACCCACCATTTTTACCTTCATTTCTTTGAACAAGATAAGTAGTTCCATTTTGTTCAACCGTTAAACGACCACCCATTTTATAGTCATCTTTGGGAGTGAAGTCTCGCTTACTCCGACTGTCCCGAAAGCCAAATAAAACATCTTTAATGAAATTTAAGAGGGTTGTTTTTCCAGCCTCGTTTCTTCCATAAATAACCTGGAACCCACTAAAGTTCAGTGTTAAATTATGAAGTTTTCCAAAGCCGAATACTTCAACTTTTTTAATCCTCATCCTTCACGTTCCCTTTCGTTTTACTAGTAATTAAATTCATACTTTCATCAAGTAATTTAGAGATGGCTTCATCACTTAAAAAGTTGTCACGAATGTAAGAGTGCTTAAAAAGCTTCTTCGCCAAATTTTTAAGGTTTTCTTCATTATAAACTTCATGCTTAGTGTCATCCCAGAATTTCTGATCTAGATCATTAAATTTCATCCCAGAATTATCAACAACGTCAATTTCATAAACCCAAGCATTAAATCGTTCAAAATCATATTGTAACTTTTCCTTAACCCGGTCGAGCAATTCTTCTGACGAAAAATTGGCTTCTTCGCTCATATTTAATTTCACACTCAATAAATTAAGTTTGGAAAAATCACTCGACTCAATTTTCTCCATAATTTGATTAACGACCGCTTCTTCTGAGTCAGTTCCCCGTAAATTCATTGAAAGATTTGACCAAATGAGCGGACAGGTGGGTTCAAACTGAACGTTTAAACCTCCATTAGTCTCATCACTGACTAATAAGTACCCCTTTTCACCCATTTCATTTTTATGACGGCCCTGGATATTTCCCGGATATTCAATTAAAGGATGATGACCTAACTGCTGACGCTTATGAATATGCCCTAATGCCCAATAATCATATCCCAAATTTTCCATTTCGTTAATGGTAAACGGTGCATACTGTGAGTCTTTGCCACCCTTAATAGCACCGTGAACCATCCCAATTTGGTAGTCAGCGTTTGAACGTTCTGGAAATCCAGAGATAATATCATCTGAAATATTCCTAGTAGCGTAACTAAAACCTGTAATAGCAACTGTTCTTCCGTCTTTAAGAGTCAATGTGTGCGTCGTCACTTCTTTGGGAAATACGTAAACATTAGCCGGAAAATTGAAATTTTTGGCACCTTCACTTTGATAATCATGATTACCAAACGAAAGAAGTACAGGAATACCATGTTCATCCAATCGTTCTAACTGTTTAATCAAAAAACTAATGGCTTTGACACTTTGGTGACTACTGTCAAACAAATCTCCCACTAGCAAAACAAAATCAACATCATCTAAAATGGCATCATCAATAATCTTCTTTAATGAATCGAATGGAGCCTCGTGCAAAATGTCCCACAGCTTACTCGGAGTGGTAGCATCCTCTCTGATTCCTAAAAACGGACTATCCAAATGTAAATCTGCCGCATGAATAAACTTCATTATAATTTCTCCCATACAAAAAAATCGGAGCACCAATGGGCGCTCCGATTAACGGTCAATTAAGCTTCATACATATCACGTAAAGGCTTAGTAATTAACATATTAGCATCATCAATGACTTTGCCCATTGCTTTTTCTTTACCCATCAATTTTTTGATGATATCAAGACTGTTCATTTTATTGGCAAGATCTTGAGCTTTTTTCATATCATCTTGCGAAATTTGTTGACCAGCCATTTGCTTTTGTCTTAATTCATTTTGATTAGTTTGAAAGTCCTTAAATGTCTTAAAAGCATCTTTGTCCTTCTTTAACTCATCGTATGTGGCTTGGAGTTCTTTAAATTCATCAGTCTTTACTAGTGCATCCTGTAAAGTTTGTGCGTCTTTCATTACATCATTTTCTGCCATAATTATTTCCCTCCTTAAATATTGTTACAGTGTATATTTTAACATACGTGAAGCTATCGGCCTAGTAAAGCTTTCGCACCGCTAATAACTTCTGAGGCACCCTTTTTAATTCCACTGGCACCTTCTTTAACGATTCCCTTAACGACTTTACCAGTATCATTAGTAATACCCTTAAATAGTTTAGAATTCTGCGTATCATTATCTTCATCACCATCACGTGCCACCGTTTGTGCGTCTTGGACACCAAATTGGGTTCCCTTGGTGTACGGAAGAATTTGTTGCATTTGTGTCTTGTACAACGGACCAACGTCGGTCCCAGTCAAATTCTCTAAATGATGCGTAGAGTTGGTACTATCAAAGCCTTCCCAAGTTGCTACCACAACGTTAGGAGTGTATCCGATGATCCATTTATCTTTGGTAGCATCGGAATCTGGAGTATTATCAGCCTCAGTACTTCCAGTTTTTCCGGCAACTTGATACCCGCTCGGTTTAGCATCAACACCAGTTCCATTATCAAAGACACCAAGCATCATACTTGTCATCTGTCGTGCCGTTGAAGGAGACATGATTTGTTTTGAACTTGGATGTTCATTATCAACGACCGTCTTCCCTGTCGAATCAACGATCTTAGTAATATAGAACGGCTGTGAAATTTTCCCCTTATTAGCAAAAGCAGTATAGGCACCAGCCATTTGTTGTGGGGAAACTCCGTTGGACAAGCCCCCAAGGGCCAATGCTAGATTCTTATCCTTATCCGTGACCGGTAAGTTGAATTTTTTAACCGAATCGTATCCCTTGTTTACTCCGATCTTATTTAATAACCAAACTGCGGGCGCGTTCATACTCTGTGCCAGAGCTTGGTACATCGGAACTTTTCCTGTATAAACATCATTGTAATTATGCGGAGTATAGTGGTTTGATCCATACGATTTCTTCTGGTTTTCAAGTTCAGAATCATAATAATACCCGTTTTCAAGAGCTGGCGTATAGACCGCAAGTGGTTTCATCGTCGAACCAGGCTGACGTTTAATATCGGTCGCACGATTATAACCACGGAAAACCGTCTTACCACGTCCACCAACAACCGCTTGAACCCCACCATTTTTTGGATTCAAAGCAACTGATGCAGCTTGGACCTTGGTCCCATCCGAAGCATCATTAGGAAACAAATTAGGATTTTTAAAATCAGTCTGAAAGCTTTGCTGCTGTTGCTGATTTAGATTCGTATAAATTTTATACCCGTGATTCATGATGTCAGATTCAGTTAATCCATATTTTGAGATAGCCTCATTAATAACAGCATCAAAATAATAGGGATATTTATACCCATTAGTAGAACGATAGGAATTTTTAGTGTTCAACGGCATGGCCTGGTATTTTTTTGCCTCTGAATTAGTGATCTTATGGTTCTTTGCCATTAAATCAAGAACCACATTTCTCCTCTGACGTGCCGCCTCCGGATGATCAATCGGATTATTACTAGGATTCGATAGCATCCCTGCTAACACAGCTGCATCCTGGACCGGTAAATCTTCCGCAGACTGCCCAAAGTATCGCTTCGAGGCATCTTCGACCCCATACACGCCATTACCAAAGTAAGCGTTGTTCATATACATCGTCAAAATTTGGTTCTTTGAATAAACGTTCTCAATCTCAATTGAAATGAATAATTCTTTAAGTTTTCTGGTTAAAGTTTGTTGCTGGGAAAGAAAAGTGTTCTTGGCTAACTGCTGCGAAATTGTACTTCCTCCACCACTAATGTAGTCACGACCAAGTACCCTATTCTTAATTGCAAGTAAAATGGCTCTCCCGTAACCACTAACCGAATAGCCATGTTCCTTATAGAAATTACGATCTTCCGTCGAAAGAATCGCATTAGGAATATTTTTTGAAATCTTATTCATCTGAACGTAAGTACCCTTTTGTGCGTACAATTTGCCAGCTTCTTGGTGATGTGAATCATAAATCACAGTCGATTTTGATAAATTAGACTGAAGATCACGAACGTGCGAAGTCTTTGCCACAATCGTCAAATAACTACTTAAAACCAAGATAACGAATAAAACAACTACAATAATCCATCTCGTAATTTGAAATCTACGCCAGAATTTTCTGAAGTAACCCCAAATTCTTTTAAATATTGACTTACTTTTGCTGTTGTTATCCATAAAAGTCCAAATCTCCTTTTATCATTAAATGCTATTGTAACACATGGACATTAATGGATTTTAAAAGATAAAGTGGATGTCAATTGACATCCACTTTATTCTACATTTGATCGGGTGCTTTAATTCCCAACAATCTTAACGACTCTTTTAATACAATCGCAACACTTTTGACAAGGTCGAGACGGGCGTCTTGCTCATCATCGTCCGCTAAAATCTTAGAATGAGCATAATATTTGTTGAATGACTTAGCTAGTCTTAGCGAATATTTAGCAATATCGGAAGGCTCAAATTCATTTCGAGCTTGTTTTACAACTTCTGGAAAAGCCTGAAGTAACTTAATAACTTCAAAAGCACCTGCATCAGTCAATTCATTTGCTGATTCATCAAATTCTTTTTTACCCGACTTCCGCAAAATACTCTCAGCACGAGCATGGGCATACTGAACGTATGGGCCAGTCTCACCTTCAAATTTTAATTGGTCTTTAAGTACGAAATCAATGCTATTGATTCGCTCACTCTTAAGATCACCAAAGATAATGGCACCAACCCCAACTTGTGTAGCCACTTCATCTTTATTCGGTAAATCAGGATTCTTCTCAGCAATTTGTTGTTTTGCCATGGTAATTGAATCATCTAAAACCTTGTTTAATAAGATAATATTCCCACGTCTAGTTGAAAGCTTTTTTCCATTAACCGTAATTAAGCCAAACGGGATATGATGAACACCGTCCGCATTCTTTATGCCCATCTTTTTTAAGACAGCTTTTAGTTGATGGAAATAATTAGTTTGTTCGGATCCTACCACGTAGAGATTCATGACTGGATGATACGTCCGTTCACGGTATAACGCCGTTGCAATGTCTCTAGTAATGTAAAGAGAAGCCCCATCACTCTTTAAGATCAGCGCTGGATTTAGGTTAGCGTTACTTAAATCGACCACTTGAGCTCCTTGAGATTCCTGAAGCAATCCATCTTTTTTTAGGATGTCAACCACTTCATCCATTTTGTCATTGTAAAATGACTCACCATTATAGGTATCAAATTTAACGCCCAGTTTTTTATAGGTATTATTAAAAGCCTCTAACGACACATCCCTAAACCACTTCCATAGTTTGGTAGCTTCGGGATCACCATCTTCGAGTTTTTTAAACCATTCGCGTGCTTCTTCGTCTAGTTCAGGATTTTTCTGATCTTCCTTATGAAATTTGACGTAATACTGAACTAAGTAATGAATTGGATGACGCTTTACGTCCTCTTCATTTCCCCACTTTAAGTAAGCCGTAATTAATTTACCAAATTGAGTTCCCCAATCACCTAAATGATTATCTTTAATTGTTTTATATCCATTTTTTCTTAAAATTTCGGAAATTGAATTTCCAATCACAGTGGAACGAAGGTGTCCCATTGACATTGGCTTAGCAATATTTGGAGAAGACATATCAATGGTCACGGTCTGATCCTTGCCATCGTAATTATCACCATAGTGCTCTTTATCCGTCAGAACCTCTGACATGACTTGCTTACTAACTTTTCCTTTATCCAAGAAGAAGTTAACGTAAGGACCAACGGCAACGACTTTATCAAACTGACTTCCATCAACATTATTGACGATATCCTTTGCGATCTGTTGAGGAGCTTTATGTAACTCCTTAGCTAGAATAAAAGTTGGAAATGCTAAGTCCCCGTTATCTGAAGTTTTCGGTTTCTCAATTTTTCCGTAAATATCACTCGTTGAAATTTGGTTGTTAGTTGCATCAGCAACTACGTCTGCAACTTGTTGTCTGTAATCCATAATATCCTCCTCATAAATAAAAAGCCTCTTACATTAATTAAATCAATGCAAGAGACGAGATCACCCGCGGTACCACTCTATTTGGAAATACCCACTCATTATTAAATTTGTATACCTAGAAAGGACGCCTTCCCAATCACAATTTATCTAACTCACATCAACTTAGATTTGCTTTGAAATTATAATTAGTACTACACTCTCATCGTTGGTAGCTTCCCAAAGCGGGTGACGGGAATCGAACCCGCGACGTAAGCTTGGGAAGCTTAAATTTTACCACTAAACTACACCCGCAATACGTGTATAATTATATCATGAATTATACCCCTTGTCATCAAGACTTCTACAGAGCCGTATGATAAAATTTGATTGGAGGCTAAACATCATGTTAATCTACATAATTACTTTACTATGGATTCTTTTATTAATCTCACTAACAATCGGAATCACGCGTAAACAAGACAAAAAGATTATTAAGGGTGTCGTCTATACGCGCGCGTTTTACATTCTTTTGTTGATTAGTGAAGTGGTTTTTACCCTGAATCACTTTAACGAGCATCGTTATTTGGTCTCTTTAAGTTTTATAATGACAATCGTCGCGATTTCTTTCATTGATATTTGTTACCAGAGAAAAATCCAAGGTAATTTAAAACCCTACGTAATTTTATTGACACTGATTTCGATTTTAATCTCAATTGGGCTTTTGTTTTTCATTCAATAACTACTACTAAAAAATCATCCAATCACTTGGATGATTTATTTTTTTGCATTTTTTCAGCTAACCGAATTGATTCATCAACTAGCTCCGCTTGCGCATCAATCACAGGGTAGTCATGATTACCAGCTCGCTCTTCTGCTACCGAAATCTCAGTACAACCTAAAATCACTACATCGCTATCCAATTCATTAACCATTTGATTTAAAATATGATGGTATAATTTTGGATCGACATAATCGTGCTCCTTAACACCTTTATAAATTAAATCCATCGTCTCGTCCGCAATTTCAGCGGTCGGGTGCACAACTTTATATCCAGCTTTAGTAATTTCTTTATCATATACCTTGTCCTTTAGAGTTCCCTTAGTGGCAATTAGCCCCACTCTTTTAGCGTGTGGAAACTTCTTAGCAATTGCAGCTACCGCTAGCCTAGGCATATGCAAAATTGGAACATCCGTCATACTCTGTAACTGATCATAAAAATAATGGGCAGTATTACATGGTAACGCAAAAAATTCTGGTCCCAGTTTGCTCTGTTGTTTAATATCTTCTTCAAGTGGAACTAGTGGGCTCGGATTATTTTTTGGGTCAGTAATATAATCCGTCCGGTCCGGAACCGTCGCATGATTAACTAATATATAATTTAAATAATCTTGATCACAGTGAGCTGGGGTCCGTTGATTTAGTAAATGAACATAACTCTCAGTCGCTTGGGTCCCCATCCCACCAATAATTGTGAAAAACTTTTTCATTATCTTATTCCTTATTCACATGAAAATATTTTTTGAAGTTTTTTGCGTAATTATGGTCCATCCATTTCATAAGTAGCCAACGCATGAAGTTTTCATCTTTTTTATACCAAAAAGTCGTTCCCCACTGACCTTTTTTGATCAGCTCTTCCGCCTTCTTTTTATCTTCATTATCTTTGGCATACTTACGAAAAACACGATTGGGCACCCCTAACCATAAATAATATTTCTTAGGATCTTGATTGGCATACACTGTCTTTTGGTCCGCTAGGTCATCTTGAACGTAATCACGAACCACCCATTGAGCAAGGTTATATCCATTTAGGGTGACAAAGAAACTGCTGCGTCCCTGTCTCAAATTGATTTCAAACAACTTGTACGTATCGTCTCTAACATCATACTTCATGTCAAAATTAGCATACCCAGTAAATTCAATCGACTCTAAAAACTGTTGAATCTGATCATAAATCCGTTGATCAAAGTCAGGAATAATCGTGACGTAGTTACCAATTGCAGACGGTGCCGGATCTTCCAAAAGTGGATGGCCTAAACACATCATCTTAACATGATGATTCTTGTCAACATAAGCATTTAAGACCCGCATGTTGCTGTCATCACCTGGGATGAAATCTTGGACGATCAAGTCTGAAGTATAACCATTATTATAAATTTTTGAAACAATGTCACGATACTCGGCATCACTTTTAATGGTAAAAGCTTTCTTTCTTCCCTTAAAACGGATATCCAACCATTCCACGCTATTGGTTGGTTTAAGTGCAATTGGATAATCAAATGGTTGATCAAAGTCATTATCTTCAAAATTGCTTTTGGAAATAATCTTGGTGCCGGGATATGGCATTCCATACTTATCACACATTTTATAAAAATTTTCTTTACTATTAAGTTGTTTTATTAACGAATAATCAACGTATGGACAGACAAAGACATCTTCTAAATCTTTCTTATGTTTAGAAATTAACTCAGCATAACCATCCCCACATCCAATTAAAATGACCGGTTCTTTGTGGTTGGCATACTTCTTTTTTAACTTTTTCATCTCTTCAAACCATACTGGATCCTCACTAAAGCCGGGAATAAACGTCAGATCCACAATTTTGGTAAATCTTGTGGGGGCTAATCGTTCCTGGGCATAAGCCTTGACACGCTTACCATACAACTCGTAGAAAGAACGCGCCATCCCGTACACATTAAAGTCACTTCCAAGTAAGATCGGAGTGAAATCTGGAACTTTCTCATTTGTCATTACCATTTAAACCCTCCAAGTAATCTTCCACGATAACCGAATCGGTTGGATAAGGTGTATCAACACCATTAATCTTTTGATAAGGATCGCGTCCTTTACCCGCTACTACAATAATATCTCCACGTTTACCAAAATTAATGGCCTTTTTAATGGCTTTTTCACGATCCATTTCGAAATGAACGTCAACCTTATCATGATCGATATGACTATCAATTTCCTTTGCAATCTTCATGGGATCTTCATAAGCGGGGTCGTCAGTAGTTAAAAACGCTACATCGGCATTTTGAGTCAACGCCTTGCCAAATCCCTCTCGACGGTCAATTCCCTTATTGCCCGGGCTTCCAACCACTACAATAACTTTTCCACTAGGGTCTTGTCGTTTTAAAAATCCTAGTAATGCATTCATACTAGCATAATTATGGGCATAATCCACATGAACGTTCCCATGGTTTTTAGACTTAAAGATTTCCATTCTTCCAGGAATTTTTGCTCCTGCCAAACCATCTAACATATCACCACGTTTAAAGCCAGCAAGTCCAGCCGATATGATCGAAGCGGTTGCATTTGATTCATTGTAATCACCTGGAATACCAATGCGATAATTTCCGTCTAAGCCTAACTTTTTAGCTTTATCAGAAATGGAACTTAATTGAATATCGTTATCAGTCAAGCTATCTGAAACTGGCTCGTACGTGAAATCAAGGTCGATTTCAAGTTGTGGAGTCGTCCCCTTTTTACCAAACAAATAAATATTTTGGGGATCAGTTGTGGTTTTGGCAGCATAATAAATATCAATCAGGTGGTCTGAATCGGCATTCAAAATGCACTTATTTGAATTAACCAAGAGTTGTTCTTTACAGTGCAAATAGTTTGCAAAAGTCGGATGTTCGTTTTCCCCAATGTGATCGGGAGAAATATTTAAAAAATTACCTACGTTATACTTTAATCCAAAAACCCGATTTTTTAAGTATGCCTGAGACGAAACTTCCATAATGAGATATTTCATCCCATTATCGACAGCGGATCTCATATTCTTAAAAATATCTAGTGATTCTGGAGTGGTTAGATGTGACTTAAATGTTTGATTTAGTTCATTACCAACCACGGTATTGATAGTTGAAAATAAGGCGGTTTTATTCCCACTCGCCCTCCTAATTGCATCCCGAGTGAAATATGAAGAGGTCGTTTTCCCCTTAGTACCCGTAAAGGCAATGATGAACAAATCGTCTTGTGGATAATTGAAAAATGCAGCAGAGATCAAGGACATTGCTTTTTGAATATTAGTAACCAAAATCTCATTCATTCCGTTACTTTCAGATAAATGATCTTCACACACGATTCCAGTTGCTCCAGCCTTTTTTGCTAACGTAACAAATTCAGGCTTAAAGTTTCCCTTCCCAAAGAATAAGGTTTTCGGTTTTATGTCTCGTGAATCATAACTAACGTAGTTAAAATCATTATCATTAGTCTGATTAACTGATTTTAATAAGTCATGTTCACGAAGAATATTTTTAATTTCTTGAATGCTTAGTGACAAAAAATTCAGCTCCATTCCGCTAATTTTTGTAATGGAAATCCAAATAAATCATTCGGACTTTAATTTTGTTTTTAATTTACTCCTAGACAATTCTACCAAAAGAAAGAGATAATGACTAACTCAAAACCAATAATGAAAACATAAATTAATATAATAAAAAACATTCTGCGTAAACTAAATTAATTCCAGTTCACACAGAATGTCTTTTTACTACTTAACATCTTTTAATTTTTGCTCACTAACATTATCCAATCGGTCACCAACTGCATTCACCATCTTCAAACATTTTTCAATATCATCCTGGCTCATATCCAAAACAGAAAAACATTGATTAACGTGTTCATATACTTTATCACGACGTTCCTTAGCGTATTCTGTAGTGTCAACGATGACAACTCGTTCATCTTTATGACTACGTGTTCTTGTCACCCATCCCTGCTTTTCAAGCCGTTTCAACAACGGGGTTAAAGTCCCACTATCTAAGTCTAAGTAGGATCCAAGCTCACGAACGGTCATTGGGGCATGTTCCCATAACACCAACATGGTAATGTATTGTGGATAAGTTAAATTAAATGGAGATAAAACGATTTGGTAGTACCGACTAAACTTTTTACTTGTATTATAGATTCCAAAGCACAATTGGCTTTCAATCTTACGTGGTTCAACCATTATAATCTCTTCTTTCTAAAAACTCTTGTACTATCTTATATTTTACACAATTAAATAATAAATACAAGGATACTACAAAATTGAGTGTTTATTTTACGACATTTTTATTGTATGATTGAAAGGTAGTAATTGCCCGAGTGGCGGAATTGGCAGACGCGCAGCGTTCAGGTCGCTGTTCAGTTTACTGAGTATGAGTTCGAATCTCATCTCGGGCATTCGTTACTAACAAGACGTTATCAAGCTTATTGATATCGTCTTTTTTCATTAATAGTAATTAAATTATGTAAACAAAAAGAGTGGACAATTGTCCACTCTCTCACTACTTTTTATCTAATATAATCGCCTAGATCGTAAATTAATTGGTTCTTAGCTTGGTAATAATAATTGCGTAATGGATGAAGATGGTTATTTTTAACGATCCATGGCTTATCAAAATTAGTGTAATGAATAATCACAGGGTGCTTAAGTGCATTTGCCTCAGCTGCTCGACGCTCTGGGATAGGATTTAATCCACTCTCACCCTTAACTAGATGACTTTGCAAATTATACTTAGGGTCAAGTTTTTTCCAGTGTCCATTAAAAATGGCGTTTAGAGCATCTTGGTCTTGATACTTCAGCATATCAGGTTTATCAATTGCTAACTTTCTAACTTTCTCAGAAGTGTCATTATCATTCCAAGCTTTCGTATCAATTAGTAACAATCCGGCATTGAAATACTGACCCGGTTCATCACTAACATGCATCTTTTTTAACCGGTCAACGTAACCAGAATCCTCAACAGCACCGACAATGTTGCCATCAAGATCGGTATTAAAAAGATCCGAAATGTCACCCACACATACCATATCAGCATCCAAATAAAGGATCTTAGGTTCATGAACTTCTTCAGGAATCTCAATTCGATAGTAAGTGTTTTCTTTAATTGCACTATCCGGAGATTTTACATTAGCATCCTTATATGCAGCGGTGTTGGGTTGCAAAAAGTTAATTGTCTTACAGTTGTCGTAGACTTTTTCCAAGGCCTTTAACAAATCAGCACTGTTGGAACTTAAATGATCATTAACAACGTAAAACGTGAAACTTGAATTCTTATTATGGTTCAATATTGACGAATAGTTGACTGCCAGCGGTATCGCCATATTGTTATCAGTAGTAGATGCAATTGTAATCATACACATTATCCCCTTCAAAAATATTTGAAACTATTTGGCCACTTGTAAAAATAAGTATCACTAATTTTCGTAGCGATATTTATAAAAGTGGACCACTTTATGACCTATCTATTTCGAACAACAACAACGTTTACCGTCGCATTTTTACTTCCAATGGTAATGGTAGCGTTATTATTCTCAAATCGATATCCAGTTGGAGCAATTAAAGTTTGCTTTTCACCTGGGATACCAGTAACTGAAGTTGCATTCACGTACTGCCCCTTTTTATTTACAAAATTAACTTGTTCAGTTATGGAAATCGAAGGGACATTGTAATTGGTTGCCCAAATCCAATTACCGGGATGTGATTGTCCATCTGCAAGACTTAAATTATTCTGCAATTGATTGTTATTATCAATGTTCATCCAATTGGGTGATTTAACAGTGTAATCTTTTCCGTCAAATACAAACTGGGTACCTACTACCGGTTCTGGAATAATTGGACCTGCACCAGGTGCATCAGGAGCCCTTAAGATTGTCTTATCACCTAACTTAATTTGGTGAAGATTATTATCACCCTTCATGAAAGCGGACAATCCATTATATTTACCCTTAGAAGCTGCCTGAGTATCGAAGCTAGTTAAATCTAGGCTTTGTAACTGATGGTCATCCTGAAACATATTACTCAAACTACGATTATTAGGATTAATTTTAAAACTCGTTAAACCGGCAATGTTTTTAACAGCATAGTCATAAACAAACATTGAACTCATATCAATAACTTTAGAAGTGTCAAAATGACTGACGTCGATGTCTTTAAGAAGAATATCGGCACCAAGCATCAGTCTCATACGATTAACATTTGAGGTGTCAAAGTGAGTGACATCAATACTTTTTAGTGCTGTATCACCATTAAACATATAATCCATACCAGATACTTTTGATGTATCCAATTTATCGAGACCATTAATAGTTTGCAGGTTTTTTAAACCTTGATTGCCCTGGTGGAGTGGGTCATCATCTGCCGATTGAGAAAAAAGATAATCAGAATTTGATGGGGCATACATCTTATCTTGGATATTAATAACTTGCGCATCATTTAAAGCCTGACGTAAATCTCCAAGTTGTGAATATGCATAGGTTCCCAAGGTTTTATCTTTACCGCTCAACGTTAAAGTCCGATTGATCTCATTATAGTTCCAGTTGACCTGTCCCCACGTACCACTATCATATCTTAATTTAGAAATCCTAGGTCTAGCTTGTGAGGTCATTTCCTTAGTATCCGTTGCTGCTGCATATGTAGTTTCAGTGTGATTTGCTGAACTATTCATCTGCAAGCCAAAGAATAAACCAACGGTCACACCTGCGATTAATGCTCCCTTAATTACCTTTTTCATTAGATCATCTCACTCTCTTATATTTCCTTACACTTCTAAAGTAGGCCATAAATGCCGTCATGTCAACATTTATGCTTTATCATGTGAAAAAAATACCATAATAATTACATTAATTATGTAAAAAGAGAATAATAATGTGCGTTATTATTCCCTCTTTTAGTTTCTATAAATCTATATCATTGGATTTATATAGTTATAATCTATCCATAAAAACATTGATTAAACTATCACCATGCCAATAAAAATCATTGGAGTCTATGTAAGAACCAGAAGTATTAGCTTCTGGCTCTACAATAACTAGTCGTTTAGACGAATAGTAGCGTGATAAGAACTACCATCTGTGGCCTTGCCAAAATAATCGTCTGTAATCGAGCGAAAAACCATTTTCCCGTTCGGTAAGTTCAAATATTCGGCATCATATGGAAAAACAACGGAGTAATTGTTTTTATTTCCAATACTGTAATAGTAAATAGTTCTACCACTAAGCCGAACGCTTCGATCTGTACTTGGAACTACTAGTTTAAACTCCTTCATTATGACTCACCTCCTTTCCCATCAAAAAAGGTCATACTACGAAGTAGCATGACCTAAATGGTATTTCAGAGTATTCATCATATTGAAATACGAATAAATTCGCATAGTTGTTTTAATTTCAAATCTTATAACAAGACATAGGCTATCATTAAATGATTTTTCACGTACTCAATAACACTTATCTTCCACCAACTTATCATTTATGACAGTATTAATTACGGTGTTAAAAGCTTCTCACACTTTCTAACACCACGTGAACACTATTTCCTACATTAGCATTCACAAAATTGTCTAGTTATTTTTAATCTCAACATTCAATATTTCATTATGAATCTCTTACTGCTTACTTCACAATTTAGATTATAAACTTTATTAAAAACAACGACAATAGAGTCTTAAATTTCACAAAACATAATTATAATACCTTGACATCAGTATTTATCCTAATTATTAATTCACTTTTGTCTCATAATATAATAATTATTATTATATAATATAACCAATCAGTCGCTTTATTGACAAAAATTTACTGCATAATTTTAGCGATTAAAACATAATTTGATATAATTAACCAATGGAGGAAATAATATGAAAACAAAAGCTTATGAAACTTATAATTTAGTTGAATACGATAAAAATCTTCCTTATGAAGTTGGCGATTTAGTCGAAGTTACATTTGTTAACCCAACTGGCTTAGGTGATAACCAAGACGATTGGTTAAAAGTCGTGAGACATGACGTTGGTGAATCAACCAGTATTCATGATGAATTCAGGTTTAATTCAAAATGCATCAAAGCAGTAAAGAAGTCAAACTAAAAAAAGGTCCTCACTTTTGTGAGGACCTTTTTTTAAGCATTATCATGTGCAATTTTAGCGGCAGTAGCGCCAGCAATAGCTCCAACAATATCATCAATAAAAGTATTGACAATTTGACCGTTTGTATCGAGTTCTTTTACAATTCCATTTTTATTAGTGTCAATTTCACCATAATTAGTAACCCCAATCGTCCCATAGATTGAAGCAATTCCAAGTGCCAACGTTTCATCAACGCCAAACACCCCCAAATCATGGGAGACAATGCTTTCAAGTGGCTCTTCTAACTCGCCATCTTGTGCTAAACGATCCAGTTCAAGCCCTACCATTGCGTTATTCAATACTTCCCTTTTATGCAAAATATCATTAACAATCCCACAAACATAGTCTAAATCAGGAACATTTGAATATTTTTTCTGTAAATCAATTGCAATCTGTGCAATATCTTTAATCGTTACTCCATGTTCATTCAGTCGCTTAAGCACAAAATTATACGCCTGAGTGTCAGGATATTTATAGTCTCCTCGATCTACCATTAGTTAATCTTCCTCCATATCTTTCATCAGGGTCATATCATATTCGTTTGGATAATTATCTTGAGTAATCATCATTGTCATTACACTTTTATCCTTAAGATGACCCTTTATAATTGCATCAACATACATCTCTTTATGAAAATCTCTTTGAAATTCGGCAAAACTCGATAAAAATCTAAAGTTCAAAACCACGTCACTACTATTTCTAGAACTTGAAACGCCAATAACATCTATTATTTTACTCTTCTTCATCTCGTTAACTATCGGAATAACGACATTCTTATAAAATATTTCAACTTCACGTAATTTTTGAGTTAAATTATGAATTCGTTGATTAATTACGTTACACTTCTGAAAGTCAGTATTATTCAACTCTTTCATCCCATTCAACAAATAATCCTTATCATTATTGAGTAGGGCATTTTTTAAATCCGCTGACTTTTGATCGTCATCCCCATCGTTTAAAACACTAGCTAATTCATCAATTGTGTTCACGTCATAATCATTTTTGAGTTGATCAAGATTCATGATCCAGTGTAAATACTGCTTTTTAAGCTGCTCCAACTCTTCATCAGCCGCCATTAATTGATTCTTTAATTGATTAAAATAATTAAATTCAACTACGTCCATTTTTCACTCCACCACTATAAGACTGCCATTAGCATAAATCCGGTTGCAATTAGGTTATTTAAAAAGTGGACCCCAATCGAAACTTCAATTTTCCCCGTTTTCTTGTATACATACGCTAAAATCATTCCCAAAATAGCATAAATCATAAAACTAATCACGTTAGAACTCATATGACCACAAGAAAAAAGTAACCCACTAAAAACAATTGGCAGCCAAAACGCATTTTGATTAAAAAAGGCATTAATAAAAAATCCTCTAAACACCAATTCCTCTAACACTGGGGATAAAAAAATCGCCGAAAAGCTCATCAAGACCAACACCGTCATGTTACTTTGAAAAAGACTTAAAATGGCATTATTATTCTTTGTTCCCAGTTGGTTAAAAATCAATTTATTTAAAACTTGAAGCACAATCTCAATAACAAAAAAGCTAAAGATTGACAATAAAATAATCTTTAAATCGTGACCAGTAAGCCGATGACTTCGTTGCCTGTACACACTTCGATAAGCCCATAGCGCTAAACTAATTACGACAAGAAAAATAACAATGTAAGAGGATCCATAAAGAAAAGCCTTGAATCCATGATAATCGTGAATTCCAATCATTTGAACTGGTACTTGAACCGCAAAAATCAAAAAAATTAGTCCAATAAATACAACGGCTCTTTTCAAAAATTTAATTAAACTCATTTCCCACTTCATTAATCCAATTCATCTCCAAATTTTTCCACTAACATAGAATACCATAATAATAAGGTCTGAAACAAAGAAGGAAAATTAGTGTTCAAATCCATCGTTAACCTAACTGATTCGAAATGATATACTAAAAGACGTTATTAAACTAAAAGAGGAGCTAAGCATGGTGATTATTACAGCTGGAATGATTGGTGTCGGTAAAACAACCTTAACGGGAAAAATTGCCGCACATTATGGAACAGAGCCCTTCTACGAGCCAGTGGGAGACAATCCTGTTTTGCCACTTTATTATAAAGATCCAAAACAGTATGGCTTCTTACTCCAAATATACTTTTTAAATAAACGCTTTTCGATGATTAAAAAGGCGTTAAAGCAAGACAACAACGTGTTGGATCGATCTATTTATGAAGACGCGCTTTTCACCAAAGAAAATAATGCTGAGGGAAATATTTCTGACGTTGAATTAGAAGTTTATTTAAAACTACTTGACAATATGATGGATGAACTTAAAGAGCTTCCAAAAACAAGTCCCGACCTTTTAGTCTATGCCTACAGCGATTTCGACACCATCTTATACCGAATCAAAAAGCGTGGTCGTGATTATGAACAATGGGACAACGATCCAGGACTGGAAGAATATTATTACAAAATGTGGAAAGCTTACCAAAAATGGTATGACGAATACAATGTCAGTCCTAAGATGAAAATTAATCTTCAAAAGTACGATCTAGAAGATCCCCAAAACGTTTCTAAGGTATTGGCAAAAATTGATAAAAAATTAAAAACGATCCGATAAAAAAACTTTGAACACGTTGTTCAAAGTTTTTTTATCTCTACTTAGACAATTCATAAATTGACTGACCGTAAATCGACATTGCCAAAATCAAATCATTAACAGGTGTGTATTCGTTAGCTTGGTGCATCGTGTCCTCTGTTCCTGGGAAAAGTGCTCCAAAGGCAACCCCACGTTTCATCATTCGCGCATACGTCCCACCACCAACAACTTCTGGTTGAGCGTCATCCTGATCAGTTTGATCGCGATAAACACCCATTAAGGTTTTTACAATGGGATCGTCTGCATCAACAAAGTGGGGCACCATTTGCGAAATTTGTTTGGTTGACCCGTTAAACCGATCAGCGGCATCTTGAACTTTAGCTAAAATTTTATCAGTCGTAATCCCCTTGGGATACCTAAAGTTAGTGTTGACCATCCCACCATTTTCATGATCAAAATTCATTAGACCGACGTTCATGGTTAGTTCCCCCATCACATCATCAGTAAAATTAAGCCCCAATTTATGAGCACGAGAATCATCATGCAGTTTTTCGTCGATGAAGTTCAGGATATTAGCACCACTAGTATCAAAACTATAATCAACCAAAAAGTCAGCTAAATAGGTTCCAGCATTGATACCGTTCTTAGGTTCCATTCCATGTGCTGCTTTCCCGACTACACTGATTTTAATATTGTTCCCTTCGATTTCATAGCTTCCAGTTACGGGAACCCTATCTAAATATTTTTCAAATTCATCGGCCATTTTGGAGACATCCGCAGCAACAACGTCGGCTTCCGCATCACGTGGTACCATATTTTCACGCAATCCGGCATTAAAATGCATCAGAGTGTTCTCACCATCGCTTTTATTGGAAGCAAAATGCGTTTCAAGCGTCACATTACCCTTTTCCCCATTGATCAAGGGAAATTCGGCGTCTGGCGAAAATCCAAATGAAGGATCTGGTTCAACCTCAAAATAGCGTTTCATTCCAGTCCAGTCACACTCTTCGTCCGTTCCAATTATCAAGCGAATTTTGACCTTCGGCTGAATCCCTGCATCTTTAAGCATTCTTAATCCATAATAGGCGGCAAGTCCTGGTCCTTTGTCATCAGAAACTCCTCGACCAATTGCATTGTCACCCTCAAGCTTTAGTTCGAATGGATTGGAATTCCAACCTGCGCCACCGGGCATCTCATCAGCATGTGACAAAATTGCCATGGTTTCATCGCCTGAACCATACTCAATGTATCCCACTACGTTATCAATGTTTTTGGTAGTAAACCCATCACGATCACCAAAAGAGAGAAACTGTTGTAATGCATGAGCTGGACCTGGGCCCAATGGGTATTCGTCCGTTGCGTGCTCCAAGTCCCTCGAACTATCAATTGAAATCAATTTTTTTAAGTCATTTAAGTAATCATCTTTGTAATTTTGTGCTTTATCTTTCCAGTCAATTGCCATGTTATACCCTCCTACTTAGTTATTCCTTATTCTAACATAATCAAGAAAGTAACAACTCATTTGGACAACATTCAACCAACGCATGATATAATGCAACCGAGGTGAACAAAATGAAGAAAATTGATAAATCAATTCTAACTAAAACCATCCGCATTCGACCCAAAAATAGTTTTAAAGGAACTTACGGTAAAATCGCTTTAGTTGGTGGAAACGAAAACTTTGGTGGTGCAATCATAATGAGTTCGCTTGGAGCAGTTTACTCTGGCGTTGGACTCACAACTACTATCACGGATTCAACGAATCAAAGTGCGCTCCACTCTTGGCTACCCGAAGCAATGTTTGCAGACTATAACGACACTGATCAAATGGTTCAACTCATTAAAGCTATGAAAGTTATTACCATTGGCTCTGGACTTGGGACCGATGATCATAGTTGTGAAATTATGGAAACCGTATTTGATAATGTCACCCCCGATCAAATCCTCTTAATTGATGGTTCGTCCATCACGATGATCGCTGAACGTGGGTTAAAATTACCACAAGCCAAATTAATTTTTACCCCGCATCAAATGGAGTGGCAACGTTTATCCGGAATTAAAATGGCCGATCAAACTGAGGCACGTAACCGAGAAGCCCGCGACAAAATTGGTGGGATTGTCGTTCTTAAATCTGATCGTACTCAGGTTTATACCCCAGATGAAGTATACCAAAACACGACTGGGACGCCTGCTCAAGCAACTGGAGGGATGGGTGATACTCTTGCAGGAATTATCGGTGGATTCGTTGCCCAATTTGACGACGAGGTTGATGCTGTTTTAGCAGCCGTTTATTCCCACAGTGCAATTGCCGACGAACTAGCAGCCACTCAATATATAGTTCTCCCTCATCAAATTTCACAACGGCTTCCACGCTTTATGCATGAACACGAAGCATGAATTTAATTTATAAAAAAAGAAGATCCTGACTGGATCTTCTTTTTTTATCGAATGTGTAAAAACTTCCTCACACTTTGCATCTTATTTCCTAAGACCTTATCAGCTACCCGACTTTTAAGTACCAAGAATAGGTACACAAATCCACCAGCTAACGTAGCCAAAATCGAAACAAACAAACTGATTAGTGAACTATTGTAATTGACTACCATCCCAAACAAGAAGTTAGCTCCATAAACTACAATTAAGGCCACAAAGTATGTGATCAAAGCAAACGCTAAAATTTTAACAGAATTAGATTTAATACTACTCATTTCCAATCCAAACTCATGTCTTAAGGAATGCACAATCAGATAGTTAGCAACTGTAAATCCAACTGCGGTTGCCATTAAGGCTCCAAAAGCTCCAAAGAAGTAAACTAAAGGAACTTGCGCAACTAACTTAATTACAATTCCAACCACAAAGTATTTAACTGCTCGTCTATTTTCAGAGATTCCTTGCATTAATGCGGTAACCACCGTAAACAAGCCTAGACTAATTGAAATGATAGCAGAAAACGTTAAAATGTCCGCTCCTAAATCCATATTGGCGGTTCCATAAAAGGTTCGGTTGATCGGACCAGCAATAGCTGCCATCCCTAAAGCTGCAGGAAGCATGACAAATTCAAATAAAATTAACGCATTACTAAGTTGCTTACTAATTGAATGAATGTCACCTTTGGTTCGGGCTTCAGAAAGCAACGGAACTACGGTAATTGCCAAGGCGGAAGCTAACGAAACCACAATCATAATCAATTTATTCGCATTAGCCGCAAAAATAGCATAAATATACTGTAAATTAGTATTAGTATAATTAGTTGCCCAACGCATAATACTAAAAAAGGAATATTGGTCAATTAATTGAAAAATGGTAATGCCAGAACCAAGAATAATAAACGGAACCGCTTGACTAATAATTTCTTTATAAAGATCGTTAGTCTTAACGTTAATAGCGTTATCACTTGAAGCAATAAGCCCCTGAAAATGATCACGTCGTCGCCAGTAATACCATCCTAGTGCTAAAAAACCAAAAATAGCACCGATGAAGGCGGCAAAAGTTGACTGGGTAACGGCGGTTACCCAACTTCCGTGGATCACGATCATAATGAAGAAGGCTGAAGCCAACATGTAAATGACACGCGCGAGTTGCTCAACAAATTGTGACATTGCTGACGGAGCCATCTGTTGGAAGCCTTGAAAATATCCACGAGTTAAACTCATCGCAGGAATAATTAGGACGGCCCATGCTAACGAACGAATCACCGGAACCGCATTTTTACCCCCACTACCAGCTAAGATTGGAGCAAAAAAATAGATTAAAAGTGCACAAACGACTCCGGTAATAACCGAAAGGGTAATTCCCTTCTTATAAAGTCGCGCACTTACCCCATACTCATTTAACGCATTATAATGGGCCACTTCTTTTGCAACCGCCGACGGAATCCCCGCAATGGCAATTGTCAAAAACTCACTATAAATGTTGTAACCCATGGTATACAACGTGTTGGCAAGCGGAAACAATGACGCTCCAAAAATCAATCGCCAAGGAATGATGTAAATGGCACCAAGAATTCGTGAGAGGATGCTTCCAATGGTCATCCAGGCTGATCCTTTAACCATCTTACCTTGTGATCTTTCACTATCTTCAATTTCTTCTTTTTCTAATTCATCTTGTTCGAAATCGTTGTTCACAAATTTCCCCTACTTTCACGTTACAAATATAAATTTTAACCATTTCGAAAAATAATTTCAAATTTATTCAAGCTTAATTTGCAACAATATTAACAATTTTCTTTGGAACGACGATTACCTTTCTAACAGTCTTTCCATCAAGGAATGATTTAACATTTTCATCATCTAAAGCAACTTTTTCAGACTCGTCCTTTCCAGCATCCACGCTAACTTTAATGTGACCTCTTACTTTTCCATTAACCTGAACCACCAGTTCAACTTGGTCTTCTTTTAACTTACTTTCGTCAGCTTCTGGCCACTTGGCAAGTTCAATGGAATGATCATGACCCAACTTTTGCCACAATTCTTCAGCAACATGTGGCGTAATTGGTGAAAGAAGTTTAATGAACCCTTCCGCGTACTTTTTAGGTAACCTTTGTGCTTTATAGGCTTCATTAATAAATACCATCATTTGAGAAATGGCAACGTTAAAACGCATGTTTTCAAAGTCATCAGTTACCTTTTTAACGGTTTGGTTATAAATCTTATCAAGCTTTCCGTCATTATCATCAACGATCACATCACTTACCGTGTCATCATCATTCATGTACAAGCGCCAAACTCGTTTAATCCAGCGGTTGGCACCAACAATTCCATCGGTATTCCACGGTTTAGATTCAGAAAGTGGTCCCATAAACATCTCATACAGTCGCAACGTATCAGCACCGTACTGTTTAACAATGTCATCGGGATTAACTACATTTCCCTTGGACTTTGACATTTTTTCATGATTAGTACCAAGAATCATACCTTGGTTAACTAATTTTTGGAACGGTTCTTTTGTTGGAACCACCCCTAAATCATAGAGCACCTTATGCCAAAACCGCGCATACAACAAATGAAGAACAGCGTGTTCAGCACCACCGACGTACAAATCAATTGGAAGCCAGTACTTCAATTTTTCTGGATCAGCAATCATTTTATCATTATGAGGATCAACGTATCTCAAGTAGTACCATGAACTGCCGGCCCACTGTGGCATCGTATTAGTCTCACGCTTACCATGACGACCGTTCTTATCTGTCACGTTCACCCAGTCAGTAAGATTGGCTAACGGACTCTCTCCGGTTCCAGACGGTTGAATGTCAGCCGCTTTAGGAAGCCGTAATGGTAACTGGTCTTCTGGAACTAAGGAAGTTGTGCCATCATCCCAGTGAATTACTGGAATGGGCTCACCCCAGTAACGTTGGCGACTAAAAATCCAATCACGTAATCGATAATTAACCTTTTTATTACCAGCATGATGATCCTTTAACCATTCGATAATTTTATCGATAGCTTGTTTTTTATTCAATCCATCAAGAAAACCGGAATTAATGTGAACCCCATCGCCCGTGTAAGGTGCATCATCAACATCACCACCCTCAATCACTGGAATGATGGGCAAATCGAACTTCTTAGCAAAATCAAAATCCCGTTGGTCATGAGCAGGGACGGCCATGACTGCACCGGTTCCGTAACTTGGCAGAACGTAATCACCAATCCAAATTGGAATTCTCTTTTGGTTCACAGGATTAATTGCGTAAGCTCCAGTAAATACTCCCGATTTATCTTTGTTTAAATCAGTTCTTTCAAGATCTGATTTAGAGGCAATTTTAGCCCGGTAGTTTTCTACATCGGACTTTTGTTCTGGTGTCATAATTTTATCTACAATCGGACTTTCTGGTGAAAGCACCAGGTAAGACACCCCATAAATAGTATCAGGACGAGTAGTAAAGACTTCGATCTTTTCATCTTCTTCATTTACATCAAATGAGATACTAGCCCCAACGGAACGGCCAATCCAATTTCGTTGCATTTGTTTAATGCTTTCAGGCCAGTCTAAATCGTCAAGATCATCTAACAAACGGTCAGCGTAGGCAGTGATTTTCAAAACCCACTGTTTCATAGGTTTTCTGTAAACGTCATAACCACCACGTTCAGTTTTTCCATTAACAACCTCTTCGTTTGAAACAACGGTTCCACCCATGAAATCAGGGGCCCAATTAACCTCAATCTCATCTTCATAGGCTAATCCCATTTTGTACAGCTGTTCAAAAATCCATTGAGTCCATTTATAGTAATTAGGATCCGAAGTATTGACTTCACGATCCCAATCATAGGAAAATCCAAGCGATTTAATCTGACGTCTAAAATTGTCAATGTTTTTCTTCGTAAAATCACGTGGGTTGTGACCAGTCTTTAACGCATATTGTTCTGCCGGCAGCCCAAAGGCATCCCATCCAATTGGATGAAGGACATTTTTACCCTGCATTCGCTTAAAGCGCGCCATGATATCAGTGGCAGTGTAACCTTCTGGATGACCGACATGAAGCCCCTGACCTGATGGATAAGGAAACATGTCTAGCACGTAATATTTATCTTTCTCTTGTTTATCACTGGTTTTAAAAGTTTGGTGATCATCCCAATACTTTTGCCATTTCTTTTCAATTTTTGAATGATCGTAAGCCATCAAATTCACTCCTTATTAGTTCATTAAAAATCACCATAAAAAAAGCCTATAGAAAAACAATTCTATAGGACGAGGTTCCGCGGTACCACCTAAATTTCTCATAAGAGACCCTTGATTCCATAACGCGGAAAAACGTTTAGCTTTTAATTCGGCTAAAACTTCGATGATAAGTTCAATCATTCTATTTCCAAGTTTGCATCACCCACTTGGTTTCTGAAAAATAAAACAATCTAATACTTCACCTACATGATATATTATATGATTAAATAAACTCTACCAAATTTTATCCAAAAAAACAAGTTAATCACAAACAACTGATATAATAATTAGTGAGGTGTTTCAAATGAAACTACAATCAGCATTAAATTTTAGCCATACTCTACTAAAACAAATTGTTAAACCAGGTGAAACCGTAATCGATGGAACGGCCGGACTAGGCCACGATACCCTTTATTTAGCTCAACTCGTTGGTAAAAACGGCCATGTTTTTAGCTTTGATATTCAACCGAATGCCGTTTTAGCCACCAAACAACGCTTAACGAAATATGGTGAGCAAAAACAATGTCAAGTTATTCTTGATGGGCATGAAAACGTTAAGAAATACGTTCAGAACAGTCCAATTGTGGCCGCAATTTTCAACTTAGGATACCTTCCCACTGGTGACAAAAGAATCATAACAAAACCCAAAACCACCATTAAAGCTATTAGTGATATTCTTGAATGTTTAACTCCTAACGGAATCATCATTTTAGTACTGTACTATGGTCACGCTGGCGGCAAAGAGGAAAAGGAACAGGTTTTAAAATTTGCTAGTAGTCTCAATCAGCACAGGTACCACGTTTTAAAATATCAATTTATCAATCAAATCAATGATCCACCAATCCTAGTGGCAATTCAAAAACGAGCTAAGTAATGTTAGTTCGTTTTCTTTTGCGTGTTTTTATGGTCAAACCAGTTCACAACATACGATAAAATCACTAATAATAAAGCCAAAATAAAGATATGATGAATGGCACTGTAAAGAATCTCATGCAGTACGGGCAGAACTTTTTTGGATAAATTAACCGCCGTCTGGGGATTAATTAGTGTATTCATCATTTTTAAGTTAGTCCCTGGATGTTCACTAACTCCTTTTGCCATCGAGGTGTTCATCACAATTCCAAAAATAGAAATCATAATTGTTTGACCGAGAGTTCGGCTCAGAGTATTGAATGAAGAAGCTACTCCAACGTGTTCTGGTGAGACCTCGTTTTGAACCGTAACGGTGGAAGTAGTAATGGTAATTCCAAATCCAGTTCCTAAAACGGCTGAAAGAACAAAGAAAACCCAAAATGGCGTAGTAATCGGAAGTAGGACCATACAAATTGCTCCTAGCAAAACAAATGCCAAACTAAAGTTCATAATTTGTTGTGGCCGGTACTTCAGAATCATTTTTCCCGAAATAAAAGAACCAACCAGCCATAGAACGGAACTTGGTGTGATCGCAAAACCAGCCATGGTGGCCTTTAATCCTAAAATACCCTGGGTCCAATCCGGCAAATAAACCTCATATCCAAAAATAAAACCACTAATCAGAGCTGCAATTAAATTCTGGGTGACAAATGTTCGACTTTTAAACATCTGGA
The DNA here is from genome assembly GCF_059901175.1 of Fructilactobacillus sp. X3R5C2. Classification (NCBI taxonomy): domain Bacteria; kingdom Bacillati; phylum Bacillota; class Bacilli; order Lactobacillales; family Lactobacillaceae; genus Fructilactobacillus; species Fructilactobacillus sp. X3R5C2. The sequence goes on from NZ_JBWXVC010000002.1 coordinate 349,943, forward strand.
TTGGAATTAGTGGATCAGTCGCTTTTTTCTCCTGTCGATAAAATAAGATTCCACTAATAACTGCTACCACCAAACATCCAGTCACCATTATCCAATTGATTGGAACTTCACTTAAGACTTGAAACATGTACATAACTGAAAACAAAAGAACCGCAATCAAGACGACACCAGGTAAATCCATCTTACTTTCAATCTTGCGTTTTGGTTCGTGCAAAAATAATGCAATCAAAATAATCGTCAGTATCCCAATCGGAACATTAATGAAGAAAACCCAATGCCAAGAAAGGTTGTCAACCAAAAATCCGCCTAGTAATGGTGCAACCACTGAGGCAATTCCCCACGCTGATCCATTCAAACCAACCACTTGAGCTCGTTTTTCAAAAGAATACATGTCAGCAATAATGGTAAATGATACTGGCATAATCACTCCTGCACCGACTCCTTGAACTGCTCGCCATAAAATCAATGTTCCCATACTATTGGACATTCCTGACAACATGGAGCCAATAACAAAGACCACCAGACCAAATATAAAAACCGATTTACGACCTAATTGATCGGCTAACTTCCCATAAATTGGGGTGGCAATTGAATTTGTCAAAAGAAAAATTGAGAAAACCCAGTTCATCAACGACACCCCATGAAGATCACCGACAATCGTGGGCATTGCCGTCGAAACAATGGTTCCCTCAACTGCGCTCATAAATGTGGCAACAAATAATGCAATTGTCACAACTTTAACGTTTGTTTTACCCTTCATATTTCATCATCTTTCTATTTGATACAATAAAAAACGACCATTGAAGGTCGCCATTTAAATCCTATTTAAAATAATTCTGTAACTCTTTTACTTTATCGGTATGCTCCCATGGAAGATCAACATCCGTTCTCCCAAAGTGACCATAAGCAGCCGTTTGCTTGTAAATTGGTCGCTTTAAATCAAGCATCTTAATAATTCCAGCCGGTCGCAAGTCAAATACTTTTCTAATGGCAGCGACTAACTGATCGTCTGAAACCTTTGAAGTTCCAAACGTATTAACTGAAATTGAAACCGGTTCAGCAACTCCAATGGCATATGCTAACTGAATTTCAATCTTTTTCGCAAGTCCAGCCGCAACAATGTTTTTAGCGATATACCGCGCTGCATAACTTGCGGAACGATCAACCTTAGTTGCATCTTTCCCAGAAAAAGCACCGCCACCATGATGAGCTGCTCCACCATATGTATCAACAATGATTTTTCTTCCAGTCAAGCCGGCATCGCCAACGGGTCCACCAACCACAAATTTTCCGGTTGGATTGATTAAATACTTAGTGTTCTCATCAAGATACTTAGATGGGATCGTCGTTTTGATAACCTTCTCGATAACATCTTTTCGAATCTGTTCTTGAGTAACATCAGGATCATGCTGAGTACTTAAAACCACGGTATCAACACGCTTAGGATCATCATTTTGATCGTATTCAACCGTTACTTCCGCTTTGGCATCCGGTCTAAGATAAGGAATAGAATCATTTTTACGAAGCTTAGAGAGTTTCTGCATTAAATGATGACTCAATGAGATTGGGAGTGGCATTAACTCAGGGGTCTCACTGTCTGCATAACCAAACATAATTCCCTGGTCCCCAGCACCAATCTTATCAAGGGGGTCGACGTCTCCGCCACGAGTCTCAACCGACTCATCAACTCCCTGCGCAATATCTGGTGACTGTTCATCAAGTGAAACTAACACAGCAACACTGTCTGCATCAAATCCGTATTTAGGATCATTATAACCAATTTCACGAATTGTATCTCTAACAACTTTTTGAATGTTAACATAGGCACTAGTTGAGATTTCACCAAACACCAATACAAGCCCTGTAGTAACTGAGGTTTCACAGGCAACTCGTGCATCTGGATCTTTTTTTAAAATTGCATCCAGGATTGCATCACTAATTTGATCGGCAACTTTATCCGGATGACCTTCTGAAACTGATTCAGAAGTAAATAAACGCTTTTCTGACATTCTTATTCCCCCTATTGTTTGTGGTTACAAGGCAACTTCACTCTTCGTGAATCCTATCGGGAATCTGCTCATAACTTTATAATAATAACATATTCGCAAGTAATTAAAAAGCACACAAAACCTCCATTGAACAAATTTACATAATTGATTAACATGGATTTATTAATACAAAAAGGACAATATTATGAAAACTTTTATTGAAAAAAATCAAACGACCTTACATGCCCTAATTCTTACGGTATTCATCATCTTGAATACACTAATATGGCTCTTTGCTTCGCAAGTAGACTTACTATCAGTACAATGGAATACCAGACTGGTGGTGCTAATCCTATCAGAGTTTCTTTGGTCGGCTTCCCTTCTACTTTTCATCATTCGTTATGATCCGAGGATCAATTTATTTCTCAACGTCATCCCAGTGTTATTAGCGATTGTCTCCTTGTTTCCCATCTTATTAATCATCCTGTTTGTCATCCTTGGAATCACCAACATCATTGTAATGATGCCCAAATTTAAACTCGAAAATTACTATGGACTGGTTTGCTTTTCCTTTTTAAATTCAATTGCTCCGGTCATTTCTTTTTGTTATCTCGATAACCAATACCTAGAATCAAGTGTCCTCGTAAACGTTGGAATTCTATTTTGCTTATACTGTTTGTTCTTTGTTCCGTTCTTTAATCACCGACTTGAAACTAAATTAAACTTTATCTTCATTTTAATCTTTGCAGCGCTTCTGCTAGCAAATTTTCCCTTATTAAAATGTGCAATTTTAATTACTTTAGTATTAATCTCATACGGAATTCAAATCTTCAGCGAAAAAGAAACCCCAGAAAATTGTTTACTTTCATTTATAATTATTGGATTAGCAACTTTCATATAAAAATGAGGACTTCAAAATATGAAGTCCTCATTTTTATTTACTGTAAAGAAATTGCATCTAAAAATTCTTTGATTCTTGGCGAAGGGTTATTAAAAAATTCGTCCTTTGATCCATCAAAAATCTTCTCCCCATTTTCGATGAATAACATTTTATCAGCAGATAATTTAGCAAACTCAATGTTGTGAGTAATCATAATCATTGACTGTCCCTGATCGGCTAACTCTTCCAGCATTTCTAAAACTTGCGTCTCTAACTCCGGATCAAGTGCACTGGTAGGTTCATCTAATAAAATGTACTTAGGCTTGACTGCCAATGCCCGACAGATTGAGATTCGTTGTTGCATTCCTCCAGATAATTCATCGGGATAGAAATTAGCATATTTTTCAAGACCAACCCGTTTCAATAATTTTTCTGCCTGAGCAACCGCATCTTTTTTCGAAATCTTATGAACATGGATTGGTGCAGCTGTGATGTTATCAATCACCCGTAAATTAGGAAAAAGATTCCAATTTTGAAAGACCATGCTAGTCTGTGCTCGTAATTCCTTACTTTGTTTACTGGTAATCTTATCCGCGTAGTTTAACGAAAAATTAGGAAAACTAATTACGCCTGAATCTGGATGAACCAATAAGTCCAGTGAACGTAGCAACGTTGACTTTCCAGAACCAGAAGGGCCAACAATTACGGTCGTTTTTCCCTCAGGAAATTCCGTACTAATTTTATTCAGAACGGTTTTTCCATCGTACTTTTTTACAATGTCTTCAATCTTAATCATTAGCCTTCATCCCCCTTTAAGTATCTTGAAGAACGCTTTTCGAGATAGTGTTGAAGGATCGTTAAAATACTACACAAAATAGCGTAAAGAGCAGCTACTTCTGTGTACATAAGTAGTGGCTGATAGTTGTGCGCCGCAATTTGTTGACTAACCTGAAACATCTCTGTGATGGTAATCGTACTTGCAAGAGAGGTATCCTTAACTAATCCAATAAATTCATTAGATAGTGGAGGAAGTACGATTCGTGCTGCTTGTGGTAAAACAATGTACCACAGGGTTTGAGTGGTGCTAAAACCCAGAGTATACGCAGCATCCCATTGATCTTGGGGAACAGACATCAGAGCTGACCGAATGGTTTCCGAAGCATAAGCACCAGTATTTAACGAAAACCCAATTATTGCTGCCGTAAAGGCTGGAATTTCAAAATTAAAACCGGGAATGAAATTTTGCAGATTCGGTAAACCAAAATAAATAATGAACAACTGAACCAACAATGGAGTGGAACGAAAAGCCCACACGTATACGTCGGCAATGGCTCTAAAAATGCCCCACATAACTCTAACAAATGCATTCCCATGTGGTTTTAAAAACTTTATCAGTGCGGTAACAATCGCAAGAATTAAACCAAAAAAGAATGAAATAATTGTTAGTGGAATGGTGTATTTAATCATTGCCTCTAAGAGACTCGGTAATGATGAAATGATAATGTCCCACATAATTCTTTAAGCTCCTAACTAATATTATTTATCGGTAATATTCTCTCCAAAGTACTTCATTGATAATCGTTTCAAGGTACCATCTTTTCGAAGTTCATTAATTGCTTTGTCCATCTGTTTATTTAACTTAGCAGACTTCTTGTTCATCATTGGAGCAATTTGACTTTGTGGAATAACATTAGTTGGAACTAGTTTAGCTTGAAGGTCAGTATTCTTATGGCTTGCATACCAACTTTGCCATGCTGGTTGAGCATTTAAGGCACCAACAACACGACCTTGATCAATCATTTGCATTGAAGTATTAAAGTCTGGTGAAGTAACTGGTTTAGCATGCAGCTTTTCGGCGTTATTCCAGTTATCAGTCCCAGTACCTTCAGCGACCTTCTTACCCTTAAAGTCTTGAGCATTTTTAATTGGTGAATCTTTCTTAGTAATCATGATTGCCTTTGAATAAATGTATGGAGTGGCAAACCGATACTGCTTTTTTCTAGCTGGATTAATTGCCATATTGTTAAAAATAACATCGTAAGAATTAGAATTGAGTCCCTGAATTAATGAATCCCATCCAGTTAACTTGTATTGAACCTTCATCCCCATCTTTTTAGCAACATCATTAGCCAAATCAACTTCAAAGCCGGTTAACTTACCGTTCTTATCCTTGTAAGAATACGGAGCATAAGTTCCTTCCATACCAACCGTCAAAGTCCCAGGCTTTTTAGTCTCAGATTGTTTCCCACATGCGGTAACGGTAAGAGCCAACGCGGCCACTCCTGTTAGTAAAAGTAAAGGCCATCTTTTCTTCATAATTAAAATCCCCATTCATTAAAATATATTGTGCAAAATTAACTAACTCGCTATGTTTATTTTACTCTAAAAATTTAAACAGACAAGTAACTTTTTCATGATGCTACCTCCTAAATAATCACAAAAGAACACAAAAAAGAGGACTGGATCCACCAGTCCTCTCATAATTATAATAAATTAATATCATTTATAGAGAAACCTTTGAGTGCATACCAAAAGTGTTGTCAGATTTTGTCAAATCTTTTTTACAACAACATGGTTTACACATAGTCAGTTTCCCCTCTCGTGTTCTTTAACATAAAATCATAATATTACTATTTCTTCACTGGGTCAATAGATTGATCTTCAAGATCTGGATCATCATGTTCGTCTTTTGGTAGGAGAAGATTCAAAACGATTCCAATCACAGTTGCTAAAGCCACTCCAGTAAACTGGAAACTTCCAATTTGAATATATGCATTACCAATTCCAATTACCAAGATAACCGACGCAATCATTAAATTGCGTTTCTTATCCATGTCCAATTTATTGTCAATCATCACTTTGACACCATTAGCAGCAATTGTCCCAAATAGGAGAAAACTAATTCCACCAATAACTGGGAGCGGCATTTGCATGATTAAAACATTTAACTTATTCACGAACGCAAAGATCATGGCAAAAATCGCTGCTCCGATTATGACCCAAACACTGTAAACTTTGGTAATTGCCATGACTCCAATATTTTCGCCATAACTAGTTACCGCTGGTCCACCAAGAATTCCAGCTGCAAGCGATGCGGCTCCATCCCCAGCAAGCGTTCGATTTAAACCTGGATTCTTAAAGAAATTCTTGTGAGTCATTTCGCCGAGTACCATCAAATGACCCATGTGTTCGGTCATCGTAACAAAAGCGATTGGAGCCATAATCAAGATGGCATTCCAGTCAAACTTGAAGCCTCGCTCGGTGCCAATGATATGAAACGGAGGCATTTTAAACCATGGAGCAGTGGCAATTGCGTGAATATCAACTAATCCACACGCCATCGAAATTAAATACCCGCAGACAATTGCCAATAAAATCGGAATTAATCCCAAGAATCCCTTTAATTTAACGTTGAAAAAAATTGCTAAAAACAGGGTGGCCATCGCGATGCTAAAGAAAACCAAACTATATTTTCCATGATCCATCATTGCATTTTGAGCAGCGCTCCCTGCAAGTGATAGTCCAATCACCATTACGATTGGTCCCACTACCACTGGTGGTAGAATCTTATCAATCCAATCGGATCCAATAAATGAAATAATCGTGGCAACCACCACATAAACTAAACCAACGGCAACTACTCCTTGTGAAACTCCTGAAATTCCGGTCGTTTTCATTAACGCCATCATGGGAGTCACAAAGGCAAAACTCGAACCCATATATGCCGGAATTTTCCCCTTAGTAATTAGAACATGGAGTAAGGTCCCAATTCCCGATGCAAAGAGCGCAATACTTGGGCTTAAACCTACCAACAATGGAACAATTACTGTACTACCAAACATTGAAAACATGTGTTGTAAGGAAAGTCCGACCCACTTTAACGGTGATGGACGATCATGAATTCCTAATACATAGTCCTTTTTCTGAGACATTTATACTGACTCCCCTTCTTTAATAAAAAAACTGCTGTCCAAGTGGACAACAGTCTTCGATTAAATAAAGTTTCACAGTATCACTTTAAAATTCGAAATCTTGCTGCCTCACTGGACACACTTAAAGATTTATTTAGTTAAAATGATATATTTTATATGATTGTTTGTCAATAAAATTTCCAACCGAAAAATTTTATAATTGGTAGATCCCTTTTATTTTATTTAGAAACTAATCACTCTCTAACCCGACGTTTAAAACGCACGCACCTTTCAAATCACCTTTTGCGACCCTTTTCAATGCTTCATCCGCCTTTGAAAGTGGAAACTCAGTAACGTCAGGTTCGATGTGTAGCCGATCAGCTAAGGTCAAAAACTCTTCGCCATCACTTCTCGTATTACTTTCAACGCTCGTTAAGTTCTTTTCGTGAAAAATATGATCTTCGTAACTCATCTGAGGAATATCAGTCATATGAATTCCGGCTAATGCTAAAGTCCCTCCAGAAGCTAAACTTTTCAACGCGTTAGGAACAGCCTCACCGACTGGTGCAAAAATAATCGATGAATCTAGAGGAACGGGCGACATATCATATGTGTTATTTACTGATTTTGCCCCAAGTGACAAGGCAAATTGTTTGGCATCTTCACCTCGTGTAAAGACGTGAACGTCAATTCCCTGATCAATCGCCAATTGCGCGGTGATGTGAGCAGACCCACCAAAGCCATAAATTCCAAGGGTACCACCAGCTGGAATGTTAGCACGTTCAAAAGCCCGATACCCAATGATTCCAGCACAAAGCAGTGGGGCTGCTTGAAGCGAATTAAACCGTTCTGGAATTCGATAAGCAAATCCCTCTGGAACGGTTGTATACTCCTCATAGCCACCATCATGATCCCATCCCGTATATTTAGAATATGGACATAGATTTTCTCTGCCAGAACGACAATACTTACATACACCACATGTTTTCCGTAACCATGGGATTCCGATTCGATCACCAATTTTAAATCGACGAGTATGAGGACCATTTTTAACTACTTTACCAATAATTTCATGTCCAGGAGTTAGATCTTTTTTATGGACTGGTAAATCACCCTCGGTAACGTGTAAATCCGTGTGACAAACTCCACACGTTAATACCTTAACCAAGACTTCACCATCACCAGGTGCTGGAACGTCTTTTCTAACATATTTTAAGGGAGATTTCCTTCCGTTAATCGGTCCAGGTTTAACAATTTCCCAAGCATTCATAGTTTTAGGGATCTCGGTATTAGCTTCTTCTACCATTATAATTGCCTCCTCAATGTAATCTTTACGTTCATCATATCACAAAGAAAATGAAAGTGAAGTCCACTGACTAAAACCTAATCAAAATGAGTTTGAACTTCTTCTGGTTGTTTTTTAACCAAAACTTTCCCGTTTCTAATCGAGTATAAAAGCGTTCTTCTTTCGTTAATTCATTATAAAAATTATCTGTATCAAAGATTAAGAAACTAGCGGGTTTCCCCTTCTCAATTCCATAATGATCACTAACATGTAAAGTTTTAGCAGCGTTGGTAGTAACCAATTTATATGAATCCATAATTTGATGGTACCCCATCAATTGACTCGCTAAAATACCAACGTAAAGCGCATCCAACATGTTACCGTTCCCCATTGGATACCACGGATCTTTTACATCGTCCTCTCCAAACGAGACGTTGATTCCATGCTTTAAAAGTTCCTTGACTCTCGTTAGACCCCGTCGTTTAGGGTAAGTATCAAATCGACCACCCAAATGCATATTAACTAGTGGATTGGCTACCATGTTAATCTTTGACATCTTAAGAATTCTCATCAACTTATCGGCATATGCATCGTTATACGATCCAAGAGCCGTTGTATGACTTGCAGTCACCCGATCACTTAGTCCTGATTCATACGCCAAAGTAGCTAGAACTTCCAAATTTCTGGAATTGGGATCATCAATTTCATCGCAGTGAACGTCAACAAGTTTGCCATATTTTTCAGCTAAGTTCATCAAAAACGTTAGTGAATCACGCCCATAATATTGATTAAATTCGTAGTGGGGAATTCCACCCACGGCGTCAACTCCCATTTTGACAGCTTCTGTTAGTAAATCTTTGCCATGTGGAAATGATAGAATCCCCTCCTGTGGAAAAGCAACTAATTGGAGATCGATAAAACTAGATACCCGTTCTCTTGCCTCAAGAAGTGCTTTAAGAGCGGTAAGATTGGGATCAGTAGTATCAACGTGACTTCTAACGAACTGAATTCCATGTTCAGCCTGATTCTTGAGCGTTTTAATGGCGCGCTCCTTAACGTCTTTTTCAGATAAGCTTTGTTTTCGCTCAGACCAAATTGAAATACCCTCAAATAGGGTTCCACTTTCATTAAACCGGGGTTCACCAGCTGTCAGAGTCGAATCTAAATGGACATGTGAATCAATAAATGGTGGAATAATTAATTTACCATTCGCGTCAATCACCTCTTCTTTAAGATCATCAATGTGATCACCAATCTCTTTAATCTTTCCATCTTTAACTAAAATGTCTTGTTTTTTTGTCGAATTCTCAATATATCCCTGTTTAATAATCATTTTATTTGTCCCGTCTTTCTAACGCCCGACCGATAACGTAGTAGAGAACAGCAATAATTGCCATTACAATAAAAGTTGCTCCAATGGTATTTTTAACAATTGCAACATTTTTCAACATTAAGTATAACAAAACTCCTAAAATCCAAAGTGAAAACGCAAACCAATTCACTCCATGGCTATACCAAAACTCTCCTTTCGGATCTCCAAATGATTCCAAACGGTAGTCACGATCATTAAGAAGAAAGTAATCTACTAGCATGATGGAGATGATTGGGCCTAAAAACATCCCAATATAATCAAGGAAGGCCGTAAAAGCAGAAAGAAAGCTTCCACTTAAAAGTGGGGTAAAGGTTAAAATCATCGCCACCACGGTGACAATCAACAACGACTGTTTTAATGTCAATTTATGATACATATTCGTTAATGCTGATCCAGCCGCCTGTAAATTAACAGCATTAGCAGTCATACTGGTTAAGACAATCACAATCATTGCAATCATTCCTAGACCCAATTTATTGGCCACTGTACTTGGATCAGAATTATTGGGATCATAGACTCCAGACGTAATGGCAATACTGATGGTAGTGCATAATCCGATGGATGCAAAACTGACTGCCCCTAGTAAAGCTCCCAAAAATGGTGCACTTGTTGAAACACGCTTTTTATTAGTAAATCTAGTAAAATCAGCTCCACTGGTAACCCATGCCAAGTTAAACGCAGCCAGACTATCAATTGCTGCTCCAAACGGCATCCGATCCCTTTTGGGAACCATATAATGAGCAAGTTGGGTAAACGAAACATCTCTAAACACTACCAAGACTTCCCATATTACAAAGACTATAACTAGAATAATTCCAACTCTTTCAATAATTCTAATGGATCGTTGCCCTGATATAACACTAAGAATATGTAAAATACTCATAACCAGAATTCCAACAACTAAACCGAACGTACCACCAGACTTCCCAAAGATTGGCCATCCAAAGAATGAATTAAAAATATAGGATAATGAAGTTGCCGCAATAAAAGTATTAACCGCGGTCCAACCCATAAACATCACTAAATTGACAACCGATGGGATCATGCTTCCCCTGATTCCAAATGTCGCCCGACTCAAAGTTGTCGTCGATAAACCCGTTTTATACCCCTCATATCCAATTAAACTTAGAAACAGATATGAAATAATTGAGGCAATCACCAAAGCACTAAAACCGCCCCATAAACCACAAGCGGCAATAATACCCCCAATAAACCAAGTTCCATTATTAGCGTTTGCTCCAAACCAGTTAGCAAACATATCCCAATAGCTCATGTTGCGTTCGTTCTTTGGAATGGGATGAACTTCGTACTTATTTTCGTTTTCCATTTTTTCCTCCCTTGAATTAAAATGATAACCAAAATTCACATTGAACCAATTATAGTAATTCTTAAAGTGATTTAAAAGCTAAATTTAGCTATGAAAATGATGATTGGATTATAAAAAAGAAGAGTGTATCATAAGTACTAGTTCAATTAAGGGGTTGATCAATATGCTTGGGAGACGTGAAGCAAGACTTAAGCGTGAAAAGTTACGATTAAAAAAACAAAAGTTAAAGCTTAAGAAACAAAAATTAAAATTGAGAAAGTTAAAAATAAAACTTCGAAATAAACGAAAATAGGGATCACCAAATGGTGATCCCTATTTCATCTTAATGCATCAATTATCATAATTAGCTTAGCCATCAAAAAACAGGTCTAAGTCCGGGCAGTTAATAAATTAACAACAATGAAGGATCAACAGAACCTTAATGTACCCGGACTCATCCCTGCATTATTAGTATATGTCACATCAGTGTTACTTAGCAAGAAGAAAGCTTAATTACCTGACCTCTCCCTCAATCTTTGCCGCGTGTACGGTGGAATAAGGAACGTCAACTATTTTGACAAAACTACTTTATCATCAATAATTATGTGTCAGCAACTAAAGATTAAGTTGATGATTTTTTTATTTATGCTACTTTGATATACTAAATAGGTAGTGTTTCGGGTGTCACTAAATAATAAATAATCAGTATGATTATAAAATACGTCCAAAACCGATTGACGTTAAAAGCTAATATAAGGAGTTTGTTATGGCAAAGGAAAAACAAAAAAAGAAATGGTATAAACGATTCTGGGTTTGGATCATAATTGCAATCATCATACTTGTAGTAATCTTCGTTGTTGGAAGTAACAGTGATAAAAAGAAAAGTAGTTCTGCCACATCCAGCAGTCAAACATCCCAAAAAGTAAAACTAGAGAGTTCGTCTAAAACGGCGTCGGCAATTTCAACAACTGATAGCGCAAACACTGAGAGCAATAATGCATACAATACCGCTAAAAGCTATATGGAATCTGTTCCAATGTCTAAGAAGCGTTTATATACTCAATTAACATCACAATCTGGAAATAAATTTAAACCAGAAGCGGCTCAATCGGCCGTTAATAAATTCAGTGATAAAGATTATCAAGAAAACGCGGTTAAATCAGCAAAAAACTATTCGAAAGAACAACATTTATCAGCTCAACAAGTTTACGATCAGCTAACTTCTGAAGCTGAGGGATACACCCCTGAACAAGCTAAGTATGCCATTAATAAAAACAACTTAGGTCAAGTTAACCAATAAAACATAATAAGATAAAAAGTCATTTTACGATGGCTTTTTATTTTGCCATTTTATTTATAACACGTATTTAAAGGGTGTGACCCACTTAAAAATTAAATAAACTATACACAGTAAGATCAGAGTATAAAAAAAGAACGTTGCCATAACAACGTTCTTGATTTGCTAAGATAAGCTATATAACTATGTTATACCGGAGGTGGGGTTCGAACCCACACGATCGCAATGATCACTGGATTTTGAGTCCAGCGCGTCTGCCAGTTCCGCCACTCCGGCATGCTAATGATTGCTAAAGCAGTAAAACAAAGGCGGTAACCGGATTTGAACCGGTGATGAAGGTTTTGCAGACCTCTGCCTTACCACTTGGCTATACCGCCATAAAGGCACTAAGCCTTAACAACTGCCCTTCCCTACTGGAACCAAGCAATCAAAAGGGCGGTAGGTGGGAATCGAACCCACGCGTGTCGGTACCACAAACCGATGTGTTAACCACTTCACCACTACCGCCATAACATCATAAACAGGGATAGTAGGAATTGAACCCACATCAACGGTTTTGGAGACCGGTATACTACCGTTGTACGATATCCCTATAAATAAAATGGAAGGAAGTGGATTTGAACCACCGAACCCGAAGGAGCGGATTTACGGTCCGCCGCGTTTAGCCAGACTTCGCTATCCTTCCATATAATGGCGCGGGACAGAATCGAACTGCCGACACACGGAGCTTCAATCCGTTGCTCTACCAACTGAGCTACCGAGCCATTGTCTTTTATGACATTTATAATAATAAAACTATTTAATTAATGTTGCAAGGGTTACCCACAACAAACGGTCCGTACGAGACTCGAACTCGTGATCTCCTGCGTGACAGGCAGGCGTCCTGAACCAACTAGACCAACGGACCATATGTTATGGAGGATACAGGGATCGAACCTGTGACCTCCTGCTTGTAAGGCAGATGCTCTCCCAGCTGAGCTAATCCTCCAA